>DAIQQA010000016.1:0-54445 GCA_036787045.1 Burkholderiales bacterium | reverse complement strand
CGAACGACCAGATCTCACGCGTCTCCGGGAAGTGGCAGATGTACTTGGTGTCGCTGCACGGCCAGGCGACGTCGGGCCGCGAGGCGCCGTCGGCGTCGACGAGCGGGTATCCCACGGTGTGCAGCGCCGGCACGAAGTCGCCCGCCTCGTGCGCGATGTCGCGAGTCTGCGGCCCGAGGACGGCGTCGTCGAACTCCACTCTGGCGCCGGTGGTGCGAAGCCTTACCGCACGGGCTTCGCGGCCCGCGGGCATTCCGTCGCGGCACGTCCCGGGATACATGGGGCCCTCGACACCCATCACTGCATGCTCGGCGATGTCCTTGCGGCTGCAGGCGCAGGGGTAGACCAGGCCGCGCTGGCGCAGTTGATGCAGCGCTGCATGATAGGCCGGCGTGCGCTGGCTCTGGTAGATCACCGGGCCATCCCACTCGAAGCCCAGCTGTTCGAGGCAATGCAGGATCGAATCGACGGCGCCGGGCACCACGCGCGGTGGGTCGAGGTCGTCGATGCGCAGATGCCACTCGCCGCCGCGCGTGCGCGCTTCGAGATAGCTGCCCACTGCGGCGACGATGGAGCCGAAGTGCAGCGGGCCCGAGGGTGTGGGGGCCAAGCGGCCGCGGTAAGCTGCGTTCATCGAAGAGAGCGCCGATGGGATGTGCTAACCAGCTGCCTGCCCCCTCCCCAGCCCTCCCTTGCGTCCTGCGGACGCAAGGGAGGGTGTGCTGCACGGGCGTGAGCGGCGGCGGCTCATCGGGAGGAAGCAGGTTGCGCTGGTCGTGCCAGCCGCACATAGAGCACGCAGCTCGTCAGCAGCACGGTGGCGAGCGCGACCTCGGCTATGGCGAGCTGCTGCGACAACCCCCGATCCGACCAGGCCCGCACCACGCCTTCGGTGAAGTAGGGGAGCGCCAGCAGCGCTGTCCACTGGTATGTATAGACCTTTCCGCGCAGGATGCCGAACAGCGGTGCCAGCAATGGCACGGCCTTGAGCATTACAACCGATCCGCCCGGCTTAAGCGGTGCGAGCCACGCCTCCCACAGCAGGCAGAGGAAGATGAGCGCGATCAAGCTGACGATTGCGCCCCAGTGAGCGACCTCACGCATTGCCGCGGTTTTTCCGGCTCAGCTCGATGAACACCGCCCGCAGTTGCGCGGGCGCCGTGACGGGCGCCTCGAACGCAAAGCGCAGCAGGCTGTCGTCCGCACGCACGTCGAAGCCGTCGCAGTCCACGCCCACCATCTCCACGTCCTGCGGATCGACGCCGTGCGCTGCGCGGCAGTAGTCGCGCAGCGCGTCCCGGTGGTCCGCATTCATGTGTTCCAGCACCGAGGGTTCAGCTTCCGCCATGGCGGCGGTGTCTGCGGCGAGATAGCCGTCGCCGGCAATCCAGTGCAGGCCGCCGAAGCCCTGGATGTAGCGCACCTGCATGGGCTCCAGGGCGAAAAAGCGAAAGCCGCCGATTTGCAGATACTGCTCGTGGTCGGGGAAGAAGCGCAGATAGCGGGTAGCGATGGCCTCCTGGTTCGCGACCGGTCGGGTCTCGCCGAGCAGCGTGACACGCGGCTGCGCTTGCAGGTCTGCGCCCGACGCACACACGATGAAGCTCGCGCGCGCATCTGCCGTCAGGTTGTGGGTGTGCTCGGCCAGATGGCTGATGAGCACGACGGGCCGGCCGGCGTGATCGGTGACGTGCGGCAGCGCCGAGCCGTAGGGATAGCCTGCGTGCTTGACGGAGTGCGTCGACAGTACGCCGCTCCGATGGCTGCGCACCAGCAGGCGCGCTTCCCGCCCCCTGCTCATCGTGCCAGCTTGAGCGCGGTCTGTGCCAACCGGTGCCCGAGGGCCATGCACAGACGGTGCTCCTCCGCGCTGATGGGGCGGTCCGAGCCGACGCCGGCCACATGGCTGGCACCGTAGGGCGTTCCGCCGCTGGTGGTCGAGCTCAGCTCGGGCTCGGTGTAGGGCACGCCCACTATGACCATGCCATGATGCAGCAGCGGTAGCATCATGGACAGCAGCGTGCTCTCCTGGCCGCCGTGCATCGTCGAGGTGGAGGTGAACACGGCGGCGGGCTTGCCGGCGAGCGTGCCCTTGAGCCAGAGGCCCGAGGTGGAATCGAGGAAGTACTTCAGCGGCGCAGCCATGTTGCCGAAGCGGGTCGGGCTGCCCAGTGCCAATCCGATGCACTCGTGGAGGTCGGCGAAGTCGGCGTAGGGTGCCCCGCTGTCCGGGATCGCGGGCTCGGTCGCTTCGCACACAGTGGAGACGGCTGGCACGGTGCGCAAGCGGGCGCGTGCGCCGGGCACGCTGTCGACTCCTCGCGCGAGCGATTGGGCCATCTGCCGCACCGCGCCGGTACGGCTGTAGTACAGAACCAGAATGTCTCCCATCGAAATCAAACTCGAAAACGATTGGAATGCGGCATCAAGTTTGCTCGATGCCTGCCTCGGCCGCCAGCGCGGCCGTCAGGCATCGACCAATCAGGCACTTGTGGACGCGTCCGGCCTCGCGTCTTGGTGCTTCAAGAGCCTGATTGTCGGCCGATATTATAAAGATGTGCCCTTCCAGGACACCTCATCATGCGACGCCAGATCCGCGCCACTTTCGAGTTCACCAGCCATCTTTTCGCACGGGTGCGGGAGGACCGGCTGGCCCAGGTCTCGGGCAGCCTGACCTTCACGACCTTGCTGGCCCTGGTGCCGCTGCTGACGGTGACGCTAACGGTCTTCTCGGCGTTCCCGGTGTTCGCCGGGTTTTCCGACGCCATCCGCAACTTCATCCTCGAGAACCTGGTGCCAGCGGCATCGGGGCGGGTCATCACCATCTACATGCAGCAGTTCGCCGAGAACGCCGGTAAGCTTACCGCAGCGGGTCTGGCCATCCTCGGCGTTGCGGCCGTGATGATGATGCTCACCATCGATCGGACGTTCAACACGGTGTGGCGGGTGCCCAAGCCGCGGCCGCTGGTGAGCCGCCTGCTGATTTACTGGGGGGCGCTCACCGTCGGGCCGCTGCTCATCGGTGCGAGCCTGTCGCTGACCTCCTGGATCATCAGCCTGTCGCTGGAGCTCACGCGCGACATCGGCTGGGCCGGCGTGGTGATGCTGAAGATGGTGCCGATTATGCTCACCAGCGCGGCCTTCGCGTTCCTGTACCGGACCGTGCCTGCCCGCGGAGTGGACGTGAACGACGCGGTGGCGGGCGGAATGGTGGCGGGCCTGCTGTTCGAAGGCATGAAGACCGCCTTCGGCGCGTATCTACGGCAGGTGCCCACCTATAAGCTGGTGTATGGAGCGTTCGCGAGCTTCCCGATCTTTCTGCTGTGGATCTATTTCTCCTGGCTGATCATCCTGGTGGGCGCCGAGCTGACGGCGGCCATGCCCTATCTGCGCTCGGGCGGGGTGAAGCGCCGCCGCCTGCCGGGCAATCAGTTCGTGGATGCGGTGCAGTTGCTGCGCCTGCTGTACAAAGCTCATCAGAAGGGCGAGGTGCCGAGCGTGCAGGATCTGCGCAACGCACTGCGCCTGCCGATCGAGGATTGCGAAGGGCTGCTCGAGCGGCTGGCGGCGGCGGGCTGGGCGGCGCGTGCCGCAAACGATCACTGGGTGTTGGCGCGCGACGCCGACGAGATCCGCGTGGCCGAGGTCTACCACGAGTTCGTGTTCCGCTCGGAGGGGTTGCACGCGGGCGCGGAGGCCACCTTCGAGCGCCAGCTCGTGCGGCTGACCGGCGGGATCCAGGAAGACCTGTCGATGACGCTGGAGCGGCTGTTCGGGATGCCTGCGCAGGAGCAGGCTCGTGCCCGGGCAGCGTAACCGCGCCACGCGGCGCAACGCCCGCCTGGCCTGATCGTCTCCGGTTTCTCCTGCTGCGCATCGCGCACGCGCCGCTTGCGGTCGCGCTTGCGCTTTCCTTTCTTCTCGTCCCCGGGCCAGCCATGGCCCATCCCATCGTCAGCACGGACATCAACCGCCATGTCGTGATCACCGTGCATCCGCGCCGGGTGGACGTGGACTATCTCTACGAGATGCTCGAGATCGCCGCCATCGGTGTGGCCCGCGAGGCCGACGTGGATGGCGATGGGCGCACCAGCGAGGCCGAGCACGAGGCACAGTTCCGCGAATGGGTGGCCCAGATGCAGCAGAGCCTGCAACTGGAACTGGACGGCGTGCCGCTTCCGATGACGCTGCTGGCCAGCCGGCGGACCGACGAAGGCAGTGTGTTCGGGCTGTCGACGACGCGCTGGAACCTGCACCTGACCGCGCTGCTGCCCGCACGCGGCGCGCAGGGCAGTCTGGTGTTCCGCGATCGCTACCGCCAGGACCTCGTGGGCTGGAAGGAGATGGTGGTCCAGGGCAGCGACGGCGCGCTGGTGTCGGGCGCCGGTGCGTCCGCGCAGGACCGCTCGCAGCGCCTGACCGACTATGCCGCCATGGCCGATCTTCCCAACCCGAGCGAGGAGGGCGTGACAGCTATGCTGGCGCTGGCGTCAGCGCCGGCGGTGCTGCCCGAGGTAGTCCACGCAGCACCCATCAAAGCCGCGCCTACCGCCACTCGCAAGGCGCCGCCAGCAGCGCGTGCTGCGCGCGCCTCCGCGCCCGTGCAAGCCGCTTCCGACGCAGCGCAAGCGACACCGCAACCATCTGGACCATCCGTCGTCTCACCTGCCGCGCGCACATGGAATGCGCGGCTGAGCCAGGATGGTTGGCCCTTCTTCCGGCTGGGTGCGCAGCACATCGCTGCGGGCTACGATCATCTGCTCTTTCTGCTCGGGCTGCTGCTGTTCCGCCAATCGCTTGCGCGGGTAGTCGGTGTAGTTACGGCGTTCACCGTCGCCCACAGCCTGACCTTGGTGCTCGCCGCACTGGGTTGGATCACGCCGCCCGGTGCGCTCATCGACGCGTTGATACCGATCACGATCACGTACGTGGGGGCGGCCGCAGTGCTATGGCCGGAGAGCCGGCACGGTCCGTGGCTGGCCTTCGGGTTCGGGCTCGTGCACGGGTTCGGGTTTGCCGCTGCGCTGCGCGAGGCGCTGGGGCTGCGCATGGGCACCGACTGGCTGATCGCGCTGGCCAGCTTCAACCTCGGGATCGAAGCATTCCAGGTACTGGCGGTGTGCCTGATCTACCCGCTGCTGCACTTTGCTGACCGCTTCGCCTGGTCTAGCAACGCGCGCCGCGCGCTGGCACTCGGCGTGATGAGCGCAGGGCTGGTGTGGCTCGTGGAGCGGGTGCGCTGAAGAAACGGCGAACCAGCCACAGAGGGCGGTAACCTGCGCAGCGGGTATCCGGACGGTGAGGTACGTGTTGTGGCGCACCATCCCGTCAGGCTGTCGCGTGCTCCCACCACCCCGTTGCGCTACGCGTGCCACCCCTCTGGGTGGCGCTGCAGGCGCCGGGGCCGTGTGGGTGCGCTTTCGTCTTCGCCCTACTCTGGGTCCCCGACGTACTCGGTGGGCCGCTTAGGGTACGCGGCGCGCGTGACCTGCGGCGCCGGCCAGGCCCAGCGCGTCTGCGAGGCCTTCATAACCTTCGCCGCATAGCTGCTCTTCTTGCCCAGGCTGCCGTTGTAGCGCGCCAGCGCCCGGGACAGGTCGCCGCGCTCGATGTCGAGGTAGTGGCGCAGGATCACGCAGCCGTAGCGCAGGTTGGTGCGCAGGTGAAACAGGTTGTGCTCGGCAGTGCCGATCAGCTCGGCCCAGAACGGCATCACCTGCATGTAGCCGCGAGCCCCGGCGCGTGACACCGCATACTTGCGGAACGCGCTCTCCACCTCGATCACGCCGAGGACGAGCTGAGGATCGAGTCCCGCGCGTTTCGCTTCGTACTGCACAGTGGTGAGCAGATCCAAGCGGGCCTGCTGGTCGGGGATGCGCTTGGCAAGCCGGATGGACATCTCGTCCAGCCACTCCATGGCTTCATCGGGAGACGCAAACACCAGGCGCGGACTGGCGCGGTCGGCCACCGCGGAGTGCATGGCGGCCTGGACGCTGGTCGCGAGCGGCTCGTACTGCTGCGCACCGGCCCAGGCGAGCGCAGGGGCGAACGCCATGCTGGCGAGGAGCCAGGACTTCTTACCACAGAGGCACAGAGGCACCGGGGAAAAAAGGAACGGCGAGGCTATGAGGCGTTATCGGTCGCTCATGCCTGCGGCTGAAGATGGTTCCTTTGGGTTTCTCCGTGCCTGTGTCTCTAGTGGTTCAAAGGTGGTGGCTCAAACCAGCGTCTTGGCAAACTCCAGCGCCCGCCCGATCTCGACCATCTGCGCCTTCCCCTCGCGCCGGGACTGATACTCGACCTGACCCTGCTTGAGCCCCCGATCGCCGATGGTGATGCGATGAGGCACCCCGATCAGCTCGAGATCGGCGAACATCACACCCGGCCGCTCGTCGCGGTCGTCGAGCAGAACGTCGATGCCTGCCGCCGTCAGCTCTTCGTGCAGACGCTCGGCCAGCGCCTTCACCTCCGCGCTCTTGCCATAGCCGATGGGCGCGATGGCGATGTGGAACGGCGCGATCGGCTGCGGCCAGATTACCCCGCGCTCGTCGTGGTTCTGCTCGATCGCGGCAGCCACGATGCGCGACACGCCGATGCCGTAGCAGCCCATTTCCATTGGTCGGGACTGGCCGGCCTCGTCGAGGAAGGTGGCGTTCATGGCCTCGGAATACTTGGTGCGCAGCTGGAAGATGTGGCCCACCTCGATGCCCCGGCAAATCCCGAGCCGGCCCCGGCCGTCCGGGCTGGGGTCGCCCTCCACGACGTTCCGCAGGTCCACGTACTCCTCGGGCTCGGGCAGGTCGCGGCCGAAGTTCACGCCCACGAGGTGGTAACCATCCTCGTTGGCGCCGCACACGAAGTCGCTCATGGCGGACACCGTGCGGTCCGCGATCATCGGCACTTGATGATCGCCGAGCGGCCCGATGGAGCCTGGAGCGGCGCGCAGCACCTGCCGCACCTCGGCCTCCGAGGCGAAGCGGAAGCCGTCGTTGAGCAGGAATTTCTTGCCGGCCTTGACCTCGTTGAGCATGTGGTCGCCGCGCAGCAGCAGGAGATAGTATTGCTCGTCGCCGGTGACCACCAGCAGCGTCTTGAGGACGCGCTCCGGCGCCACCTTGAGAAATGCGCTGACCTCCTCGATAGTGTGCTGGCCTGGCGTGGCGACCTTTTCCATCGCGCGGGCCGCTGCGGGGCGTGGCGTCGACGGCAGTACGGCCTCGGCCAGCTCGACGTTGGCCGCGTAGTCCGACTCGTGGGAGAAGGCGATGGCATCCTCGCCGGAATCTGCGAGCACGTGGAACTCGTGCGACCCGGTTCCGCCGATTGCCCCGGGGTCCGCGGCGACTGCGCGGAACTTCAGACCCAGGCGCTGGAAGATGCGCGAGTAGGTGTCGAACATGTTGCGGTACTCGCGTTCTAGGTCCGCGTGGTCCGCGTGGAAGGAGTACGCATCCTTCATGATAAACTCGCGCGCGCGCATCACGCCGAAGCGCGGCCGGATCTCGTCGCGGAACTTGGTCTGGATCTGGTAGAAGTTCACCGGCAACTGGCGGTAGCTGCGGATCTCGCGGCGGGCGATGTCGGTGATCACCTCCTCATGAGTGGGGCCGAAGCAGAAGTCGCGCTCGTGGCGGTCCTTGATTTTGAGCATCTGCGGCCCGAACTTCTCCCAGCGGCCCGACTCCTGCCACAACTCGGCGGGCTGGACGGCAGGCATGAACAGCTCCACTGCGCCGCTGCGGTCCATCTCCTCACGCACGATGTTCTCTACCTTGCGCAGCACGCGCAGGCCCAGGGGCAACCAAGTGTACAGGCCGCTGCCCAGCTTCCTGATCAGGCCGGCACGCAGCATCAGCTTGTGGCTGACCAGTTCGGCCTCGGCCGGAGCCTCTTTGAGGGTGGGAACGAAGAAAGTACTGACGCGCATGCGTGATCCGTGGAAAAAGCCTTATTCTACCGGCGCTCAGCACCCGGCACTTGCGGCAACGAAAACCTATTCACCGCGGAGGACGCAAAGGTACGGGAACGAACGCCAAGGAAGAGCGAGAGACGGATCACAGAGCTGCAGAGAGCGCGGAGAAGCATCAAGACGAAACCTGCTTCGCAGCCTCTCGCTTGCCTTTGCGTCCATTGCGGTGAAAGACCTTAGGCGCACTGAGTGAGCAGTAGTCGGCACAGCACCATCATCCTATGGGTTTGTTCTCACGTTGGCGCTCCCGAGTGCCCGCCTCGGGCAGTGTTCAGATCAGCGAGGAAGGCGGCGTGCGCTATCTGCACTTGGGCAGCGACACGATCCAGAGCGGCATGCGCATCGGTGCGCCCGAGGAACTGGTGCTGTCCTACACGCGCAGCATGCTGGCCTTCCTCTTGTTCGTGCCGGAACCCCAGCGCGTGGTCAACATCGGGCTGGGCGGGGGCTCGGTCGCCAAGTGGATCCACAAATATCTGCACGGGGCGCAGCAGGTGGTGCTGGAGATCGACCCGCGCGTTATTGCCGTGGCGCGGCAGTACTTCTGCCTGCCTCCGGACGATCGCCGGTTGCGAGTTATCGAGGCGGACGGCGCAAGCTGGATCGCCGGACAGCCGGACTGCGCGGACGTGGTCCTGGTGGACGGCTACGACGGGCGCTCGCAGGTGGCGGAGCTGACCAGCGACGAGTTCTACCGCAACGCGGCACGCGCGCTGCGCGACAATGGCATGCTGGTCGTGAACCTGTGGGGCAACGACCGGCGCTTCGACACCTATTTGCAGCGCATCGAGGCTGCCTTCGAAGGCCAGGTCTGCTGTCTTCCCGCAGTGCAGCGGGGCAACGTCATCGCGATGGGGTTCAGACGCACGCCCACGGCCACCCGCTGGGACGAGCTGCGCGAGCGGGCGCGCGCCCTGGAGGCGGCCTACGGACTGGAGTTCCCACAGTTCGTCGGCATGCTCAAGGAGCTGAATCCGCATACCGTGCGCAGGCTGCTCGTGTGACGATGCCGCTCGCCACCCGGCCCCGAATTGATCTCATGGCACGGTTTGTGAAAGAATCACTACAAGAGAATTGTTCGGAGTCACGAGTATGATCGATCGTGACGGTTATCGCCCGAACGTGGCAATCGTGCTGGTCAACCAGCGCAACCAGGTGTTCTGGGGCAAGCGGGTGCGTGAGCATGCCTGGCAGTTTCCGCAGGGCGGGATCAAGCCGGGCGAATCGCCAGAGCAGGCCATGTATCGGGAACTGACCGAAGAGGTCGGGCTGCAGTCCCAGCACGTCAAGATCCTGGGGCGCACTCGTCATTGGTTGCGCTACAACGTGCCCACCACGTGGGTGCGCCGCGACTGCCGCGTCCCCTATCGCGGGCAGAAGCAGATCTGGTATCTGCTGCGCCTGATCGGCCGGGATTGCGACGTGTGCCTGCGCAGCTCGGAGCGCCCGGAGTTCGATGCCTGGCGCTGGAGCGACTATTGGGTTCCGTTGGAGAGCGTGATCGAGTTCAAGCGCGATGTGTACTACGACGCGCTCTGCGAGCTGTCGCGCTTTCTGCCCAGTGTCGCATCGCGCCGGCCGGTGTTCGAGCCTTGTCCGGCCGCGGACAGCCCGGAGGCCGAACCCGGTTCCGTCACGCCGCAGTGACCTGCGGCAGCGCCTCACCTGGAACGGGTCTGGCATCATCCAGCAGCACGTAGAAGGCGGCTCCCTCTGCAGCCCAGACTTGGGCTGCCTCCTCCAGCACGTCCAGCAGGATCGCGAAGTTCCGCGGCGTTCGGCGGGCCAGCCCCGCCAGCCCGGTCAGCCGCACGACGTAGCCTCTTCCGTCCTTGCGATACGGGAACGGCCCCCCTGCCTCGATCCGCGGCAGCGTCTGCCGGGCTTCGTGCGGGAGCTCCCAGACCTGGATCGTCGCGAGGCTGCCGCTCTGCGCCGCACCGCCCGCGTCGCGAGCTGCGACGACGCCAGTCGCAAGCATCAACAGGCTGATTGCTGCGGCGCACAATAGCCGAAGAAGGCCTAGCGGCCACCGCATATTCGAAACGACTGCTTGACGCGTAGGCATTCCGTGCTACAGTGTCGCTGTCAGGCGACTCAACCTTCGCCGACATGCCTTGGGGTGACAAAAGTTGTAGAAATGTCAAAGACTTGAGTCATGCGGACCAAGGCATTTAGAATGCCGCAATCGAAGATCAGGAGGGGGCATGCAGCCTCGCCGGAGCGAATACGACGTCACCAATCGGGTCAACACGACCGACCCGCAGGCAGTCCATCAGGAAGTCAGTCGCATCTACCTGGGCCTGTATCCGGACGCACCGACCGAGACGCTTGGTCGTACGTTCAGCGACTGCGCCCGGCTCTTCCGGGGTGAGTACCCGGGCTACCGGGCCTGCGACACCGCCTATCACAACCTGCAGCATACTCTGGATGTGTCGCTCGCCATGGCCCGGCTCATGGACGGCTACGAGCGCTCACAAGGGCGCGGCGAACCGATCGGTGCGCGTCTCTTCCGGTTCGGCATCATTGCCGCGCTGCTCCATGACGTCGGCTATCTGCGCCATCGCCACGACACCCGCCACCAGAACGGCGCGGAATACACACTGAGCCACGTCAGCCGCGGGTCGCGGTTCCTCGAGCACTACATGACCGTGCTCGGGATGTCGGACCTGGCGCCGGTGGCCGCGCGCATCATCCACTTCACCGGCTACGAGATGCCGGTGGATGCCATCGAGATGCCCAATCAGATGTTCCGCAGGCTCGGGAACATGCTCGGCACCGCGGACATCATCGCGCAGATGGCCGACCGCTGCTATCTGGAGAAGTGCCGCGACCGGCTGTTCCCGGAGTTCGTCATCGGCGGGCTGGCCGCCGGCGGCCGGTCCGAGACTGGGCATGGGGTGCGCTTTTCCTCGGCGGAAGACCTCCTGCGCAACACGCCGGGCTTTTACGCGGTGGCCAAGCACCGCCTGACCGAGCTGCTGGGGTCTGCCTATGGCTACGCCGAGACGCACTTCGGCGGCCAGAACCTCTATCTCGACGAGGTGATGAAGAACATCGAACACGCCGAGCGCGTAGCGGAGAACGGAGATGTGAAGGCGCTTCTGCGCCGCAACCCTCCGCCGCGCGAGCAGGGCTTTGTCGCGCGCGAGCCGGAGATGGCGCTCCACGCCGCGTGACCTAGTGCTCGGTGCTCACTGCTCACTGGAAGGTCTCTCACCGCAAAGGGCGCAAAGGTACGCAAAGGATTGCGAAGCAGGTCTTGTGTTGATCTTCCGTCACGCTCTGTAGCGTCTCTGCGGTCCGTCGTTCGCTCCTCCTTGGCGTTCCTTTGCGCACTTTTGCGTCCCTCGCGGTGCAGGGTTTTCCGGCGCTTGCCGCTGAGTGGGCTCGAGTACTCCAGTGGTGAGCGCTGCCAACCTCAAAGGGTCAGGACGATCTTGCCTACGTGCATGCTGCTTTCCATCAGCGCGTGCGCCTTGGACGCTTCTGCCAGCGCGAACGTCCGGTAGATCACCGGGCGGATCCGGCCCGCTTCGATCAGCGGCCAGACTTTGTCATGCAGCGCTTGGGCAACCTGCGTCTTGTATTCAACGCTGCGCGGTCGCAGCGTCGAGCCGGTGATGGTCAGGCGCCGGTACAGGATGTCGCTCATGTCGAGCGTGGTCCGCGTGCCGCCCAGAAAGGCGATGATCGAGAGCCGCCCGTCCGTGGCCAGGGCCTTGAGCTCGCGTGGGACATAGTCCCCGCCGACCATGTCGAGGATCACATCCACGCCCTTTCCGCCGGTCAGCGGCTTGACAACTTCGACGAAGTCCTCGGTCCGGTAGTTGATCCCGCGCTCGGCGCCCAGCTTCTCGCATTCGGCGCACTTCTCCGGGCTGCCTGCGGTGGCAAACACCCGGTGACCAAGCGCGCGCGCCATCTGAATGGCGGTCACACCGATCCCGCTGCTGCCGCCCTGCACCAACAGCGTCTCGCCCGAGGCCAGCCGTCCCCGCTCGAACACGTTGATCCAGACGGTGAAGAATGTCTCCGGCAGCGAGGCGGCCTCGACCAGGCTGAGCCCCTTCGGCACCGGCAGGCAATGCCCAGCGGGCGTCACGCAATACTGCGCGTAGCCGCCCCCCGGTGTCAGTGCGCACACGGCGTCGCCCGTCTTCCACTGCGTCACGCCGGCGCCAAGCTGCACGATGGTGCCAGCGACCTCCAGGCCGGGCAAGTCGGAGGCGCCGGGCGGAGGCGCATAGGAGCCCGCCCGCTGGAAGCAGTCGGGCCGGTTGACGCCCGCCGCAGCAACTTCGATCAGCACCTCGCCTGGCCCAGGCTGCGGCACTACCCGCGTTGCGGGCCGGAGCACCTCCGGTCCGCCGGGTTTGGTGATCTGAACTACCTGCATCTGCTGCGGGATTGTGGCCATGCGTCTCCTCTCGCGATCTGTCCTGCGCACCCTTGCCCCCAGCATCGACGATAAACCGCGGCAGACGCGAAGGACGCAGGGAAAGTCATGCTGTTATCCAGTGGGACGCCGCGTTCGGGCGAGGTCGCTTGAGGAGAACTCCCGGTGTTTTTCCTCTGCGTCCTCCGCGTCCACTGCGGTAAACGAGTCTTGCCTTAGCTATATAGCACCCAGCGCGGACGTGCAACAAGTCTGCGTTTGCGCGACCCGAGTCCTTGCGGCATCATCGACGGCCTCGATCCGGGAGGGAGCATGAGCGAGAAGCGCATCGCACTGGTTACTGGCGGCAGCCGCGGCATCGGGCGCGCCATCGCAGAGGCGCTGGCGCGCACCGGTCTGAGCGTAGCGCTGAGCTATCGCGAACGCCAAGACGAAGCGCAGTCCGCCGTCGCGCACATCACCGGCATGGGAGGAGAGGCGAGCGCCTTCCGCGCCGACGTGGGCGACTTCGCGCAGGCACGTGCGCTGGCGCAGGCCGTCATGGACGCGCACGGCCGCATCGATGTGCTGGTGAACAATGCGGGCGTGCATCTTCCCGGCGTGAAGCTAGGCGACATTCCCGCACAGGAGTGGGAGCGCATCCTGCGTGTGAATCTGAGCGGGCCGTTTCATCTGATTCAGGCGGTGCTGCCGGGCATGCGCGAGCGACGGGCGGGCCACATCGTCAACCTCTCATCGAACGTCACCAACCGGATGCCGGCCGGGTACGGTGCCTACACCGTCTCCAAGTCGGCGTTGGAGGCGCTGACTCGCATTCTGGCGAAGGAGGAGGGCGCCAACGGCATCCGCGTCAATGCAGTCGCCCCGGGCCCGATCCGCACCGAGATGCTGCGCGAGGCACTGGACGCCATGGGGAATGAGCGCGCCGATGCGTTCGTGCGCTCCGTACCGCTCGGGCGCGCCGGTGCACCCGAAGAGATCGCTGCCGCAGTCGCCTTCCTCGTTTCGGATGCGGCCAGCTACATTACCGGCCAGGTCCTCTATGTGAACGGCGGCGGGCCGGGCGGTTAGCCGGGATATGGCGTTTGCGAACTGCAGAGGCACACCGTTTGCTTTTCTGCGCCGACGAAGCTTTTGGCGGAATGCAACCCAGGGAGAGCCCGCATGCTCCGGAAACTGCTACTACTTGCGGCTTTACTCGTCGTGGCAGCCTGTGCGCCGGCGCCCAGGAAACCGCTCGAACCGCCTCCACCGCCCGCAGTCGAACCGAAGCCTGCTCCGCCCGCGGGCGTCAGGGTCAACGGCCTGGAGCAGACGGTCATCGAGGCGACCAACGGCTTCCGCAAGGACAACCGTCTGGACACGCTGAAACCAAACGTGCGCCTGATCGTCATCGCCCAGAACCATGCACGCAACATGGCTCGCCAGGACAGGTTCGGCGACACCGACAAGAACGGTCATGTCCTCGACGGCAAGGGGCTCGACTACCGCATCCAGGTCGGCGGCTATGAGTTCGGGCGGGTCGCCGAGAACGTCGGCTACCAACTCAACAAGTCCAATCCGGCCGGCAGCATGATGCAAGGCTGGAAGACCTCCTCCGGCCACCGTCGCAACATGCTGCTTGCGGACGTGAGCGAGATCGGCGTTGGCGCGGCCCAGGGCAAATCGGGACGCTGGTACTTCGTGCAGGTCTTCGGCCGACCCCCCGACCCACCCCGGGTGATCAAGACTTCCAAGTAGCCCTCGACGCCGTCGGCCGCCACCGCGACGTCGCACCCGGTTCTCTTCGTTCTGCAGACTATCGACGCTGAGTGAGCCATTGCTCACGAGTTCGGCGCGACAACTGACACAAAGCAATGTTGACAGTCCCGGGGGCGGCTCCTATACTGCGTTTTAGACTTAGTCTAATTTCGCGCTCGCAACAGGCGCGAAGCCAGGACTGGCACCGTACGAGCCAGCGGCTCGTCGGGGACCCAGAAGCACTGTTGCAGCCATCCCCGATCCGAGGAGAGTCTCATGAAAGCACTGAAGGGCAGCAAGACCGAAGGAAACCTGAAGGCCGCGTTCGCCGGCGAATCGCAGGCCAACCGGCGCTATCTGTATTTCGCCAACAAGGCCGACGTGGAAGGTCAGAACGACGTGGCCGCGGTGTTCCGCTCCACCGCCGAGGGCGAGACCGGGCATGCGCACGGTCACCTCGAGTATCTGGAGCAGGTGGGCGATCCCGCCACCGGCCTGCCGATCGGCCGCACCCGCGAGAACCTGAAGGCATCGATCGCCGGTGAGACCCACGAGTACACCGACATGTACCCGGGCATGTCCAAGGCCGCTCGCGAAGAGGGGTTCGACGAGATCGCCGACTGGTTCGAGACGCTGGCCAAGGCCGAGCGCTCTCACGCCAACCGCTTCCAGAAGGCCCTGGACGCGCTGACGGATTAACTGCGAGAGGCGAGAGGCGGGAGGCGGGAGGCGGAAAGCCTCTCGCCCCATCCCTCTGTCGTCTTTTTTGGCGCCTCACGCCTTACCCCTCACGCCTCACCAATAACCATGAGAGAAGGCAGCCTCGAAGCCCCGACCCGGCACGACATCGACTGGAAGAGTCCGGACTTCTACGACGAAGCCAAGCTCTTCAAGGAGCTCGAGCGTGTCTACGACATCTGCCATGGCTGCCGACGCTGCGTGAGCCTGTGCACGTCGTTCCCGACCCTGTTCGATCTGGTCGACTCCAGCGAGACCATGGAGGTGGACGGGGTCAAGAAGGACGACTACTGGAAGGTCGTGGACCAGTGTTATCTCTGCGACCTGTGCTACATGACGAAGTGCCCCTACGTTCCCCCGCACCAGTGGAACGTGGACTTCCCGCACCTCATGCTGCGCGCCAAGGCGGTCAAGTACAAGAAAGGGCAGACCAGCTTCCGCGACAAGCTGCTTTCCAGCACCGATGCGCTGGGCAAGCTCGCATCGATCCCCGTCGTCGTGCAGGCGGTCAACACGGTGAATCGCACCCCTTTGACGCGCAAGCTGATGGACAGCTGGCTCGGTATCGACAAGGAGCGCGTGCTGCCTGACTACAGCAGCGCCACGTTCCGTAGCCGCGCACGTCCGAATGCGAGCTTCGCCGTCAAGGACGGCAAGAACACTCCGGGCAAGGCGGCGATTTTCGCGACTTGCTACGTGAACTACAACGAGCCGGGCATCGGCCAGGACCTGCTCAAGGTCCTCGAGCACAACGAGATCCCCGCCATCGTGGTGGAAAAGGAAAACTGCTGCGGCATGCCCAAGCTCGAGCTGGGCGATCTGGAGGCCGTGGAGCGTCTCAAGAACGGCAACATCCCGGTGCTGGCGAAGCTGGGCAGGGAAGGCTATGCGATCCTGACGGCCATCCCCTCCTGTACGCTGATGTTCAAGCAGGAGCTGCCGCTGCTGTTCCCCAACGACGCTGACGTCAAGGCGGTCGCCGAGGCGATGTTCGACCCCTTCGAGTACCTGTCCCTGCGCAACCGCGACGGGCTGCTCAAGACCGGGTTCAAGAAACAGCTGGGCAAGGTCAGCTACCACGTGGCCTGTCATCTGCGCGTGCAGAACATGGGCCTGCGCACCCAGGAGATGCTGAAGATGGTGCCCGGGACCGAAGTGAACACCGTCGAGCGCTGCTCGGGGCACGACGGCACCTGGGGGGTGAAGAAGGAGTTCTTCGCCAACTCGATGAAGATCGGCCGGCCGGTTTTCCGCGCGATGGCGGGAACCGAACCGGACTACATCAGCTCTGATTGCCCGATAGCCGGCCGTCACATCCAGCAGGGCATGGCCCCCGAAGGCAAGGGGGAGAAGCAGCATCCCATCACTCTGCTGCGGATTGCCTACGGCTTGTAATCCCGTTTCACCACAGAGGCACAGAGGCACAGAGAAAAGCCAAGCTCGGGCGTCGGCAGCAGAAACGGATCCGGTCGACGCGGGTCCAGCGCTCTCCGCCACGGTTGTCTGGGTTCGCTCTGGGTCTCTGTGCCTCTGTGGTTCAATCGTTTTCTGGAGATTGAACATGCAGACAGCCGAGACCAAAAGGAAACGCCCGATGCCCCGCATCACCCGCGACAGCCTGATGACCCTGGAGGCCTACGCCAAGGTCCGCCCCGAATTCCGCGCCAACGTGATGGCCCACAAGAAGAACCGCACCGTCCATCTCGGCGAGCACGTCACGCTCATGTTCGAGGACGAGATGACGATGCGCTACCAGATCCAGGAGATGCTGCGCGCCGAGCGCATCTTCGAGGAGCAGGGCATCAACGACGAACTGGACGCCTACAACCCGCTGATCCCCGACGGCAGCAACTGGAAGGCGACCATGCTGATCCAGTACCCCGACGTCGAGGAGCGGCAGCGCGCACTCGCCGGCCTGATTGGGGTCGAGGACCGGGTGTGGGTCCAGATCGACGGCAGCCCACGGGTGTACGCTGTGGCCGACGAGGATCTCGAGCGCGAGAACGACGAGAAAACCTCCTCGGTCCACTTTCTTCGCTTCGAGCTGGACGCGGCAATGAAACAGGCGCTGAAAGCCGGTGCCGCCATCCGCATGGGGGTGGACCACCCGCGCTACCAGGCCACCGCCGACGCACTGGCGGGGCCTGTGCGCGAGTCCCTGCTGCGCGACCTGGCCTTCTGAGCCTGGTCGGCCGGGCGGCATGGCCGGCCCGTTTTCAGCCGATCTCCTCCGGGTGTGGTAAAACTGCGTCTTCAGCCCATGTTGCCAACAAGAATCTGGAGACCGCGAAATGGGAGCCGGGGTATTGGAGGGACGCATCGTCGGCCGGGTCGAGGAACGCCTCAGGCAAGTGCAGGCGCCGGTCAATCTGCGCTTGTGGGACGGCCAGGTGATCCGTGCGCCGCAGCCGGCGCCGGTCACGCTTACCGTCAAGTCGCCGCAGGCCCTGACGCAGCTGGCCAGCCCGAGCCTCGGCAAGCTGGCCAAGAGCTACGTCGAAGGCGAGATCGACATCGAGGGCAACTTCCGCGACGTGCTGTGCGCGGGCGAGAAGCTGATATCCGACCGCAACAGCGTCTACAGCCCGCGCAGCGATCGCTGGCGGTGGTGGCGGCATAGCCGTCCCGCAGATCGCCGCAACATCCAGCACCACTACGACGTCGGCAACGACTTCTATGCGTTGTGGCTGGACCGCAACCGCGTGTACTCCTGCGCGTACTTCAAGACGCCAGACGACCCGCTGGACGCCGCCCAGGAGCAGAAGCTCGATCACATCTGCCGCAAGCTGATGCTCCAGCCGGGCGAGCGGTTGCTGGACATCGGCTGCGGCTGGGGTGGGCTGATTCTGTGGGCCGCCCGCCACTACCGTGTGAAGGCGCTCGGCATCACCCTGTCGGACGGGCAGCACGCATATGTGCGCGGCCGCATCCGCGATCTCGGACTGGAGGGGCAGGTCGAGGTGCGCCTGCTGGACTACCGCGACGCCCCGGAGGACCAGCCCTTCGACAAGATCTCCAGTGTCGGCATGTTCGAGCACGTCGGGCGGCGCAACCTGCCGGCCTACTTCCGCAAGATAGAGCGCCTCCTCAAGCCCGGCGGGCTGGTGATGAACCACGGCATCACCACCAACTCCCTCGAGGAGGCCCAGCTCGGTAGCGGCATCGGCGAGTTCGTCGAGGAGTACGTGTTCCCCGGTGGCGAGCTGATGCACGTCAGCACGGTGATGCACGAGATGGGGCGGCACGGCCTGGAGGTGTGGGACGCCGAGTGCCTGCGCCCGCATTACGCGCGCACGCTCTGGCACTGGGTGGACCGGCTCGAGGCCAACCGCGACGAAGCACGCCGGCTGGTGGGCGAGAAGACGCTGCGCACCTGGCTCATCTATATGGCCGGGTCCGCGCACGCGTTCGCGCGCGGCTGGATCTCCATCTATCAGCTGCTGGGCGTGAAGGCGCAGGCGGACGGTCTCGCGCCCTGTCCGCTGACGCGCGAACACCTCTACCGCGGATGAGCATGCGTGGGCTGGTGTTCCTGGTCGCTGCCTGCATTCTGGCGGGGACGGTGGGATGCGGCGGCACGCGCGGCGAGGCGCCCAAGGCCTATCGGCGCGGCGAAAGCGGACCCAACCCGATGCCGGAAGAGGCGCCGTGGAAGGAGGCGGACATCACCCTGCCGCCTTACCCCCGGGATCAGGACCTCATCCTCTTCGAGCCGAGGGGCCAGACCACCAATCGCTTCTATGTAGACGGCTCCTCCCTCACGGTCGACCCCGACCGAGTCATCCGTTTCTCATTGGTTATCCGGTCCGCCGAGGGGGCCAGGACGGTGAGCTACTCGGGAGTCAACTGCAAGACTGCCGGGTGGAAGGACTACGCATTCGGACCCGATGGGGATCGCTGGGAGCGTGTTGCCGATCCGCAGTGGCGCGAGATCCGGGACCAGCAGATGAACAACCACCAGTACACGCTGGCCTCGGAGTTCTTCTGCTACGGGGGAATATTCTCCGGCGGCCCCACGGGTGATGCCAAGAGCATCGTGCGCCATCTGAAGCATCCCCCCACGCCGGACGCGCGGGTGCCCGCCCGTTACAACTGAGGGTCTCGCGCGCCCGCGATTACTTGCAGTCGCCCACCCGGCGTGCGTTGAAGGTCTGCAGCATCGGTACGGTCTGTCCACCCGTGCCGACCACTACGTCGAGCGTGCCGTTGAAGCCCTCGCTGCCCATTATCACTTCGCCCGTGCCCGACACTTCCACCTGGCCGGTACAGGCGAGGTTCCAGCGAGCACGGTTGCCTTCCTGGCTGTAGTCCGACACCTGGCATCCACCCGCGCCGCCGGCCAGCTTGCTCATCAGATCTTGAGCCGTCTGCTGGTTGATGCATTGGCGCATCACCAGCGGGGTGCTCGAGATCGGCTGCCCGCCGACTTCGCCCTGGATGCTGATCTCCCAAAGGCCTTCCCGTACGGGATCCTGGGCCGCTGCGGTGGTGGCGCAGACGAGGAGGGCGACGACGAGGCTGGACAGCGTGCGCATGCTGGACTCCGTGGGGATGGAACGATCGAAGCCGGTGCAAGGGGTGTGCCCGCGGCGGTACTTCGCATCTCGCGCACCTCATCCTTCGCCGCAATCTCGTGCTACTAGAGCAGCACGAGATTGTCCCGGTGGATCAGTTCAGGTTCGTCGATGTAGCCCAGGCGCGCCTCGATCTCGTGGCTGGGCGCGCGCAAGATGCGCCGCGTCTCGCCGGAGCTGTAGTTGACCAGCCCGCGCGCGACCTCACGGCCCTCGGGGTCCAGACAGCTCACCACCTCGCCGCGCTCGAACTCACCGGCCAGGTCGTACACGCCGATGGGCAGCAGGCTCTTGCCATCCCGCGTCAGCGCGCGCACCGCACCCGCATCGAGCGTGAGCCGGCCGCGCACCTGGAGATGGTCGGCCAGCCACTGCTTGCGCGCGGCGAGCGTCATCGTCTCGGCGGTGAGCTGCGTGCCGATCAACTCGCCGTCGGTCAGGCGCAGCAGGACGTGCGGCTCGCGGCCGGAGGCGATGATCGTGTGCGCGCCGCTGCGAGCGGCGCGTCTGGCGGCACGGACCTTGGTGAGCATGCCGCCGCTGCCGATATGGCTGCCGGCCCCGCCGGCCATCTGCTCCAGGGCCGGATCGCCTGCGCTTCCCTCGCGCACCAGCTCTGCATCCGCGTAGCGGCGCGGGTCCCGCGTGAACAGGCCGGGCTGATCCGTGAGGATCACCAGGGCGTCGGCTTCCACCAGGTTGGTGACCAGCGCCGCCAGCGTGTCGTTGTCGCCGAACTTGATCTCGTCGGTGGCCACCGTGTCGTTCTCGTTGATCACGGGGATCGTGTTGAGCTGCAGCAGCGCACGCAGCGTGGAGCGCGCATTGAGGTAACGCTTGCGGTCGGCCAGATCCTCGTGGGTGAGCAGGATCTGTGCTGTGTGCAGGCCGTGCGTACGGAAGCACGACTCGTAGGCCTGGACCAGCCCCATCTGCCCGACGGCGGCGGCGGCCTGCAGCTCATGGAGCTGACGCGGACGGCGCTCCCACCCGAGTCGCTGCATGCCCTCGGCCACGGCGCCGCTGGATACCAATAGCACCTGGCGGTTGCGGCGCTTCAGCTCGGCGATCTGCTCGGCCCACTGGGCCAGCGCCGCATGGTCCAGCCCCTGGCCCTGTGCGGTGACCAGGCTGCTGCCCACCTTTATTACCAGGCGCCGCGCCTGGGCAAGGAGGGAGGGCATGATTACCCCTGCTCGGTTTCTTCTGCGGGCTCGGCGGCCGCGCTGCTGTGCTGCTGCTCGGTCTGAGCGAGAAACTCCGCCACGGCGAATGTCAGCTCACGGCAGCCCTCGCCGGTCAGAGCGGAGATTGCGAACACACGGGGCGCCTCGTTTGTCGGGGCCGATTCCCGGTCCAGCTCGCGCAGGTACGCCACGAACGACTCGATCCTCTCCTGCCGCTCATCCTCGAGCAGCAGGTCGACTTTGTTCAGCACCAGCCAGCGCGGCTTGCGGAACAGCGCCTCGTCGTACTTGCGCAGCTCCTGCGCGATGGCGTGCGCGTCCGCGGCGGGGTCGGCCCCGGCGTCGATGGGCGCCAGGTCCACCAGATGCAGCAGCAGGCGCGTGCGCGCGAGATGGCGCAGGAACTGGTGACCTAGGCCGGCGCCCTCGGCGGCGCCCTCGATGAGTCCGGGGATGTCGGCGATCACGAAACTGCGATTGACGTCGACGCGAACGACGCCAAGGTGCGGATGAAGGGTCGTGAACGGATAGTCCGCCACCTTCGGGCGGGCGGCGGACACCGCACGGATAAAGGTCGATTTCCCGGCGTTGGGCATGCCGAGCAGCCCGACATCCGCCAGAACCTTCAGCTCCAGGCGCAGCCGCCGCGATTCGCCGGGCTCGCCGCGGGTGAACTGACGCGGCGCGCGGTTGGTGCTGGACTTGAAGTGCAGATTGCCCAGCCCCCCGGTGCCGCCCTTGCAGAGCAGGGCGCGCTGGCCGTGCGTGGCAAGGTCAGCCACCGGTTCCTCGGTTTCGGCGTCGGTAATCACCGTGCCGACCGGAAAGGCCAGCGTGATATCGTCCCCGCCGGCGCCGTAGCAGTCCGCGCCGCGGCCTTTCTCGCCGTTCTTCGCCCGGAAGATGCGCGTGAAGCGGTACTCGACCAGCGTGTTGAGGTTGCGGTCGGCTACGCCGTAGACATTGCCGCCGCGGCCGCCATCCCCCCCGCTCGGCCCGCCACGCGGGATGTACTTCTCCCTGCGGAACGCGGCAATTCCGTCGCCGCCGTTGCCGGCGTGGACTTCGATGCTGGCTTCGTCTATGAATTTCATGTTGCTGTTAACCGCAAAGGCGCACAGACGCAGAGAGGCCGCAAAGAGTGCCTGCGCCCGGCCTGGATCCCTCCGTTCCAACGCTTCTGAATTGCATGATGTGCACGGCTTCCTTTGCGCTCACTTTGCGCCTTCGCGCCTTTGCGGTGAAGGGGGTAGGGCCGCCTAGGCGGCAGAAACTAAAAAGCCCTATCGAGACGATAGGGCTTTGGCGCCGGGGTGCTACCCGCTCAGGCCGGTTCGACGGTCACGGTCTGCCGGTTGCGGGGCCCCTTGACGGCGAACTTGACGTGCCCGGTGATTTTCGCGAAGAGCGTGTGATCCCTGCCTACGCCGACGTTCTGCCCCGGATGGAACTGAGTGCCACGCTGCCGCACAATGATGCTGCCCGCCGGCACCAACTGCCCGCCGAACCGCTTCACACCCAGTCGCTTTGCGTTGGAGTCGCGCCCGTTGCGCGAGCTGCCGCCAGCTTTCTTGTGTGCCATGACCTGCTCCTAGCCTGCCTCAGGCGCTGATGCCGTTGATCTGGATTTCGGTGAAGTTCTGCCGGTGACCGAGGGTCTTGCGATAGTGCTTGCGCCGGCGCAGCTTGAAGATCTTCACCTTCTCGCCCCGGCCGTGACCGACGACGGTCGCCTTGACCGACGCGCCCGCCACCAGCGGCGTGCCCATGGACACCTTCTCGCCGTCCGCGACCATCAGTACCTGGTCCAGAGTGATCTCCGCGCCTACCTCCGCGGGGATCGACTCCACCTTGAGCTTCTCTCCGGCGCTCACCTTGTACTGCTTGCCGCCGGTCTTGATTACCGCATACATGGCCAGGTCCCTGAACGCCATTCGGAAAAGCCGCGCAGTATACATCCCGGGGGCCGTGTGGTCAAACGCGCCTGCCCCGACGCAAAGGCCGCCGGCGCCGCGGCCGGCAATGGTATGCTGTCGCGAGAAGCCACGCGAAAAAACTCTTTTCGATGAGCACCGCTACCCTCGAACCAGTCCAGCGTTTGATCGCCGACGAGATGCGCGCCGTCGACGACGTGATCCGCCGCCGCCTGCATTCGGACGTGGTGCTGGTGCGGCAGGTCGCGGAATACATCATCGACGGCGGGGGCAAGCGGCTGCGGCCCGCGCTCGTCATCCTGGCGGCAGGCGCCTGCGGGTACAGCGGTGCGGCCCACTATCAGCTTGCCGCAGTGGTCGAGTTCATCCACACGGCCACGCTGCTTCACGACGACGTCGTCGACGAGTCGCAGCTGCGCCGTGGGCGCGCGACCGCCAACTCCCTGTTCGGCAACCCCGCCAGCGTGCTGGTCGGGGATTTCCTCTACTCGCGCGCGTTCCAGATGATCGTGGAGCTGGACGACATGCGGGTGATGCAGGTGCTGGCCGACGCCACCAACACCATCGCCGAAGGCGAAGTGCTGCAGCTGCTCAACTGCCACGATCCCGACGTCGGCGAGCGGGACTATCTGCATGTGATTCGCTTCAAGACCGCCAAGCTGTTCGAAGCGGCTGGCCAGATCGGCGCCATCATCAGCAACGCCAGCCCGGAGGTCGAGCAGGGGCTGGCCCGCTACGGGATGCATCTGGGCACCGCGTTCCAGCTTATCGACGACGTGCTGGACTACTCGGGGGACCATGCCGAGACGGGCAAAAACCTGGGAGACGACCTCGCGGAAGGCAAGCCCACGCTGCCGCTGATTCATGCGATGAAGCAGGGCACGCCCGAGCAGTCTGCCGTGATCCGCGCCGCGATCGAGCGCGGCGGGCTGGACGAGTTCCAGCCCGTCCTCGTTGCGGTCCATGAGACCGGCGCGCTCGACTACGCGCGGCAGCAGGCCGAGGGCGAAGCCCAGCGCGCGATCGGCGCGCTGGAAGCGCTGCCGCGGTCGACTTACCGCGACAGTCTGATACAATTGGCAGCCTTTGCGGTTGACCGGTCCTACTGAATCTCGCTCCGCGTTCTGGCGGCGCCGGCAGGATCCCAGCGGCATCGGGGTGTAGCTCAGCCTGGTAGAGTACTGCGTTCGGGACGCAGGAGTCGGAGGTTCGAATCCTCTCACCCCGACCAAATCCTTTGACTTGCGGGGTGCGGTGGGCGACGGGCCGGGCGGGCGGGTCGGCCGCTGCAGCCCGCATTTCTCACACCGCCGCTCACCTTCCTCAATAGGGCAGACCGAAGAACAGCCGGATGCCCACCACGTCATCGCCCGCCCGAAACGCGATGCCCACCATGTCGAGCTCGAACAACGCGATGGAGATAGGCTGGCGGACGCGGATGCTGAAGGCCCCTTCGACCTCGTCTCGTAGCTCGTTCTGGACGTACTCGACAACCGGGGGAGGGGCGAGCGCTGTTGGTCGGGGAGAGCGCGCTGCGCCGGGATCACAGCAGCGCACCGTGGCGACCGCGGCGTGGGTGCCAGGTAACGGCGAGCGTGTCCAGACCACATGCGCTCGCTCCGAGGCGTCTTCATGAATGGTCGAGGCTGGGGTATGATCGCGCCCACGTAACCGGCGCCCGCCTGCCGCGCCCAGCCTCCAAATCGCTCTGCGCCTTTTCCCTTCCGCGCCGATAATAGCCCCAGTGGCCAAGCTGCTCACCATCCTCGTCCTGGGGATATTGGTCTACCTGATCGTCAGCCGCATGCGCCGCGGAGGGGGCCGCGAGGTCCCGCCGCCCCGCGCGCCATCGGACCGGTCTGCTTCAGGCCTTCCCGAGGACATGGTGCGTTGCGCCGTCTGCGGTGTGCACCTGCCGCGCAGCGAGAGCTTCACCTCGCGCGGGCAGTTCTACTGCAGCGAAGAGCACCGGCGGCTGAACGCGCGGTAGTCAGCCGCACCCTTCAGAAGCCACTGCGCAAGCGCATCCGGGCACGCGCATGCGCGGCCGGAAAGCAAGGACCTGGTGTTGCGTCGGCTGGCTGGTTCGCGCCGCCACCGACCGATCGGTAACACACTGCTGGGCATCGGGCATGCACGGAGCTGGACTGGAAATCGGAGCGAAGGACCTGACCGCAGGGGCGCAGCACGCGTTCCGGCCCGAACAGGGCTATCCCAACTCCTACTGGCGGTCGCTGTTCTACTTCAACGTCTACCGCGTCATCGTCGCCACGCTGCTGCTGGTGAGCGCAGTGGTGTTCAACGAGTCGCTGTTCGGCTCCCGCAGCTTCCAGCCCTACCTCTATGGGTGCGCCGGGTACATCCTCAGCACCGTCCTGTTCTTCGTTACCACGACGTCGCGCCGGCCCGACTTTAACCTGCAGATCGCGGTGCAGGTCGGCGCGGATGTGTTCTTCATCACTCTGCTCACCTACGCCAGCGGCGGTGTGGGCAGTGGGCTGGGGCTGCTCCTGCTCGCTTCGCTGGCTGCGGCGGGCATCATCAGCCGCGGGCGGCTGACGCTGTTTTTCGCGTCGCTCGCCAGCATCGCCGTGCTGCTGGAGCATACCTTCGAGGTGCTGTATCGGGACGCGGCGGTGGCCCAGTACGTGCAGACCGGTCTGTTGAGCGTCGGTTACTTTGCCACCGCCTGGCTGGCACACACGCTGGCGCGGTACACTCAGGCGAGCGAGCAGCTGGCGGCCCAGCGCGAGGTGGACCTCGCCAACATGGCCCAGGTCAACCAGCTGGTCATCCAGGACATGCAGGACGGCGTGCTGGTGGTGGACGAGCGCGGCGTCATCCGCCAGATCAACCGCCGGGCGGTGGAGATCCTCGGGCCGATCCCGAAGACCGGCCGGGACCTGATGCTCAAGGAATACACCCCGGCCCTGGCCGACCGCCTGCAGCGCTGGCGGGAGGATCCCGCTGCCGGGTCCGATCCGCTGCGCACCGTTCTGACTCATAAGCTCGCCGGCGCGCGCTTCGTTCCGGTGGGGCGCAGCCGCAACGTCGGCGTGGTGGTGTTTCTCGAGGACCTCTCGCGGATCCAGGCCGAGGCCCAGCAGATGAAGCTGGCGGCCATGGGCCGGCTGACGGCCAACATCGCACATGAGATCCGCAATCCCCTGTCGGCGATCAACCACGCCGCAGAGCTCCTGCTGGAGGAGCCCGAGCACAACGAAACGCAGCGCCGCTTGCTCACCATCGTGCACGACAACACGCAGCGGCTCGACCGCATGGTGCAGGATGTGCTCAAGCTCAACCGCCGCGACCGCGCCCACCGGGAGACCTTCCAGCTCGGCGATTTCCTGCGCACTTTCGTCGCCCAGTTCTGCCAGATCGAGAAGGTGCCCGACGAGGTCATCGTACTCGTCCTCCAGCGCGATGCCTCGGTCACGTTCGATCGCAGCCACTTGAACCAGGTGATGTGGAACCTGTGCCGCAACGCGCTGCGCTATAGCCAGCGCACTACGGCCAGCATCCGCATCGAGCTGCGGGCTGGAGTGATGGGGAATACGGTAGAATTGAGCGTCTCCGACGACGGGCCAGGCGTGCCCGAGGCCATTCGTCCGCACCTGTTCGAGCCGTTCTTCACCACCGCGGCGAGCGGCACCGGTCTGGGGCTGTACATCGCCCGGGAAATTTGCGACGCCAACAATGCTTCGCTCGACTACATCGAGCGCGACGGCCCGGGCGCGCAGTTCGTCATTGCCATTAGGGGAGTCAAGAGTTGAAGCGGAGTGAACGGACCGGTTCGGGCGGACGCGCTACGGCCCCGCAGCGCTGCGTGCTGGTGGTGGACGACGAGGTCGATATCCTCGAGCTGATCGAGCTGACCCTGCTGCGCATGGGCCTGGACGTGGAGCGTGCCACGGGGGTAAAGGACGCCCAGTCCAAGCTGGGGGGCGCGCGTCATTACGATCTGTGCCTCACCGACATGCGCTTGCCAGACGGCACGGGCCTGGAGATCGTCGAGCACATCTCCAAAGGCAACCTGGACCTGCCGGTGGCGGTGATTACCGCCCACGGCAACACCGAGAACGCCGTGGCTGCGCTGAAGGCCGGCGCCTTCGACTATGTTTCCAAGCCGGTCGGCCTCGACCAGCTGCGCACCTTGGTGAAGTCGGCCCTGTCGCTGCCCAAGGTCGGCGAGATCAAGTCCGCAGAGGTGGCCTCTGGCGAGAAGGGCCTGCTGGGCACCTCGCCCGCGATCATCCACGTGCGCGACCTGATCGAAAAGCTCGCCCGCAGCGAAGCCCCCGTGCACATCACCGGCGAGTCCGGCAGCGGCAAGGAGCTGGCGGCCCGCCTGATTCACCAGAAGAGCGCCCGGCGCGACCGCCCATTCGTGCCGGTGAACTGCGGCGCCATCCCCGAGAACCTCATGGAGAGCGAGTTCTTCGGTTACAAGAAGGGCGCGTTCACCGGTGCCGACTCGGACCGCGACGGCTTCTTCCAGGCCGCCAACGGCGGGACGCTGTTCCTGGACGAAGTTGCCGACCTGCCCCTCGCGATGCAGGTCAAGCTGCTGCGCGCGATCCAGGAGAAGAAGGCGCGCAAGGTCGGTTCCACCCAGGAGGACTCGGTGGACGTGCGCATCATCAGCGCCACCCACCAGAACCTGGCCGATTGCGTCGAGTCGGGCAAGTTCCGGCACGACCTCTACTACCGGCTGAACGTCATCGAGCTGCGCATGCCGGCGTTGCGGGACATGCGCGAGGACATTCCGGCCATCGCCAGCGCGGTGCTGGACAAGCTCGCGGCCCAGGCCAAGGTGTCGCGGCCTGAGCTCGAGGAGCAGGCCATGCAGGCGCTGGCGCAGTACGATTTCCCGGGCAACGTGCGCGAGCTGGAGAACATCCTCGAACGCGCCATGGCCCTGTGCGACGGCCAGAAGATCACGGTGGCCGATCTTCAGCTCACGCCGCCGGAGGCCGTGGAGGTGGTGCGCACCAGCGAGGGCTCCGAGGGCAAGTGGCCGCTCCAGGAGTATCTGGACCGGGTCGAGAAGGAAGCCATCCTGGAAGCCCTCGAGAAGACCCGCTACAACCGCACGGCGGCTGCTAAGCTGCTGGGCATCACCTTCCGCGCCATGCGCTACCGCATGGAACGACTCGGCATCAACTGACTCGAACCGGCCGCGCATCGGCGGCCGTTCACCGCTCATGTACGCGCGTGTCTTGGTCCTTCTGTGCCTGTTTCTTTTCTGCGCCGACGCGCTGGCCGTCGGGGCCAGGGATCTGCTGGGCACCTGGGAGGCGGCGCGCTCGCCCGACGGCGAGCGCGTGTACGTGCGGCTGATGGAGAAGGGCCAGGCCGAGGTCGTGGCGGAGTATGACCTCCAGCTGCCGGGACAGCCGGTGCGTCGGGGGCGGTCCACCACTTTTGCCAAATGGACCGTGAAGGGGAGCGAGCTCACCCTGACCTATGCGAAGGTGCGCGATCGCCTGCGCTACAGCCAGAAGGCGCCGCTATCCCAGATCGGGCTGGCGGGCAGCGCGCCGGCGCTTGCGCCGGTCGGCAAGGCCGACGCAAACAGCCGGCTGCAGGGCGTCATTCTGTGGAAGGCGCCCCACGACTACCAGGTCAAGGCGCCACCACCGCCGCCGGCGGAGCCGAAGAAGTAGGATGTCTGCTGCGGCCGGGACGGCCGGCACGATGGCGGTGATCAGATGACCGCAGGCTCCGGGCTGCTCGACGCCGCGGGCTGGCTGCAGCGGGCCCAGCGGATCCCCTCTCCGAACCGCGATGAGCGGCCAGCCGCTACACCACCTTCGCTGCTCGTCATCCACAACATCAGTCTGCCGCCCTACGAGTTCGGTGGCAACGCCGTCATCGACCTGTTCTGCAACCGGCTCGATCCAAACGCGCATCCCTTCTACGTGTGTCTCGCCGGGGTCGAGGTGTCCAGCCACTTCCTGATCCGGCGCGACGGGGAACTGATCCAATTCGTGCCTTGCAGCCTGCGCGCGTGGCACGCGGGGGCCTCGTCCTGGAGAGGCAGGCAGCGCTGCAACGACTTCTCCATCGGCGTGGAGCTGGAGGGATCCGACTTCGTGCCTTTCCGCGATGCGCAGTACCGGCAGCTCGCCCAACTCACGCGGGAGCTGCAGGCCGCGTATCCGATCGAGGACATCGTGGGCCACAGCGACATTGCGCCAGGGCGTAAGACCGATCCCGGGCCTTTCTTTGACTGGGCTCGCTATCGCTCGCTGATTTCTACGGCGGGCTGACCGCAGAGGCGCAGGCGCTCGAAGACAACGTAAAGGAAGAGTCGAGCGGTTTCTCGTCGCGCTGGGCAATCGCAATAGTGAACGCGCAATCGCGATAGTGTTCATTCTTCGTCAGATTTGCCTTGAGTCGACCCCGAGTGCGAAGCAATAGCACAGCGCTTGATCTGCGCGACCGCTTGCAAGGTGTGCTCATAGGCACCGCCGTCGGTGACGCTTTGGGATTGCCCGCCGAGGGACTCAGCAAGCCGCGCATAGCGCGACGGTGGCGGGGCGAATGGAGGCACCGTCTTCTTTTCGGCCGAGGGATGATCAGCGACGATACCGAACACACACTGTTTGTCGCTCAGGCATTGCTGCGGCATCCGGCGGATGTCGATGGGTTTCGACGAGCGCTGGCCTGGAAACTCCGCTGGTGGCTCCTGAGCCTGCCTGCCGGAATCGGGTTTGCCACGCTGCGCGCGATCCTCAAGCTTTGGCTTGGCTGGCCCGCTCACAGGAGCGGGGTGTTCTCAGCAGGAAATGGCCCCGCTATGCGCGCCGGGATAATCGGCGGCTACTTCTATGATGACCCGGCGAGGCGCAAAGCGTTCGTCACCGCCTCTACGTTGGTTACGCATACCGACCCCAAAGCGCTGATCGGCAGTCTTGCCGTGGCCACCGTTGTGGCCTTGGAGGTTGGGCAAGGAAACGCCGAGGGGTTGCACACGGCTGATCTGCTCTCCCAGCTCGCCGTCCTCGGTGGCGAGGATGATGGCCAATGGCAGGATCTGGTCCGTCACATGCGCACGGCCCTCCAACGGGGCGATGATGTTGCTCGGTTTGCAGCCGTGCTCGGGCTGGAAAAGGCAGTGAGCGGATATGTCTATCACACGGTGCCGGTGGCCATCTATGCCTGTCTCAGGCATCGCGGGGCATTTGAGCGGGCACTGACCGCTGCGCTCGACTTGGGAGGCGATACCGACACCGTAGGCGCCATTGTGGGTGCGATGGCCGCTGCGTCGGTGGGACGTCGGGGCATTCCTCGAGGGTGGGGTGAGCGGCATTTTGGACTGGCCACGAACGCCGGCGCTCCTCGAGAACGTCGGCGCTCGACTCGCGCAGCAGCAACACGAGGAGCAAGCGCTCGGTGCAGTTCGCTATTTCTGGCCTGCGGTTCTGCTACGCAATCTGGTCTTTCTCGGCGTAGTACTTTTCCACGGATTCAGGCGCCTGGTTCCGCTGTAGCGTTCGCCGGTGGGTCGATCTTGCCGGCATGTTTCGCGGTCTCATGGGGGGATACCCGGTGGTCAACCATCGACGCCCCTGCGCCATTAGTTTGAAGTACTCTGCGTTCCTCTGCGCCTCTGCGCCTCTGCGGTTCAAGGCTTGAACGCTTGAAGATTTTCTACACCGACCACTACATCCTGCCGCTGCCGCCCTGGCACCGCTTCCCAATGGAGAAGTACCGCCTGCTGCGGGAACGCGTGCAAGCCGAGGGCGTGGCGGGCAAGCACGGCCTGCAGCAGCCGCCCGCCGCCACCGACGAGGAGATCCTGCGCGCTCACGATCGCGGATACCTGGAGCGGGTGACAACGGGCACGCTAGCGGCCGAAGAGCAACGGCGTATCGGCTTTCCCTGGTCGCCCGAGATGGTGGAGCGCTCGCGCCGCTCCAGCGGAGCAACGCTGGCGGCCGCACGGGCTGCGCTGGAGGAGGGGTCGGGCGTCAACCTGGCGGGGGGCACGCACCACGCCTTTCGCGACCGCGGCGAGGGCTACTGCGTATTCAACGACAGCGCCATCGCTGCGCTGGCGCTGCAGGCCGAAGGCCGGGCCAGGCGGGTCGTAATCCTGGACTGCGACGTGCACCAGGGTAACGGCACGGCCGCGATCCTGGCGGGCGACCCGACGGTCTTCACGTTCTCCATCCACGCAGCCAACAACTACCCGTTCAAGAAAGAGGCAAGCGATCTCGACATCGAGTTGCCCGACGGCACCGGTGATCGCGACTACCTCGAAGCGCTCGAGAAAGGTGTGTGCCGGGCGTTGTCGGCGGCACAGGCCGATCTCGCGATCTATCTGGCCGGCGCCGACCCGTTCGAGGGCGACCGCCTCGGGCGCCTCAAGCTCACCAAGAGCGGGCTCGCCGAGCGCGACCGCATGGTCTTCGACCTGTGCCGTTCCGCCGGCCTGCCGGTGGCGGTCACCATGGCTGGCGGCTATGCCCGCCGCATCGAAGACTGCGCCGACATCCACTTCACCACCGTCCGCACTGCCGCAGACTACGCCCGTTAGTGGGGGTACCTGGCGCCGGGGCGGCCGCACGCCAACCGCCTCGCCGTCCTCGGTCGCTCGCTCGTCGTAGGTTTCTCTGCGGGTCCTCTGTGCCTCTGCGCCTCTGCGGTTGGAGCACCGCAGCAAGTGGTCGCACGGCCTCAGACTCGCGCGTGCAACCGCAACAACTGCACGCACGCGTCGCGCGGCGGGCGCGGAAAAATCTTGACAGTGAGATTCGCGCCACTAGAATTAGTGGATATTGCAGCACGCATACACAAGATATAGTGGTTCGACGCGAGAGTCCCCCAGCTTCGTGTCGGTACCGGACGACATAAAGCGAGAGGAGAGTTTGATGCAGCTGGTCAGCACCGAGTCCCGGACCGAATCCCCGGCTGAGCCCCTGTCGATGGACAGCGAGGCCGGCGCGCGCGAATCCCGCTACGCCCAGTACAAAGTCATTCGCCGCAACGGGGCGGTGGTCGGGTTCGAGCCCGGCAAGATCTCGGTGGCGATGACCAAGGCGTTCCTCGCCGTGAACGGCAGCCAGGGCGCGGCTTCCGCGCGCGTGCGCGAGCAGGTGGCGCGGCTCACCGAGCAGGTCGTGGCGGCGCTGATGCGTCGCCAGCCCGGCGGCGGGACGCTGCACATCGAGGACATCCAGGACCAGGTGGAACTCGCCCTGATGCGCTCGGGCGAGCACGACATCGCCCGCGCCTACGTGCTCTATCGCGAAGAGCGCGCCCGGCTGCGCGCGCAGCAGAAGGCCGCGGCGCAGGTGGAGGCCCGCCCGCACGTGATCAGCGTGGTCGACGGCGGGGTGAGCCGCCCACTCGATCTGGAGCGCCTGCAGGGTCTGGTCCGGGATTCCTGCGAGGGGCTCGGCCGCGCAGTGGATGCGGAGGTGATCCTGCAGAGCATCCTCAAGGACCTCTACGACGGTGTGCCGATGGAGGAGGTGCGCAAATGCGCCATCCTCTCGGCACGCGCTCTGATCGAGAAGGACCCGGCCTACAGCTACGTGACCGCCCGCCTGCTGCTGAACAGCATCCAGGTCGAGGTGCTGGGTGAGGAGGTCACCCACGCCCAGATGCGTGCGCGGTATGCGGAGTATTTCCCGCTGTTCATCGAGAAGGGCATCGCCGCCGGCCTGCTCGATCCGCGCCTGCGCACCTTCGATCTGCGCTCGCTGGGCCAGGCGCTGGACGCGAGCCGCGACTTCAAGTTCGGCTATCTCGGCCTGCAGACCCTCTACGACCGCTACTTCATCCACGTACGTGGCCAGCGCATCGAGCTGCCGCAGGCCTTCTTCATGCGCGTGGCCATGGGTCTGGCGCTCAACGAGCGCGACCGCGAAGCCCGCGCCATCGAGTTCTACAACGTCCTGTCGAGCTTCGACTTCATGAGCTCGACTCCGACCCTGTTCAACTCCGGCACGCACCGATCCCAGCTGTCCAGCTGCTACCTCACCACGGTCGCCGACGACCTCGAGGGCATCTACGACGCCATCAAGGAGAACGCGCTGCTGTCCAAGTTCGCCGGCGGGCTGGGCAACGACTGGACGCCGGTGCGCGCGCTGGGCTCCCACATCAAGGGCACCAACGGCAAGTCGCAGGGTGTGGTGCCGTTCCTGAAGGTGGTCAACGATACGGCCGTAGCAGTGAATCAGGGAGGAAAGCGCAAGGGGGCGGTGTGCTCCTACCTGGAGACCTGGCACCTGGACATCGAGGAGTTTCTGGAGCTGCGCAAGAACACGGGGGACGACCGCCGCCGTACCCACGACATGAACACAGCCAACTGGGTTCCGGATCTGTTCATGAAGCGGGTGACAGAGAACGGCGAGTGGACCCTGTTCTCCCCGGCGGACTGCCCCGACTTGCACGACAAGTACGGCAAGGCCTTCGAGAAGGCGTACGTGGAGTACGAGCGGCGCGCGGCGGCCGGCGAGCTCAAGCTGTTCAAGAAGCTCCCGGCGGTCCAGCTCTGGCGCAAGATGCTGTCGATGCTGTTCGAGACCGGGCATCCCTGGATTACCTTCAAAGACCCCTGCAACATCCGCTCGCCGCAGCAGCACGTGGGGGTGGTGCACAGCTCCAACCTGTGCACCGAGATCACCCTGAACACCTCGGCCAGCGAGATCGCAGTGTGCAACCTGGGGTCGGTGAACCTGGCCGCCCACATGAAGGACGGCCGGCTCGATCACCAGAAGCTGAAGGCCACCGTGGCCACGGCCATGCGCATGCTGGACAATGTGATCGACATCAACTACTACGCGGTGGACAAGGCGCGCAACTCCAACCTGAAGCACCGGCCGGTAGGGCTGGGGATCATGGGCTTCCAGGACTGCCTGCACCTGATGCGCATGCCCTACGCATCCAAGGAGGCCGTGGACTTCGCCGACCGCGCGATGGAGGCGGTGTGCTACCACGCGTACTGGGCCTCCACCGAACTGGCCGAGGAGCGCGGGCCGTACTCCACCTTCGAGGGCTCCCTGTGGCACCGCGGGATCCTGCCGCAGGACACGCTCGCGCTGCTGCGGCAGGAGCGCCGCGGGTACGTCGAGGTGGACACCACCTCGGAAATGGATTGGTCCGGCCTGCGGGCGCGCATCCGCCAGTTCGGCATGCGCAACTCGAACTGCATCGCCATCGCCCCCACCGCGACCATCGCCAACATCGTCGGGGTGTCCGCGAGCATCGAACCGACCTATCAGAACCTTTACGTGAAGTCGAACCTTTCGGGCGAGTTCACAGTGGTGAACGATTACCTGGTGCAGGACCTCAAGCGGCTGAACATGTGGGACGAGGTCATGGTGGCCGACCTGAAGTACTTCGACGGCAGCCTGGCGAAGATCGACCGCATCCCGCCCGAGGTGCGCAGCCTGTACGCAACGGCCTTCGAGATCGAGCCTGCATGGCTGGTGGAAGCTGCCGCGCGGCGTCAGAAATGGATCGACCAGGCACAGTCGCTGAACCTCTACATGGCGGGCGCGTCGGGCAAGCGGCTGGATGAGACCTACAAGCTCGCCTGGCTGCGCGGGCTGAAGACGACGTACTACCTGCGCACGCTCGGCGCCACGCATGCCGAGAAGTCGACAGTCAAGACCGGCTCGCTCAACGCCGTGCCCGCCGACGGAGGGCTCGCAGCAACCGGCGCGATGGCCGACTCGGTGCTGGCGCTGCCGGATGCCGAGGTGCCCAAGTTCTGCGCCATCGACGATCCGACCTGCGAAGCATGCCAGTAGCGACTGGGGCAGCGTGCGCGACGCACTTCCAGATAATTCAGCGGCATAGAGTTTGCTAACGAGAATTCGGACACGAGGACAACAAGATGCTGCAATTCGAAGAATCGACCTTCGCTCCCGGGCTCGCGCTGCAGCCTGTCGGTTTCGCGCGCATGCCGAGCGTGCCGGCGCGCTCCGCGGACGGCGTGCCGCTGGCCGACCGCGAGCGGCGCATCAAGGTCGAGGACAAGCGCATCATCAACGGCAAGACCGACGTCAACCAGCTCGTCCCCTTCAAGTACAAGTGGGCCTGGGAGAAGTACCTGTCCGCCTGCGCGAATCACTGGATGCCGCAGGAGATCAACATGAGCCGCGACATCGCCCTGTGGAAGGACCCGGAGGGTTTGACCGACGACGAGCGTCTCGTCGTGAAGCGCAACCTGGGCTTTTTCGTTACCGCCGACAGCCTGGCTGCCAACAACATCGTCCTGGGCACCTACCGCCACATCAGCGCTCCCGAGTGCCGGCAGTACCTGCTGCGCCAGGCTTTCGAGGAGGCGATCCATACCCACGCCTACCAGTACATCGTCGAGAGCCTGGGCCTGGACGAGGGCGAGGTGTTCAATGCCTACCACGAGATCTCCAGCATCCGGGACAAGGACGAGTTCCTCATCCCCTTCATCGACACGCTCACCGACCCCTCCTTTAGGACCGGAACGCCCGAGGCCGACCAGCAGCTGCTGAAGAGCCTGATCGTGTTCGCCTGCATCATGGAGGGCCTGTTCTTCTACGTTGGCTTCGCTCAGATCCTGGCGCTGGGTCGGCAAAACAAGATGACCGGCGCCGCGGAGCAGTACCAGTACATCCTGCGGGACGAGTCGATGCACTGCAACTTCGGCATCGACGTGATCAACCAGATCAAGCTGGAAAACCCGCATCTGTGGACGCCCGAGTTCCGCGACGAGATCCGGGCGCTGATGCAGAAGGGGGTCGAGCTCGAGTACCGCTACGCCGAGGACACCATGCCGCGTGGCGTGTTGGGCTTGAATGCACCCATCTTCAAGGAATATCTTCGCTTCGTAGCCAATCGACGCTGCCAGCAGATTGGATTGGATCCGCTCTTCCCGGGCGCAACCAATCCCTTCCCGTGGATGTCCGAGATGATCGACCTCAAGAAGGAAAGGAACTTCTTCGAGACTCGCGTCATCGAGTACCAGACGGGGGGCGCGCTGAGCTGGGATTAATGGGCATACGCAAAGGCAAGCCACTCACCGCTCGATCCGCACGGATCGGGCAACCGACGAGCAGGGCCGCAAGCGTTTCCAGCCGCAGGGCTGGGGGCGCCGCGGCCTTTTTTTGCGTCCGCGCGCGGACGCACTCACCCCACTGCGCAGCTGTGCGCGGGCCGCTTGCACCGGGCCCGGGCGCGGCGACGTGGTCGCACCGCGAGGTGCGTTTTTCTCAACCTTGATAGGAGTAAGCAACGATGGCAATGAAGAAAGCTGCTGCCAAGCGCAAGGCCCCGGCCAAGAAAAAGGCCGCGGCCAGGAAGCCTGCCGCCAAGAAGTCCTCGGCCAAGAAGCCGGCCATGAAGAAGATGGCGGCTAAGAGGAAGGCCCCCGCCAAGCGCAAAGCCCCGGCCAAGAAGAAGGCCCCGGCGCGCAAGTCTGCTGCCAAGAAGGCCCCGGCCAAGAAGGCGGTGAAGAAGCCGGCAGCGAAGAAGGCTGCCAAGAAGCGGGCTCCGGCCAAGAAGAAGGCCGCTAAGAAGAAGGCCCCAGCGAAGAAGGCTGCTGCGAAGAAGCCGGCGAAAAAAGCTGGTGCGAAAAAGGCGAAGAAAAAGGCTGCGCCCAAGAAGGCGGCTATGACGGAATCCGCTGCCCCGGCAGCGCCCAAACCCGCTCCCGCGCCGGCAGCTTGGCCGTTCCCGGTTTCTGGTAACCGGCCGAACTAAGGGCTAGCAGGCGGTTGAAATGCACACGGCAACGCGTGGTGTGGGTGGCGCTGGTGTGGTGAACGCCCGCTCGATCGAGCAGTACAGAGTGCAGGCGCCCCGCAGCAACCGCCCGTGTAACTGGCGGACCCGTGACGTTTTGACCCGTTGTTAGCTTCCAGGATGCTCGCGGGAGGCCTGCATCCGTGAGGATACCAGTCACCTCCGCGGGCTTTATCTCTGGAAGCTGTTGGCCGAATCTGATGTAAGCGCAGGCACCAAGCTGCGAGCGCACCCGACGCTGAGGTGCGGCCGGCGCCGGGCCTGACGATTCTGCGGCGATAGCGGCACGTCGTGCCGTGGCACCGCTGTGCAGCCGAAAGCATTGCGCCGTCGCGGCGCGATGAGCTGGCTGTGTTGCGCTGTGGCAGCTCTGCCGCGGCGCTGTTCTCACTCACTGCCCAATCCAGCCCGCTCTCGCGAGGCCATCCCGCCGTCGCGGTATCCTATGTTCGGTGACCAGCACAGGAGGCAGCGTGAAGCGCGCAGGTACTCTCATAGCCCTGGCCAGCGTCTGGCTGGCAGCCTCCGTCCAGGCCCAGTCGGTCGTGGAGGCGCGGGCGCAAGGCACCTTCGAGGAGATCAAGCAACTGCTCGTGATCGCGATCGAGGGCCAAGGGCTGGCTGTAGCCCATGTGGCCGAGGTCGGAGAAATGCTCGCGCGAACCGGCAAGGACCTCGGCGCCACGACCCGGATCTACGAGCGCGCCGAAGTCCTGCAGTTCTGCAGCGCCAACTACTCCAGGCGGATGGTGGAGGCCGACCCGCGATTGCTGGCCTTCTGCCCGTTCGGCGTGGGCATCTATACGCTGCCGGGTGAGACCGACACCGTGCACTTGGTCTACCGGCGCATGCAGGCCGAAGGGGTCGACCCTGCCGCCGTCGAAGCCCTGGCCAAGATCGATTCCGTGCTCGGCGAGATCCTGAAAGACACTCAGTGGCGCTAGCCCCGGGCTAGGACGGCCCTTTGCGGCATGCCCGCCGCGCCCATGTGTCCAACATGGGCGCGGCGTTCGAGCCGCAACTGGCTCGCCCGATACCCGCCATTATCTCGCGCCAGTGCGAGAAATGCAGGCTAGCCCAGACAGGGAGGGCACGATGGAACGCAAGAAAGTCAGCTCCAGCCAGATCCGCTCGGTCGGCTACGAGGCCGGCTCGCAGACGCTGGAGGTGGAAATGACCGACGGGACGATCTGGCAGTACACGCGCGTCCCCTCCGAGGTGCACCGTCGCCTGATGGCGGCACCCACCATCGCCACCTACTACCGCGACAACATCGAAGAGGACTACAGCCGGAAGCGGATCAGGTGAGCGTTCCCCAGACCCCACCCCCCGCTTGGAAGCGTTATGCCTGTCCCGCGAACCTGTCCCGCAGCGCGCGATGCTGGATCTTGCCCGTCGCCGTTCGCGGCACGTCCTCTTCCCGCATGAAAGAGATCGATCGCGGTCGCTTGTAGCCGGCGATCTTGTCTTTGCACCAGTCGAGCAATGCCGCTTCGCCGAGCGCGTGGCCCTCGTGCAGGACGACGACCGCATGCACCGACTCGCCCCACTTCTCGTGCAGCAAGCCGATGACGGCTACGTCCTTCACCGCGGGATGGCGGCCGATCACGCTTTCCACCTCTGAGGGATAGACGTTCTCGCCGCCGCTGATGATCATGTTCTTCTTGCGGTCGACCAGGAAGTAGTATCCGTCGCCGTCGCGGCGTGCCATGTCGCCGACCGTGCAGTAGGCGCCTCTGAACGCCTCGGCGGTCTTGTCCGGAAGGTTCCAGTAGCCGCTGAAGGTGTAGGGCGTGCGCGAGTACAGCTCGCCGACCTCGCCGTCGGGAACATCGTTTCCCTCATCGTCGAGCAGTCGCACCTGTCCGGTGCCGGTGAACTCGCGGCCGATCGAGCCGAGCTTGGTCAGCTGCTCCTCCGGCCGCAGCAAGGTCACCCAGCCCGCTTCCGTCGAGCCGTACAACTCGTACAGCTTCGAGTTGCGGAAGTGCTCCATGATCGCGAGCTTGGTCTCGCGGCGCGCGGGCGCCGAGGAGATCAGCAGCTTAGTCACGCTGGCTGCGTCGTACTTGGACTTGACGGCAGCGGGAAGCCCCAGCGCCATGATGTAGTGCGTCGGCACGAGCGAGGTGAAGGTCACGTGCTGATCGGAGAGCGTCTTGAGCAGGTGCTCCGGATCGAAGCTCTTGCGGTCGTAGATGGAGCACGTTGCGCCGCAGTAGGCGAACGCCGAGAAGAAGTTGAGCGAGTTGGCGTGACACATCGGCATCACCAGCAGCCCCGCGTCTTCCCGGGAAAAGCCGAAATCGAGCGCGGTCACCAGCGACATGGTCGCCAGGCCTTCGTGATTGCGGATCGCACCCTTCGGGTTGCCGGTCGTGCCGGAGGTGTACATCAACGCCCAGGTATCGCATGGCCCGACGAGACCGGCGGGCTCGGAAGCGGAGGCCCGGGCGATGACATCTTCGTAGGAACGGTAACCGCTCGGGCGACGGGCGTCGCCGAAGTGGAAGTAGCTCGCCTCGGGAACGTCGAGATCGGCGCGAATCGATTCGACGTGATTGACCAGCTCGTCCTGCACGATGAATGCCCGCGCGCCGGCGTCCTGGGCGATGAAGCGGATCTCGGGGCCGAGCAGGCGAAAGTTGATCGGCACCGCAACCAGGCCGGCCTTGCCGAGCGCGACATAGATCTCCAGCCATTCGAGGCAGTTGTAGGCGAGAATCGCGACGCGATCGCCCTTCTCGAGCCCCGACCCGAGCAGGGCGTTGGCGAGCCGGTTAGCGCGCTCGTGCCACTGCCGGAACGTGAGCGAGCGTTGCGAGTCGCGCGCGGCATCCTTGTGCGGGTAGAGTTGTGCGTAGGTGCGCAGCGCGTCGACGACGGTCAACAACGAAGTCATCAACCTTCCTCGCGGCGACGGCGCTCGGCCTCGTCCCATGCGGTCAGCGCTTGGAAGTCGGGGACCCAGCCCAGGCCCTTGCCGGCGTCGGAGGACAGCGCGTGCTGCGTGACCACCACATCCAGGAGTGCAGGCGCGTTCGCGAACGCTTCCTCGAAGGCAGCGGGCAGGCGTGCCGGATCGGTCACTCGCTCGCCATGCAGTCCGAATGCGCGCGCCATCGCCGCGTAGTCGCTCCACGCCAGCGTCGTGCCCACCACGCGCCCGCCGTAATTCATCTCCTGATCCAGCCGCTCGATGTTCCATGCGGCATTGTTGGCCACGACGAAGACGACCTTGGCGCCGTGCCGCTTGGCCGAGTCGATTTCCATCGCGTTGATGCCGAACGCGCCGTCGCCCGAGATGACCACCACCTGGCGGCCGGGGTGGAGCAGGGCTGCAGCGATTCCGAACGGCGTGCCTACCCCGAGACAGCCGAAGGTGCCGGCATCGAGGTAGGTGCGCGCCTCCAGCCCCATACGCGCGAAGCTGAGGATGTCGCCGCCATCGGCGATAGCAATCGCCTCAGGGCGCAACACCTGCTTGAGCGCCGCGAAGATGCGGTTGGGATGCATGTGGCCATCCTTGCCGGCGGGCGCCGAGGCCATCGAGTCGGCATGCTTGCCAGAGCGGCGCACATGCTCGGCGCGCAGCGCTGCGGTCCACTGCCGGTCGAGCGCAGCAGACGGGCGGGCCAGGGCCTCGGCGAGCGCCGACAGGGCGAGGGCCGGATGGGCGAACAGCTCGACCTCGCCGCGGCGGTTTTCACGCAACTCCTCCCAGTTGTCGCCGATGCGGATGAGCTTCGCATTCGGCAGTACGGCGGGCGACCCGTAGCCCATCTGGTAATCGAGCTTGCGGCCCACCACGATGACCAGATCGGCCTCCTGCATCGCGCGGCCGCGCATCGCGCCGACCACCGATGCATGCTCGGCCGGCACCAGGCCGCGGCTCTCCTGCGTATCGAGGTAGACGGCGCCGGTACGATCGAGCAGTTTCACCACCTCCTCGGCGGCCCCCAGCGCGCCGCGGCCGGTCACCAGCAGCGGCCTGCGCGCCGCTTCGATGATGCGCGCAGCCTGCTGCACGTCAGCCGAGGCGGGCGGAATCCGCCGGGGCGGTTTCGGGAGCAGATACTCGTCGAGCACGAGCTTCGGCGCCACTGTGGCCCGCAGCACGTCCGTCGGAATCTCCACATAGACGGGACCGGGCGGGTTGCCGTCGCCGATCGCGGTGCTCCAGGCCTTGTCCAGATCGCGCGGCACGTTGCCCGCGACGCGCAAGGTGCGCGACTGGCGCGTCACCGGCCGCATCACGGACACGTGGTCGATGCCTTGCAGCGGACCGAGGTCGTCCTGCGGCACCGGCGCGCAGCCTCCGATCAGCAGCACCGGCACGCGCTCGAGCTGGGCATTGGCGATGGCTGTTACGCAGTTGGTCACGCCGGGTCCGGCAGTGGCGAGCGCGATGCCAACGCCGCCGCTCAGTACCGCATGCGCATGTGCCATGTGCACGGCCGCGCCTTCGTCACGGACGTCGATGATGCGCACGCCGAGCCGAGCCAGGTGGTCCCAGATTGGCTGGATGTGGCCGCCCTGGAGGCCGAACACCCGATCGACCTTGCGTGCGACCAGGAACTCGGCGATGAGCCGCGCGACAGTGCGCGTCGGGGAAGATGACATTCGAGGCCTCCGAGTTCGAACAAGTGGTTGAAGCGTCAGCGGGCCGGTCCGTCGAGGCGGACGGCGGTCAGGCAGGGTTCGCGCTACGGCTTGATTTCAGCGACGTCGGTGCTCCAGCGCTCCGATCGCGTCCCGAGGCAGCGGCCCCAGCGCCTCGCCCGTCAACACGTCCTCCCGGTGAGCCGGCTCGAGCAATCTCATTATCGCGCAACTCACCTCCGGATTGCTCAACCCGAGGCGCAGGGCGCTCCACGCGCGTGAGCCGTAGCGGCAGCCAAACTCACGGAAGACCTTCTGCGCTCGCGCGGCTTCGGTGGTCAGATCGGCCGGTGCGTGATCATGTCAGGCCGCTCTCCTCGGAGCAGGCACCGAGCCCCCGACACCGGTCACTGCTCGCTCCAAAGCGAGCCACCGTGCCGCCGACTCAGCACTCGGGCTCGCCGGGCGCGGGCCGCGGATCGGGGTCGAATCGGAACCGTTGTGGAACCGCGTCGGCGCGGATAGTGGACAGCGGCGCAGATCCAGAGCGCGTCTGCAGCTGCGCTGGTGGGGCCGCTAGGACAGCATCCTCGTCAAAGTACGGTTCGAGGGCGCTCTCCGGCAGCGGCGTCCCGTCCCGCAGGGTCAAGTGCGCAAGCACCTCCGACAGGTCCTGGTCGTGGAGCACACCGATACCCAGCTCGGTTTCGATGAGCAAAGCACCTTGCTCGTCCAGCCAGACGTGCCGCACCTCCTCGGCCGCCTGGCCGGTGTGAGTTACGAACGCCAGCGCGTCGCCGGGGCGTGTCCGGTACACCAGCGGCGTATACGCAAGCTGCACGAATACCCGCTGCGGGCCGTTCTGGAAAAACCATCGGCCCTGCGCGTCGTGGCCGTAGTTGCGAGCAATGAACTCGGCTACCAGCCGGTTGCGGATACGCTCGCCCTTGATGGCCCAGTTGCCGCGCCGGTCGAGCGAGAGCCAGCCGTAGACTGCCGGCACATTGGGCCACTTGGCAATGGCGCGAGCGACGATCTCGTCCATCTCTCTTCTCGACCGGAATGACGGGCTAGGGGTTGGTCGCTGATCGGATTCGAGAATATTCTAGGCGGTATCGGATCCAGTCATGAAGGAGTCCGAGGGCGGGCATGACTGCTTTCACACTCTGCCACGTACCTTTCGGCGTCACGCGTGCGGGAGTAGCATTCGGACGACGGTTCGCGAAGCGCTGATCACCCACACAACTCACCCACCCCATGGCACTCACTTTCTACTACGGCTCGGGCTCGCCCTATGCCTGGCGTGTCTGGCTCGCCCTCGAGCACAAGCAGCTTTCCTACGAGCACAAGATGATGTCCTTCTCGGCCGGGGATCTCAAGAAGCCGGAGTTCCTGGCCATCAACCCGCGGCACAAGGTGCCCGCGATCGTGGACGACGGCTTTGCGCTGTACGAGTCGCAGGCGATCCTGGAGTATCTCGACGAGCGATATCCTGCGCCGCCCAGCCTGTTCCCGGGCGATCTGCGCCAGCGCGCCATCATCCGCCGCATCGTCCAGGAGGCCGACCAGTACCTGGGCCCCGCATTCGATCCGCTGATCGATCAGATCTTCTTCACGGCCCAGGACAAGTGGGATGCAGGCGCGATCGAGAAGGCACGCGTGAAGCTCGGGGAGGAACTGCGCCTGTGGGAGGATATCCCGCTCCGCGAGTTCATGGCCGGCAATGAGCCGTCGGCTGCCGATTTCACGGTTTATCCACATCTGGCTCTGGGCCTGCGTCTGGAGAAGAAGAAGCCGGATCTCGACGTGCGCGGCGCCATCGGACCGAAGATCGGAGCCTGGATGAAGCGGGTAGAGGCGCTGCCGTATTTCCGGAAGACCTGGCCGCCGCATTGGAAATAGGCCCGACGGAGCGAGGCATGCCCAGCCGCAAGATCAAGCTCACGTGGCCCGCGGCTTCGCTGACAGCAACGCTGGCCGATACCCCCACGGCGAGAGCAGTGCTCGCCGCGCTCCCGTGCGAGTCGAGCGCCAACACCTGGGGCGAGGAGGTCTACTTCAGCCTGCCGGTGACGGTGAAGCTGGAGCCCGACGCCCAGCAGGTGGTCGATCCCGGCACCGTCTGTTTCTGGGTGCAGGGGGGCGCCCTGGCGCTGCCGTACGGGCCGACACCGGTCTCGCGGGGCGATGAGTGCCGGCTGGTCACCAGGGTCAACATGCTGGGCAAGATCGATGGCGACCCGGCGGTGCTCAGCACCGTTGCAGATGGCGATACAATTCGGGTCGAGGCCACCGACTGACCTCCCGTCTGCGGGCCGAATAACTACGGAGACCCCCAATCATGACCCGTAGCGCCATCGCAGCGCTGGTAGTGGCTCTCGGCATGGCCTCAGCCCCTGGAGAAGCGGCTGTGCAGGGCACCTACAAGCCCGGCCAGACGCCGAGCTTCGAGCCCAAGCCCCGTCCGGCACCCACTTATCGGCCCCAGGGCGAGCGGCCCAGGCCCGCACAGACGTATCGGCCGCAGTTCGAGCCGAAACCCACGCGGCCATCCTTCTCCGCCCCTCCCTCGCCCCCGAAAAAATCCTACACGCCACCAGCCAGCCGGTGACTTGGTCTGGCGGGTCCATCGTTGCAGATAAGGAACAAGCATGCGAAGTGTGATTCTCGCGGCGGCCGCCGCGACGCTGGCGGTTATCTGCGGTCATGGCGCTGCCCAGGCACAGGACGCAGAAGCGCTGTTCAAGGCGAAGTGCTCGAGCTGCCACAGCCAGAAGAAAGTGCTCGATGGCGTGCGCAAGAAGCCGGAGGCGGACCGGCTGGCGCATCTGGAGAAGTTCCTGGCCGGCCATTTCGCGCCCGATCCCGCCGAGCGCAAGGCGATCTGCGAGCATCTCGTCAAGGCGGCCGCGAAGTAGGGGAAACCATCCCCCTCACCCGGACCCTCTCCCGCCAGGGGAGAGGGGTCTTACAAACCGCTGCCAACGTGCCGGCAGAGTTGCGCTCTGACTGCCTCGGCTGTTCGCTCTAGCGAAGCGCGAAAGCCAATAACGCCAGCATCAGCACCGCAGCCAGCGCGAGGAACACCCGCAATAAACGGTTCTCCTGCATCAGTCGTACTCGAAGCGTTCGTAAACGATCTGCCGGGACGGCACACCGGCCGCCAGCAGGTAGCGTTCGACTGTCAGCATCAGCGGCGTCGGCCCGCAGATCAAGCATAAGCAGCTTTGCGGCGCACCCGGCAACCCGGCCCGCACGGACTGCTCGGTGATAGGACCCACACCTCCGCTCCAGCCCGGCGGCGGCTCGTCCAGGAAGAACCGGGTCTCCAGATTGATTTCCGCCGCAATTGCCGAGATCTCATCGGCGTAGACCAGCTGCTCACGGTTGCGCGCCCCATATAGCAGCGAGATCGGGCGTCGATCGCGGGTGGCATGCAGATGTCGCAGCACCCCCATCACCGGCGAGATGCCGATGCCGCCGGCGATGAGATAGACCGAGTCTCCGCGGCCGGCGTGCAGCCCGAAGTGTCCGTGGGGTGCGTCCAGACGCACCGGCGTGCCTGGCACCAGGCGCTCGAGGTTGGCACTGAAATCGCCGCGTGCCTTGATCAGCATCCGCACGCGCGGCAACTCGGCCGGCGCAGAGCAGATCGAGAACGGATGGTCGAGCAGCGGCAACGGCCAGGTGTTGAGCCACGCGAACTGTCCGGGCTCGAAGCGGATGCCGCGTCCGCTGCCTGGCTCTATCGTCAGCTCGCGGATGCCGGGGGCCAGCACCCGGTTCGCCACCACGCGGTAACCCATCCGCCACAGGAGCCAGGGGCGCACGAAGTAGACGAAGAGGAACGAGGTGATCGCAACGACGAGCAGCGCGCACCAAAACCAAAACAGCGCCGACTGGCCGCTGTAGCTGCCGACTGTAAACGTGTGGTGGGCGCCACCAGCCGCAACGACCAGGGCCCCGAGCACGTGAGTCGCGCGCCATGCCTCGTACCGCAGGGGCAGGTGGTGCCGGAAGATGGCCATCAGGACGACGGTCAGAAGGATCGCCCCCGCGACCACGCCGCTGCGCATGTGCGGCGCACCGAACATGATGGCGACGGCTTGTGGAGTCATGGAGAGCATGTCCATGCTGGTCGGGATGCGCGGGGCGAGCGGATGCAGGATGACCAGCACGGCCAGCAGCCGGGCCGTGAGCTGGTGGAAGCGCATCATGCGGTCGATTCCGACCCGTCCGGAGAGCTGCTCGAAGCGTCCCGACGAGACGAGCTGCATGAGCAGCATCGCGTAGGCCATCAACCCCAGGCCGATGCCCAACTCCGCGAGGAAGTCGTTCTCGCGCGGGTCGGTCAGCGCGGCGATGGCCAGCGGCGCGAGCGCGACGCCGCCATACAGCACCAGCAGGGCTGCGGGGTGGATGCCCATGTCAGCTGAGGGAGTGCGAGGCGGGAAGCGGGAAGCAGGAGGAGTATCCAGGCCTCATGACTCGAATGTATTCGGCAAGGCCCAACACACGCAATCTCCCTCCGGTTTTTTGGCTACCATTATGCCAAACCGTGCGCGGGAACCCGGCGTCCAGCCAGGCGCGCGCCATCCGGACCACTCAGAGGAGACGAGCGCAGCCATGGCCATCCTGCTCGGGAGCGTCGCAGACGACTTCACCGGTGCCACCGATCTGGCCAACACGCTGGTGAAGGCGGGCATGCGCACTATTCAGCTGCTCGGCGTGCCGCGGGCGAAGCTCGAGGTGCCGCAGGCTGATGCCGTCATCGTGGCGCTGAAGTCGCGCAGCAACCCGCCTGCCGAGGCCGTGGAGATGTCGCTTGCGGCGCTCGAATGGCTGCGGGCCAACGGTGCACGGCAGCTCTACTTCAAGTATTGCTCCACGTTCGACTCCACCGACGCAGGCAACATCGGGCCGGTTGCCGATGCGCTGTGCGAAGCGCTGGGCGCCGATCTGACGGTGTTCAATCCAGCGTTTCCCACCAACAAGCGCACGGTCTACAAGGGGTATCTGTTTGTCGGAGACGAGCTGCTGTCCGAGTCGGGCATGCGCCACCATCCTCTGACGCCCATGACCGACCCCTCATTGGTGCGCGTGCTGCAACGGCAGACGCGGCACAACGTGGGGCTGGTGCAGTATGCGACGGTGGTGAAAGGGGCCCAGGCCGTGCGCGAGGCGTTCGCCGCGCTGCGGCGCGACGGCGTGCGCCACGCGATTCTCGATTCCATCACCGACGATCACCTCCTCACGCTGGGCGAAGCCTGTGCCGAGCTGAAGCTTGTCACAGGCGGGTCCGGCATGGCAATGGGCCTGCCCGCCAACTTCGTGCGCCAGGGTCTGCTCAGCGCCGGGCAGCACTACCCGCTGCCGAAGGTGACGGGACCGACGGTGGTGCTCGCCGGGAGCTGCTCGGTCGCAACGCAGGGCCAGGTCGCGCACATGAAGCACGACCACGAGGCCTTCGAGCTCGATCCGGTCGCCATCGCCTCCGGCAAGGACCTCGCGTCCGAGGCGCTGGCGTGGGCGGCAAAGCGGCTGTCGGAGAGGCCGATCCTGATCTACTCCACCGCTGCCCCGGAGCAGGTCAAGGCCGTGCAGGACAAGCTCGGCCGCGAGCATGCAGGAAGCATGATCGAGCAGGCTCTCGGCAAAATCGCGCAGGGGCTGGTTTCCAGGGGCGTGCGCCGGCTGGTGGTCGCAGGCGGCGAGACCTCCGGCGCGGCGGTCGGGGCGCTGGGCGTCGAGGGCCTGTACATCGGTCCCGAGATCGACCCCGGTGTGCCGTGGACGTTCAGCATCGGCGAGCCAACCCTGGCGCTGGCACTCAAGTCCGGCAACTTCGGCACGCAGGACTTCTTCACCAAGGCGTTCAGGGTGCAGCCGTGACCGAAGCGCAGCTGCGCGAGGAGATCTGTTGGTTCGGGAAGTCCATGTTCGACCGCGGCCTGACCGCGGGTAGCTCCGGCAACATCAGCGCGCGTGTGGACGACGCCTGGATCATGACACCCACCAACGCCTGCCTCGGGCGGCTCGACCCCGCGCGGCTGTCCAAAGTGGACGACGAGGGCAACACGATCTCCGGCGACAAGCCGACCAAGGAGTCCTTTCTGCATCTGGCGATGTACCGGCAGCGTCCCGATGCAGGCGCCGTCGTGCATCTGCATTCCACCCACTCGGTCGCCGTTTCCGTGCTGGCCGATGTGGATCCCGAGCAGCCCATCCCGCCGATCACCGCGTACTACGTGATGAAGATCGGTAACCTCAAGCTGCTACCCTACTACGCACCCGGCGATCTGGCGCTGGCCAACGCGGTGCGCGAAGTGGCCGACCGGCACCACGCAGTGCTGCTGGCGAATCATGGCCCGGTTGTTGCAGGCAAAGACCTCGCGACCGCGGCCTACGCGACCGAGGAACTGGAGGAGACGGCCAGGCTGTTTCTGCTGCTGCGGGGCGAGAAGCTCAAGTTGCTGAGCGCCGCCGAGGTGGGCGAACTCACAAGCAGGTATCCTACTTAGCCCGAACTACCATGGAGAGGTGTCACATGCGCATTCGCCTGTTTGCAACCCTGATCGCCTGCGCGGCGCTGTCCGCCTGCGCCATCGGCAAGCCCTCCGCACCGTCGGTGGCGGCTTCCGAGGTCCAGGTGTACAACTCCACCCAGCTCGTCCCGACCCAGTACACCGTGGTCGAGCGCATCTGGATCGACTCCAGCAAGAGCGCGTTCGGCTATCCGAGCTTCGCCAGCGCGGACGACGGCATTCAGGCGATGAAGGAGCAGGCCGGCCAGGCCGGTGCCACCGGTCTCCTCAACGTCATGTGCATGGACGGCAAAGGCTGGAACGACGGCGAACTGCTGTGTTACGGAGACGCCATCAGGTTCAACTAAACCGTGCCGAGCTTGTCGAACGGCGGGCGAGGTCGACTGAGGCAAGCTTAACCCCTGACCAAGAGGAGGAGCCATGAAGCAGCAGGTGATTGCAGCGGCGTGTACGCTCGCGCTCGGCGCGGCCGGTGCCGCGCTGGCGCAGCAGAAACCAGAAGATGCTATCAAGTACCGGCAGTCGGCGCTGTTCATCGTCGGGCAGAACTTCGGCCCGCTGGCGGCGATGGCACAGGGCAAGATGCCGTACGACAAGGACGCCGCCATGCGGCACGCCGAGATCGCAGCCTTCGCCGCGAAGCTGCCGTGGGACAGCTTCCACCCGGGCACCGACAAGGGCAACACCAAGGCCAAGCCCGGCATCTGGGAGAACCTGGACGACTTCAAATCGAAGCGCGAAGCGATGCTTGCCGAGATCGAGAAGCTGCCGGCAGCCGCGGGAAACCTGGACTCGCTGAAGGCGCAGGTGGGCGCGACGGGCAAGGCCTGCAAGGCCTGTCACGACGAGTACAGGAGCAAGTAGGCACTAGCTAGGCGCGAAGCAATAAAGAGGCAGAAGGCACGAGACACGAGGCACGAGGGAGCCAGGTCTTACGCAATACCCTCGTGCCTCGCGGCTCATGCCTCGTGGCTAGATCTCCCGTCTTTCTCAGATTTGACGGCGAGCCCCGCCCGCGCGTGATCGGCCAGACCGGGCAGCCTTGAGGTCGGCACGGGAAAGTTGCTGATTATCAGGATAAACAGCATGACTCCCGTGCATCATGACCGGCTCTCCCGCGTTCGTCTCCCGGGCTCCTCGCGCGCAGCGTCCCGGCCTGGACCAAGAGCCGCACGCACAAGGCAATCGGCACCGCGAAGCACTACTTCTTCGATACCGGTGCGGTCCGGCACTTGCAGCACCGCTCGGGCCTTGCTCGGCGCTCGCCAGAGTTCGGCGAGGCGTTCGAGAGTTTCATCTTCCACGAGCTGAGCACGTTCATCGACTACACCGAGCCGATGCCGCTCGGCTACTGGTGGTCGACGTCGAACTTCGAGGTGGATTTCGTGCTCGCGGACACCAGGCCCGCCGCGGACGGAGACGAAGCCTATCGCCGCCTGATCCTGACCTTGCATCGCCTGCCATCCCATAGATCCTAAGGGCATCGCAGAGCGAGCGTTCTCGAGCGGCGGAGCGACCTGCCGCCAGCAGCAGGCGCGCAGGCACTCTCGACCCGATCGACGCGCGCGACATGGCGAGCTGGGACCACGCGGGGGGCTTCTCGCTCGATGCCTCGGTGCGCATCGAAGGCCACGACCGCGCCGGGCTCGAGCGGCTGCTGCGCTATTGTGCCCGCCCGCCCTTTGCGCTGGAGCACCTCGAGCAGCTTGCCCAGGACCCGCTCGTCTATCGCTTCCCCAGGCCTCAGCCCGATGGGAGCGCCGAGCTACGCCTTACGCCCCTGGAACTGATCGAGCGTCTGGGCGCGCTGATCCCGCCCCCGCGCATCCACCGCCACCGCGATCCCGACTCCCTACGCCGAGCACCGTCTCGAGGTCGCCCTTGAAAAGATGGCACGCCATCTATGCGGTGGCGAACATACGGAACGCATCAGCACGGGTACACTGCCTTGTCGATGTGGATATAGAGCAGCGGGAAGATGAACTAGCCCTATTGCGGTTATCTCCTCATCGTTGCGGCTGCTTAGTTAGGAAGAGCTGGTGTCAATTGTAGGAGTGGGACTATGTACAAAAAGCTGATGGCAATTTTGATGGTGGCCTGCTTCGCATGGCTGGCCGGATGCAACACGATGTCGGGTCTGGGCAAGGACGTCCAGAAAGGCGGCGCGAGCCTGGAGAATTCCGCCGAGAAGCACAAGTGAAGAAGCGTGGCCAACCTGATGGGAGGGGCGCTAGCGAATGGCTCCCGCGTCGCTGCGTCCGTCCGCCCTCACCGCACCGTAGGCATTGGCAAGTCGGGCACAAGTCGGAATGCGGCGCGCCACGACCAAGCAACGGTGCGGCACCCAGGACGGGATCGCGGTCTACTGTGTTGTACCGCCACACCGGACGAGCGTGTTATCAGTCGGATGCTGTTGGACTCCCTTGGCGTTTTCCCGCCCACCATCGCCGTAGAGTGTCCCCACTGCGCTGTTTGCCCTCATTGGTCATAGGGCCGGTCGCTCTGCCCGCATGGGCGGCTCGGTTATCCAGGCGCCCCGCCGAGTCTCGCTATCTCCTATCGCCTGCTTTGCTTAGCGCACGCCTGGTCAAGATTCAATGCGCGCCAACAGTGGCCTTCTAACTGCCTAGCGTAGCAGGGTGTGTTCAGGGTGTGTTTGCCGGGTCGGACCAGCACAAGCCCCTGATCTGCCGCCAGAACCGCGTCATATTGGTCCGTTCCGGGGGCTTAGCGACGCCTTTCCAAGGGCAGAAAGCGCCTTTGTAAGTCTCGACCCTGCCGGGTCATGCGTTCAACCTCGAGCTTCCGGCTCCGTCGGGCTGCTGGCGAAGGGATCAGCGAACGCCTTGATGGGTCTTGCCTCCGGCGCTATCTCGCCCTCAGAAGGAGCTGCGTTCTGTCCTCATAAGTGTCTGAACGCACAGACCGGCGCAGGTCTGGGGTGCAGGCTCACGTATTCCGTGACGAAGCTTGGCCCAGAAGTCCAGGGAAAGATTGACGCTCTGGCCGGGTACCTTACAGATTAGCCACAGGAAGCGCCGCGGAGGCTGCAGCAAAGCCTGTCCGGGGCGTGATGACAAGGAGTCGTGATGAATTTGCGCAAGCTCGCTGTAACCGCCTTGATGCTGGGTATTGCCGGCACCCTGGCCGCTATCGGTCCGGCTCAGGCCGCGACGAGTTCGATCGCCGAAAACATGAAGACCTGGGATCCCGACAACGACGGCACCCTTGATCCAACCGAGGTCAACAAGGCCGCAGGCGCCAAGTTCGATAGCCTCGAGGTCGATCATGACGGCACCCTCAGCATGAAAGAAATGAAGTCGACCAAAGTCGACAAGGAGACTTTTGCCAAGGCCGATCCGGATAAGGATGGCACCCTGACCAAAGACGAATACTTGACGATCGTCGAATTGCGTTTCAAAGCGGCAGATCCGGACAACGACGGCACGGTCTCGGTCGTAGAGCTCGAGACCAAAGCCGGGAAGGCACTCGTCCTCCTAATGAAATAAGGGTCCAGGGACTTTCACCGCATTCTTGGCGGTGACTGGAGCCGGCGGAGGGGGCGGCGGAGCGTGGTGCTCATCCGCCCCTGGCGGACCCGCCACGGCTCATACCTCGAGCTTGGCGTCCATCGTGATCCTGGCCTTCAGCAGCTTCGACACCGGACAGCCAGTCTTGGCCTTGTTCGCAATTTCCTCAAACTTGGCTTGATGCGCACCCGGAATTCTTGCGACCACATCCAAGTGGCTCGCGGTGATCTCGAAGCCATCGCCGACCTTCTCGAGCGTCACTTCGGCGTGCGTCTCGATCTTCTCGGGCGTCAAGCCCGCCTCTCCGAGCATCAATGAGAGGGCCATCGAAAAACAGCCTGCATGAGCGGCGCCAATCAACTCCTCCGGATTAGTGCCCTTGCCGTCCTCAAAGCGCGCCTTGAAGCCGTAGGGCGCTTCCTTGAGCACACCGGTCTCGGTGGAGATGGTTCCACCACCATCCTTGATGCCACCCTTCCAAACTGCCCATGCTTTCTTTTTCATAGCCACTCCAAAATTGGTTAGGGGACGTCGCTCTGCTTGCGGCGACCCTTCTTCGACACTCGGTGCTGAGGAAGAATCCCGTGGCCACGGGAATCACCCGTTCGAGTCGCGGCCGGCGTTCCGACGGGCGCTGGAGCGCGGCGGGCCCTACAAGTTTGCGCGGTCTTGACGCGGGTCAGGCCGTCATAGGCTGCGGCGCGCCAGAGTACCGCTCACCACAACCCTACCGATGAACCTCTGCATACGGTGACGAAACGGGATGCAGCGCGTCCACACCCCTCAGATCTGTCGGACAGTAGTGATCTCGATGATCTAGTTAGATGGCACGAGAAAGACGCCGCATGCGTAGCGCTGCTTGGTACTCCCGGTTTGCAAAGGCGGCCGCTCACTTCTGCGGTCGACCACGCGTATTCACCTTGGCCGTCGCAATCATCGGCGTGTGGATCATCACGGGTCCGATCTTTGGCTTTAGTGATACGTGGCAGTTGGTGATCAACACTGGCATGACGATCATCACGTCCTTAATGGTCCTCGTCCCACCAGCCGTCGAGCACGCTCAAGTTGAGATTTCGCGCAGCCAGTTGAGATTCCCGAACAGCAGCGTGGCGCGCTTGTAGGTAGCGAAGCGCCGCCCGAATCCGATCGTGACCACGTTCGGATTCATGGGATCTTTCTCAGATTTGACGGCGAGCCCCGCCCGCGCGTGATCGGCCAGACCGGGCAGCCTTGAGGTCGGCACGGGAAAGTTGCTGATTATCAGGATAAACAGCATGACTCCCGTGCATCATGACCGGCTCTCCCGCGTTCGTCTCCCGGGCTCCTCGCGCGCAGCGTCCCGGCCTGGACCAAGAGCCGCACGCACAAGGCAATCGGCACCGCGAAGCACTACTTCTTCGATACCGGTGCGGTCCGGCACTTGCAGCACCGCTCGGGCCTTGCTCGGCGCTCGCCAGAGTTCGGCGAGGCGTTCGAGAGTTTCATCTTCCACGAGCTGAGCACGTTCATCGACTACACCGAGCCGATGCCGCTCGGCTACTGGTGGTCGACGTCGAACTTCGAGGTGGATTTCGTGCTCGCGGACACCAGGCCCGCCGCGGACGGAGACGAAGCCTATCGCCGCCTGATCCTGACCTTGCATCGCCTGCCATCCCATAGATCCTAAGGGCATCGCAGAGCGAGCGTTCTCGAGCGGCGGAGCGACCTGGCGCCCCCTGCGCGGGTGCGTCGATCACCTCTTTGTCAATCCCTTAACCTTCCTCGCATTACTGTGAATATATACAGTAGTCTGTTTGGCCCTTACGGATACGCCGGATACGCCGCAGGTGCCGCATGGAAGCCGCCGTCGACACGCCGGGCGCGTGCGCCGTCTATCGCCGGCGCCGCCCCGAGCACACGCCGCTGTACCGCACTGTTCAGGGCCATCTCGAGACCTACCTGGCGCTGGCCCAAGAGGGGCAGGGCGACGGCGTGCCGCAGTACGTGGAGGGGGAGTTCCGCCGCTATCTGGAATGCGGCATCCTCGCCCACGGCTTCGCCCGCGCCCGCTGCGGGGATTGCGGACACGATTTTCTGATCGCCTTTTCCTGCAAAGGCCGTGGCGTGTGCCCTCGTGCAACACACGGCACATGGCTGAGGTGGCGGCGCATCTGGTGGACCAGGTCTTCCCACCGCTGCCGGTGCGCCAGTGGGTGTTGTCGGTACCCAAGCGGCTGCGCTATTTCCTGCAGCGCGATCCCGAGACGCTCAGCGCGGTGCTGCACATCCTGTTGCGGGTCATCGAAGCGCGGCTGCGCGAACGCAGCGGCTGTGGGCGCGGGCGGTGAGCTTCTTACAGCGCTTTGGCAGCGCGTTGAATGCCCATGTCCACTTCCACTGCTGTGTGATCGACGGGGTGTTTGCGGTGGGCGAGGACGGGCCGGTCCACTTCGCCGAGGCCGCCGCGCTGAGCCCGGAAGACCTCGCCGCGGTGCAGCAGCAGGTACGCGCTCGGGTGTTGCGCTGGTTCGCCCGCGCCGGCCATCTCGACCCGGCTGATGCGCGCGACATGGCGCGCTGGGACCACGGCGGAGGCTTCTCGCTGGATGCCTCGGTTAGGATCGAAGGCCAGGACCGCGCCGGCCTGGAGCGGCTGCTACGCTATTGCGCGCGCCCGCCCTTCGCGCTGGAGCGGCTCGAGCAGCTCGCCCACGACCAGCTCGTCTATCGCTCGCCTAAGCCCCAGCCCGATGGCACCACGCAACGGCGCCTCACGCCCCTAGAACTGATCGAGCGTCTGGCCGCGCTGATCCCGCCTCCGCGCCTGCACCGCCACCGCTATCACGGCGTGCTGGCGCCGAACGCGTCACAGCGCGTGCAGGTCATCGCACTGGCTCGGCAGCTGCCACCGCCCATGCCCAACGCTGCCCATCGCTCACACGCCCCCGCGCGCTCGCCCGCGCGCATCCTCTGGGCGGTGCTGCTCGCCCGGATCTACGAGATTTTTCCGCTGCTGTGCCCCGACTGCGGCGGCCCGGTGCGCATCATTGCCTTCCTCACCGAGGCAGCCTCAGTCAATGCGCTGCTGACTCACTTGGGTGAGCCCACCACCCCTCCCAAAGTGGCCCGCGCGCGTGGCCCCCCGCTGTGGGACCCGGTGACCGAGCCCGTGCTTCGCTGGGAGGACGCCCCAGCACCCGTACCCGAGTACGTGTTCGACCAGCTGGTAGCCCACCACCGTTTCACCCGGGTCATCCCGAGGCGCTGTGCAACGGCTCGATGATCCCGGCTTGCCGCGCTCGCCCCCGCCCCACGCGCCGCCCACTCGGCATCCCCGTCTACCACACCGCGGCGGCCTCCAAGCATGCTCGCCAGCGCTTCCCAGGCTCCCGCGCGCCCATCTCGCACCCTGCCTTGAGTCTGCCCACTACGCGTGATACGGTTGGATTTCCTAGGAGCGGCCAGCAGGGCCGCGAGTCTTGGAGGGTGAGAGTCCCTCCGCCGT
>DAIQQA010000069.1:0-24006 GCA_036787045.1 Burkholderiales bacterium | reverse complement strand
TGCCCGCTCCCAGTGCGGGCAAGGCGACAGCGCGGCTCCTCTATAATGACGGCTTTTCTCGGCATGCAATTCCTCCCGCTTCCCCCGCCCGGCCAGCGCACGCGCGTTGGCGGGCTCGCCGGATCCAGCGACGCCCTTGCGCTGGCGGGGCTGGCTGCGTCCAGAAAGCCCCTTGCAGTGTTCACCGCCAGCGCCAACGATGGCCAGCGGCTGGTCCAGGAGATCGGCTTCTTCGCACCCGCGCTGCGCGTGCATCTCCTGCCGGACTGGGAGACCCTGCCGTACGACAGCTTCTCTCCGCACCAGGACCTGGTGTCCGAGCGGCTCGCGACGCTGTACCAGATCTCCCATGAGGCCTGCGACGTCATCGTGGTGCCCGTGACCACGGCGCTGTACCGCCTGCCGCCGGTGGAGTTCCTCGCCGCCTACAGCTTCTTCCTCAAGCAGGGCGAGACGATCTCGCCGGAAACGCTGCGCAAGCAGCTCATCCTCGCCGGCTACCAGCACGTCACGCAGGTGGTATCGCCAGGCGAGTTCAGCTTCCGCGGCGGGCTGATCGACCTGTTCCCCATGGGCAGCGCCCTGCCCTACCGCGTCGACCTCCTCGACAACGAGGTAGACAGCATCCGCACCTTCGACGTGGACACGCAGCGCTCCATCTACAAGGTGAAGGATGTGCGGCTGCTCCCCGCGCGCGAGTTTCCCACCGACGAGGATGCGCGCACGCACTTCCGCCAGAGCTTCCGCGAGAAGTTCGAGGGCGACCCCTCCCGCAGCCAGCTCTACAAGGACGTGAGCAACGGCGTGTTCGCGGCCGGCATCGAGTATTACCTGCCGCTGTTCTTCGATCGCACCGCGGTTATCACCGATTACCTGCCGGAAGGCACGCTGGTTTGCCTGCAGGGCGATGTCTCGGAAGCGATCGAGCGCTTCTGGCGCGATACGCGCTCACGCTTCGACCTGCTGCGCGGCGACCGCGACCGCCCGCTGCTTCCGCCGGCCGAGCTGTTCCTGAGCCTCGACCAGTTCTTCGCGGCGGTGAAGCCGTTCGCGCGGGTGGAGCTGCTGTCCCCGGATGCCGACGCGACCAACGCCGAGCGTGCGCCGACCGCACCGCTGCCGGCACTCCAGGTGGATCGCCGCGCCGACAACCCGCTGCACCGGCTGCGGGACTTCCTCGACGGGTTTGCCGGCCGCACGCTGATCGTCGCAGAGACGTTAGGGCGGCGTGAGACGCTGGCACAGTACCTCGTCGAGCACGCCGTCAAGCCGACTGCCTGCGACGGATTCGCTGCGTTCCTCGCTGCGAGCGAACCGCTGATGCTCACGGTAGCACCGCTCGCCAACGGCTTCATCGCGCAGGCCGACGGGTTGGCAGCGCAGGCTGGCCCGCTCGCCTTCATCACCGAGAACGAGCTCTACGCCGCTCAGGCGCGCTCGCGCGACCGGCGCGAGGAGATGAGCCGGCAGGTCGCAGAGAACTACCTGCGCGACCTCTCCGAGCTGAAAGTCGGCGACCCCGTCGTGCACATGAACCACGGCATCGGCCGCTACCTCGGCCTGACCAACATGGACCTCGGCGAAGGCATGACCGAGTTCCTGGCCCTGGAATACGAGGGCGGCGACAAGCTTTACGTGCCGGTCTCGCAGCTGCAGGTGATCGGCCGCTACAGTGGTGCCTCGCCAGAGGCGGCGCCCCTGCACAAGCTCGGCAGCGGGCAGTGGGAAAAGGCCAAGCGCAAGGCTGCCGAGCAGGTGCGCGACACCGCCGCGGAGCTGCTCAACATCTACGCCCAGCGGGCCGCACGCAAGGGCTACGCGTTCCAGTTGAAGCCGCAGGACTACGAAGCTTTCGCCGACGGCTTCCCGTTCGAGGAGACGCGCGACCAGCAGGCTGCCATCGACGCGGTGATCCAGGACCTCGTCGCCGGCAAGCCGATGGACCGGCTGGTGTGCGGCGACGTGGGCTTCGGCAAGACCGAAGTGGCGCTGCGCGCAGCCTTCGTCGCCGTTGCCGACGGCAAGCAGGTGGCCGTGCTGGTGCCCACCACGCTGCTGGCCGAGCAGCACTTCCAGACCTTCCGCGACCGCTTCGCCGACTGGCCGGTGAAGATGGCCGAGCTGTCACGCTTCCGCTCCTCCAAGGAGCAGGCCGCCGCACTCGAGGCCCTGGCAAAGGGCGAGATCGACATCGTCATCGGCACCCACAAGCTGATCCAGGAGAAGGTCAAATTCAAGAACCTCGGCCTGGTGATCGTCGACGAGGAGCACCGCTTCGGCGTGCGCCACAAGGAGCGGCTCAAGGCGCTGCGCGCCGAAGTGGACGTGCTGACCCTGACCGCTACGCCGATCCCCCGCACGCTGGCCATGTCGCTCGAAGGCCTGCGGGACTTCTCGGTGATCGCCACCGCCCCGCAGAGGCGGCTGGCGATCAAGACGTTCGTCTCGCGCTTCTCCGAGGGCCTGATCCGCGAGGCCGTGCTGCGCGAGCTCAAGCGCGGCGGGCAGGTCTACTTCGTTCACAACGAGATCGAGACCATCCACAATATGGAGGCCAAGCTCGTCAAGCTTCTGCCCGAGGCGCGCATCCGTGTGGCTCACGGCCAGATGCCCGAGCGCGAGCTGGAGCTGGTCATGCGCGACTTCTACCAGCAGCGCTTCAACGTCCTGCTGTGCACGACCATCATCGAAACCGGAATCGACATCCCCACCGCCAACACCATCGTCATCAACCGCGCCGACAAGCTCGGCCTGGCGCAGCTGCACCAGCTGCGCGGGAGGGTCGGGCGCTCGCACCACCAGGCCTACGCTTATCTGCTCACCCACGAAGAGGCGACGTTGACGGCCAACGCCAAGAAGCGACTCGAGGCGATCCAGCTGATGGAGGAACTGGGCGCCGGCTTCTTTCTGGCCATGCACGATCTCGAGATCCGCGGCGCGGGCGAGGTGCTGGGCGAGTCGCAGAGCGGGCAGATGCAGGAGGTCGGTTTCGCCCTCTACAGCGAGATGCTGAACCAGGCGGTCAAGTCCCTCAAGTCCGGGAAGGTCCCCGACCTCGCGGAGCCGCTGGCGGTGACCACCGAGATCAACCTGCACGCGCCGGCGCTGCTGCCCGAGGACTACTGCCCGAGCATCCACGAGCGCCTGGTACTCTACAAGCGTCTGGCCCACTGCGAGAGCAGCGATGACCTGGACGCGATGCAGGAAGAGTTGACCGACCGTTTCGGTCTTATGCCCGATGCCACGCGCGCGCTCGTCGACAGCCATCGCCTGCGCATCGAAGCCAGGTCGTTGGGGGTCGTCAAGGTCGATGCGGGACCGGATGCGATCGTGCTGCAGTTCGTGAAAAACCCGCCGATCGATCCGCAGCGCATCATCCAGCTCATCCAGACCCGCAAGAACTTCAAGCTGTCCGGGCCGGAGCGCCTGCGCATCGATGAGAAGCACGCACAGGTCGCCGAGCGTGCCCAGCGGGTGCGGGCGATCTTCAAGGAACTGGTGGAGCCGGTGGCGGCGAAGGCGACCGTGCGCTGACCAAGCGCTGTCTCCTCTTCCAGGGGAGGGCCGGGATGCGCATGGGTTCGAGTGCGGACACGACCCATCCCTCTGGACGACGATCCCATCGGCGATCCATGGTAGGGTTGCATTCCCATTCTCTGCGAGAACACGATGACTTGCCGTCGCCGGCTCCCCGTGCCATGGTGGCGTGGAGCGGTCGTCCTTCCGGGGTTGCTCGTCATGCTTGCCACATCTGTTGTCGCGCCGAGTTCCGCTGAATCGGCCCAGGACCAGCCGGCGTTCGCAGTTCTGCTGTTTTCCAAGACGGCGGCATTTCGCCACGACTCCATCCCCGCTGGCATTGCCGCCATCGAGAATCTAGGGAAGCAGAACGGATTCCGCGTCGACGCCACGGAAGACAGTACAGTGTTCGTCGAAGCGGGCCTGGCGCAGTATCGGGCGGTGATCTTCCTCAACACGACGGGAGATATTCTCGACTCGAACCAGCAGGCGGCCTTCGAAGGCTTCATCCGGCGTGGCGGCGGCTTCGTCGGCATCCACTCGGCCACCGATACCGAGTACGAATGGCCCTGGTACGGACAGCTCGTCGGAACGTACTTCCGCAACCACCCCGCCATTCAGCCGGCGGTTCTGCATGTGGTGGATACGGCACACCCATCGACCGATCACCTGCCTGCGCGATGGCGGCGCACCGACGAGTGGTACAACTTCCGCTATGCTCCCGGGCCCGGCGTGACCGTGCTGGTTCGCATCGACGAGGCCAGCTATGCAGGCGGCACGATGGGTCCGCATCACCCCATGGCCTGGTGCCATATCTACGACGGCGGCAGGGCCTGGTACACAGCGCTCGGCCACACGCGGGAGACCTACGCAGAGCCGCTGTTCCTGCAGCACCTGCTGGGTGGGATCCGGTGGGCGGCTGGGGTGACGCCGTAGCTCTGCGGTCTGCCCTGCCCCGTTGCAGAGGGAGGGAGTGAGCTGCGAGAGCCTGGGCATGCTGAGGTCCTGCGCGCCGTGAGGTCCGACGCACGCTCACGGTTGGTCGCCTGTCCCAGTAATCGCTCCAGCACCTTATTCCGTTGGACATAGCACCCCGCCCTTCCCATCGAGGGTCAACACGCGAATAATCCGGATCTGTAGCCCGGCCCGGGGCGCACCAGGGGACAGACTTGGCCAGGATCTATCTTTCATCGACGTACGCCGATCTCAAAGATTACCGCGAGGCCGTTTATCGCCAGCTCACCAAGCTCACCGGCCGCCATGTCACCGCCGGACGCCAAGCCGTTCGACAACGCGCAGCCCGGCACGGTCGAGGTCTGGCTGCCTTCGCTCTCGGCACCGCTGGGCGAGGCCAGCTGCCGCAGGCGGCCCAGCGCTATTGACGGATCCCCAGCCATGGCAGGCATCTTCATCAGCTACCGCAGAAGCGACAGCGGCGGGTACACCGGCCGGCTGATGGACGACCTCAAAGAGCAGTTCCCCACCAGCGAGGTGTTCCGCGACGTCGAAGCCATCGAAGCCGGCAGCGATTTCGTCGAGGCCATCGACAAAGCGGTCGGCTCCTGCTCGGTGCTGCTCGCCGTGATCGGGCCGCGCTGGCTATCGGCGAGCGACGCCGCCGGCCGGCGGCGGATCGAGGACGAGAACGATTTCGTGCGCCTGGAGATCGCCACCGCGCTACGGCGCGACGTCAGGGTGATCCCCGTCTTGGTGGAAGGCGCACCGATGCCATCGGCCGACGACCTGCCGAATGAGATCAAGCTGCTCGCGCGCCGGCAGGCCCACGAGTTGTCCGACCGGCGCTGGGAGTTCGACGTCGACCAGCTCTTCACAGCGCTGGAGAAGGTGCCCGGCATTCATCGCAAGCGCACGCAGGCCGCAGCGGCTCCTCCGCCACAGCCACGTGCAGGCATGGGCGTCGGGACCAAAGTCGTCCTCGGTGCGCTCGGCGCTGTGATCGTGGTCGGCGTGCTGGCGTTGCTTGGACGGGAGGGGGACCCGGGCTCGGAGGTTGCCCTAATGCAGCCTCTGCCGCCGACGCCGTCGACGCAGAGCCCGCAACCCCCGGCCGATCCACCGGTGTCCGTCCCCGCCCGCCGGTCGGCTGCGCCCGCACAGGCGCCGAATATCTCGTCGGCCCCGCCGGCCCGGCAAGCAGCCGCAACTGCGCCCACACAGGGGCAGGCCGACGAAATGGCCGAGCTGTGCGGCGCGCCGGCGCAGGTCTCCGGCACGTGGCAGTGGGCCATCGGCAACGGCCCGCCCGGCATGCTGGTGATCACCCAGAGCGGTACTGCGCTGAACGTGGCGGAGTTCAATGCGCTGGGGCAGCAGATCGGCATCGGCGGCGGCGTGCTCTGCGGCGATGAGGCGGAGATCACCATCACCAACGCGCTGTGGGGGCAGTTCGTGCTCAACGTCACCTTGTCCCACGGCGCGATGAGCGGAACGGTCAACTACCAGGGTCAGCAAGGACAGGTGCAGGGCATGCGGCAGGGATAAGGCATTCGACCGATCACGATAGAACAAGAAGCTGGCGACGCGGCTGGTCGAATCCACTAGAAGGTCGGGGCTCAGTGCCCCACCAGAACTTCGGTCGGGAGAGTGCAATGCAACGCCCCCTGTGCTTCGTTCTGATGCCCTTCGACAAGAGGCGGGCCACCGGCGAGCGGCTGATCGAGCGCGACGCAGTCTACCGCGACATTATTGCGCCCGCAGTCCACGACGCAGGGCTGGAAGCGCTGCGGGCCGACGCCGACATGAGCGCAGGCGTCACCCACACCTCGATGTTCGAGCAGCTGATTCTGTGCGAGTACGCGGTGGTGGATGTGTCCAGCGCAAGCGCGGATGTGTGCTACCAGCTCGGCCTGCGACGCGCGCTGCGGCCAGCGGGCACTGCGCTTCTGTACGCCGCGACGACCGCGTCGTTCGCTTGCGATGCTGCGGCTGCGGATGCCTTGCGTTATCGGCTGGGAGACGACGGCGTGCCTTTCGAACCCGAGCCAGTGCGGCGGGCGCTGGCCGAGCGCCTGCGCGCCGCGCGCAATCGGCCAGCCTCCAGTCCGCTGGTTCGGATCGTCGACGACTTCCCCGGCATCCAGCGGTTGAAGACCGATGTGTTCCGGGATCGCGTCGACTATCCCGAGCAGCAGAAGGCAGCGCTGGCCTCCGCCCGCCAGCAGGGCCTGCAGGCACTGCGAGCTGTCGAGGCGTCCCTCGGCCATATCGCGAGTGCTGACTCCGCGGTTGTCGTCGACCTGTTGCTGTCGTACCGCGCCGTGAAGGGCTGGCAGGAGATGATCGACCTGGTACCGAAGATGTCCAAGCCGCTCGCCGCCACGGTGATGGTCCAGGAGCAATTGGCATTGGCATTGAACCGTGCGCAGCGCAGTGACGAAGCCGAGCGACTGCTGCGCGAGATCCTCCTCGCACGCGGACCCAGCAGCGAGACCTACGCACTCCTCGGCCGCGTCTACAAGGACCGCTGGGAGGCGAGCCTGGCCGGCAGCGGCTCTTCGCGTGCCCGCGGCCAGCTCGATAGCGCGATCGAGGCGTACCTCAAGGGCTTCAACGCGGATATCCGGGACGCCTATCCGGGCGTCAATGCCGCGACGCTGATGGAGTTGCGCGATCCACCCGATCCGCGCCGTGCCGAGCTCTTTCCCGTCGTGACCTATGCAGTGAAGCTGCGCATCGCCGCCGGCCAGCCCGACTATTGGGACTATGCCACCCTGGTCGAGCTGGCGGTGCTGCGTCGGGACAGGGACGACGCGGTTGCGTCGGCAGACAAAGCCCTCGCCGCCGTTCGGGAGGGATGGGAGCCAGAGACGACTGCGCGCAACCTGCGCCTGATCCGCGAGGCGCGCGAGCGGCGCAGCGAGCCGGAGCCATGGGCTGAGCAGGTCGAGCAGGCTTTGCTCGAGCGAGCGGGCAAGCCCGACGCGTGAACTCGCCTCGCGACCGGCGGCTGGGCTGAGCCGAGACCTCGTGCACGCTGCCAAACCCACCGCCATGCCGCCGCAACGTCGCTCGCGCAGCTATCCGGGATGGGCGCTGGATGCGTACCAGCGGCGGGTCGCGCCGGCACTGGGAACACTGTCCGCGAACGACGTTGCGGAGCCGAGCTGGATCGAGTCTTGCGGACCAGGTGCTGGCACTGCTACGCGCTGGCGCCTTTTCCCCGGGAGTCTCTACCTGCTGTGGATCGAGGCCTTCGGGGCGACCGCCTCGGAGGACCATGCGCAGATAGCCGCTGCACTCGAGTGCCTGCACAACGCCAGCCTGCACCATGACGACGCCCTGGACAGCAACGACTCGCGGCGCGGCATCGCGACGATCCGCGGGACGCTGGGACCGTCCGCGTCCGTGTTGGCCGGAGACGGTCTCGTGGGCGCTGCGCTGCGCCTGGTAGGCGCCGCACGCGACCTGCGGGACCCTGGGATCGTGGCCAAGCTCGGGGGCGCCTGGTACCGAATGACGCTCGGTCAATTGATGGATGAAGCGGCCACCTGGCAGGGCATCGCCCGGGACCGGCGCGAGGAGCATTGGCAGTCCATGACGCGCGCCAAACTCGCACTCGGCAATCTCCCAGCGCCGCTCGCTGCATTATCGGTGGGGCGTCCCGAGCTCGTAGACCCGCTGGAGCGGCTGCACGAAGAGTTCGCCATCGCCTCTCAAATCATGAATGACATCGGCGACCTGGAGGGCTGGGCGGGTTTTCATGTCATCGCGCCGTGTGTGCGCGAACGCGGGCAGGAGGCCTGCCAGAAGCCGACCATCGCGACCATCTGGCGGGACGCACTGGAAAACTGCGGGCAGGAAGTCGTCCCCGCCCTGCACCGGAAAGCACGCCGCGAGATCCAGCGGCTCACCTCCAGCGCACTGAGTCAGCTCGACGCTCTCCCGGTACAGCCGGCCGCCGTGGACATCTTGCGCGATTTCTTTACCCGGCCGCTGACCGAGTTCGAACGCGTTACCCATCTGAGCCCGCCATGCTGAGCGCAGCCAATACCGCGAATCTCGCCCGGTGGCTCGATGCCCACCTCGCGCCCGGGCAGCTGCAGCGCCTGATTCCCGAGCGCCACCCGGTGCGGTGGTGGTATCCGCGGCTCGCCAGCCCGGGCGAAACCCAGCGCCTAGTCAGAGTGCTCTCTGAAGGCGGTCACCTTCCTCTGCTAGCAGCCCTGATTCTGGCCTGCCGTGCACAGGCTGAGGCTCCGCCCCCGCCGGATGCAGCGCTCGAAGTCGCGCAGGCGCTGCTGCGACTGGACGCTGAGCTGGTAGAGGCCACGGCCGCCAGCCAGGGCGCCCAGCCCGACGATGTCTTCGTGTGCTACGCCCACGAGGACGCCGGTCACGTCGATCTCATCTGCTCAGTGCTGCGCCGAGGAGGCCTGTCGGTGTTCCGGGACACCGAAAGCATCCGTCCCGGGTCGGGCATCGCGGCGTCGGTTGCCCTGTCCGCAAGCCGGGCGCATGCGGCCCTGCTCGTAGTGTCGAGCGCATCGAACGCATCTCAGTGGGTGCAACGCGAAACGGCGCAGGCAATGGAACGGCGCTCGGCGGCCTCTGCCGATCTATACCCGGTAGTAATCGAGGACGTTCCGCTCCCCGATGCCGTGAAGGACGTATTTGCCATCGACCTGCGCGAGCTGCAGTTTGCCGCTGACATCGACTCGGTCCAGCGCAAGCTGATGCCCTTGATACGAGAGATCCAGTCGAAGAGGAGCCCATGACCATCGAGGCCTATTTCAGCCACAGCTGGCGCCCGGCAGACGTAGAGCTGAACCTTTTCGTGTGGAAGGTGATCGCGCAGTATTGCGACCTCTATGTGGACCACGAAGGGGCCGACACCAGCGCCTACTACGTCAATCGGCTCGAAGAGCTGATCCGCAAGAGCGACGTTTTCGTCAGCGTGCTCGCTTATCGGGAGAAAGGTCCTGGTGAGCACCGCGACGGCCAGGACTACCAGCTGCACTGCTCTGCCGGTTCGCTCTTCGAACTGCGCCTGGCCGAGCGCGCACGCAAGCCCCGGTGGGTGATCTACGACGATCGTACCGGGTTCGTGCCGATGCAGGCTGCGAGCGATCTGGTGGTTTACACCCCGATGGACGCCGACGAAGAGCTCGAGCGCGGCGGACGCAGCATCCAGCAGGACGGCGAGCGTTGGACGGAGCGCGTCCGCGCCCGGATCAACCCGTCGGGCGGAGTGCGCAGCCGTCAAGCCGCGCTGTTGATCGACGAGACCCAGACCGATGCCGAGGATGTTGCCGACGCGGTGACGCGGGCGCTACGCGCCGCCGGCTACAGCCGCATAACTGGCATCGAGATCGCACACACCGATGCGGATGTCGTCGCCATACTGCAATCGAGCGGCCTGCTTGTCGCCGAGATCGGTACGGCTTCGGTTGGTGAGGTCTACGGCATGGCACATGCTATGTTCATTCCGACGATCCGCTTCATCCGTGGCGGGCAGGCGGCGGCTCACTTGCCCAGACTCCTGGACGGCCATCCGGGCGGATACCAGCACGATCTGCTCCTGGCCGACGACAAGCGCGCCCTGGCGAACGAAGTGGGCAAGCGGGCGCAGGCGATGCGTGACTCGCGGCGGCCGATCGAAAGCTGCGCGGCCGGGTGCGCCTATCTGCGCAGCCGCCTGTACCGGAAACACAACGTCTTCTTCAGCCACAATCTCCGTCCGGAGGACGGCGACCTGCTCAAGCTGGTGTTCGATCTGCTTCAGGATAAAGGCATCCGGGCGTGGGAGTACCGCCAGAACAACCGCGCGGGTGTCATCTGGAAGGATGAGATGCAATCCGCCCTCAAGGAAGCCACCGATGTCGTCTTCATCCTGGACGATGGCTTCGAGCTTTCCGCGGCCTGTACCGAGGAGCTGGATGCCATCGTGGCCAGGCGCGGCGAGATCAAGTCGATCCTGCTGTTTTTCTGGGGTGCACGCACTCGGCCGAACCCCAAGCTCTCCGACCAGCACCACGAGACCCTGCCGGCCGACAAAGCACGCGCGGCGGAGGTGCTGGTCGATCAGCTGGTGGCAGCGCTCCGGGTCGATGGGAGATGAATCTAGCAGCAGCTGCAACGCTGCCCGGAACCGACCCCTACACGAGATCCTGCTTCTCCACCGCCAGCAGGGCGTTCGCTTGCTCCACGATCGCGGCGAGATTGCTCACGACCGAAGCAAACTGCGGCTTCTCCTCGATGCGCGCGATCACGGCGGTGAGCTCGACGATCAGGCCGGTGAGGAGTGCCGTGCGCCCCTGCACGGTTTCTATGGTATGCGCCAGCATCATGGCGGTCAGATCGTCGAGGGTCTGCTGGGCGGCTTCGCGGTCCGCACGCGTGGCCTTGATCGAGCCCAACACCGCGCCGACCTGCTGCAACCCCGCGCTGTAGGTATCGCGGATACCCTGCGCGCCGGTGGGGGCTGCGGCGCGGCTCACTGCTCTGGATGCTTTCCGCTTCGCTCGTCGCACTGCCATGGTCGGGGTCTCCTCAACAGGTTAAACCAGCAAAAACCGGCCACAGAGTCCACAGTGGGCTCAGAGGAACACCGAGTGCTTCCATGCGCTGCCCGCCTCGCCAACCTGGTTGCCCTTCCAGACGCAGATGACGACGCTGCGAAGCTCTCTGTGCCCTCTGTGGCTGATCTGCGGTTCTAACGATGAACAGCGTCACGGTGCCTTAGCCGTCGCGCTGCGGTACTCCTCGAACGCGCGCCTCAGCTCGAAGGCTGTCTTCAGGAGGTCGGTTGTCGCCGCCGCCAGGCGGCTGTTGTCGGCTTGCGCGCGACGCAGGTTCGCGAGTGCCGCCTTGGTCTCTCCGAGTAGCGCCTGATACCGCGTCAGCACTTCCCCCAGACTCTGCACCTGGGCCACGATCGCGGTGTAGCTCTCCACCCGTCGGTTCAGCTCAGCGATGGACGCTTTCAGGGCGGCAGCGTCCACCGCACCGAAGGCCGGTGCGCCCGGCGGGCCAGATTCGAGCTGGTAGGGATACTCAACCAACTCACCGGCCGCCGGAGCCACCGCGCCGTTCACCCGAGCCTGGATCGCCTGCACGTCGTCATAGTCCTCGCCGGGTGCCGCACGGCTCGCCAGCAGCATGTGCACCGTGCCCACCTGCTCAGTGATCTGTCCCACTGCCAGCAGCCGCTTGCGGTTATTGAGGGTGGCGCGCAGCTCGTAATGCGAGCCCACATCGGCGATCAGCGCATCCAGGATCTTGTCTACCACCGGTGCGCCGCGCTCCAGCGCGTCGGCGAACTGCTTGCGCAGCCTCGCCTTCTCCAGCTCCTGCGCCCACTGCGACAGCAGCGGACCGGCCGCCACCAGCTCGGGCATCGCGGCGGCCCCCGCCACTGTCACCAGCTCGGTGATCGAATCGACCAGGCTGCCCACGCTGCCGCTGACCTCCGTCACGCTCTTGCCCTCCGCGAGCCTGGCGAGCGAATCGTTGTAGCGGTCCACCACCTCCAGCGCCTGCCGGCGCGCCTCCACGTCGGCGTCGGCCCCCTCGCCGGGCTTGTGCGGAATGTTCTTCCACTCGGACGGGAACGGCTCGAAGGCCTGGCGCTTGGCGTCCTCCGTGCGCTTGACCAGCCCCTTGGACTCCGTCAGGGTGCGGTCGAAGTCGAGCAGCACCTGCTCCGAGGCGGACTGCGCCTGGTCGAATGCGCTGCGATAGGCCCCCAGTTCGGCGACGGGAATCTGCGCGCAGCCAGTCGCCACGAGCATGCACATAGCCACTGAGAGGTGCATCCCGGTGCCCGTCTGCCTGCTCCCCGGGTATCTCACCCAATGCATCAGTCGTGTCATGTCCCCTCCTCGACGCTCCGACGGTTCGGCCGCGCTGCGGCGCGATCCGTGGCGTTATACCCGATTTCGCCGCGCGGCGTCATCTCACCGAAGTCATAGCATGCGCAGCGCATCGAAGCATTCACCATGCGCTGCATGGAGAGTATGCTTCGCTCATCCTGCTCGCATCGGTCATCGCGACTCTGCCAAGCGACATATCGATCGACCCTGCAAGCGGGTGCTACTCTAGCTTCACGCGCGCAGCGTCGCGCCCCACAGAAAAGGAGATCTCCATGGCAAAGAAGGCGGTTCTGATCGGAGTGAACAAGTACAAGATCCCTGGCGCCGACCTGCGGGGGTGCGTCAACGACCTGAAGAACCTGCAGTCGGCACTGACCCAGTACTACGGCTTTGCTGCCGGCGACATCACCATGCTGGCGGATTTTGCCGCCACCAAGAAGAGCATGGAGGCCGCCATCCGCAACCTGCTGCGCGGGGCGCGCAAAGGCGACGTGCTGCTGCTGCACTATTCCGGCCACGGCTCGAACGTCCCTGACAACGACGGCGACGAGGCCGACCGGCGCGACGAGATACTCTGCCCCACCGACCTCGACTGGAAGAACCCGCTGCGCGACGACTGGCTGCGCAAGACCTTCGACGGCATGCGCTCCGGCGTGAACCTCACCGTGATCATGGACTGCTGCCATTCGGGCACCAATACCCGCGCGATCAACCCGCCCGACGCGCCCGTAATCGAGCGCTACCTGCCCAACCCGTGGGACCTGATGGCCGCCGAATCGGGACGCAAGCTCAAGGGGCGCTTCATGGGCACCCTCAGTGCCGCCGGCAGGGCCAAGAAGCGGCGCAGCGACATCGTGACCGTGGACATACCCGAGGTGCTGATCACGGGCTGCCGCGACACCCAGACCTCGGCAGACGCCTACATCGGCGGCAGCTACAACGGCGCGCTCACCTATAACCTCGTCGCTGCACTCAAAGAGGCGAAAGGCAAGATCACCTTTCGCGATCTGCACGCCCGCACGATGGCAAAGCTCAAGTCCGGCAAGTTCGACCAGGTGCCGCAGCTCGAGGGCAGCAAAGCCAACCTCAGCCGGCTGTTCCTCTCGCCCGAGGCCTGACCCGCGAGGCACGCATCATGACCGTCAAGCTTCTGATCCCCGGGCAGCGCGAGCCCGCCGCCCCCTACGCTGCGGCAGTGCGCTCGGCCGGACCCGGCGGCCCCGCCAAGGCCCCGACCGATCTGCTCGACAACGTGCAGGTGGTGCATGCCTTCAGCCTGTCGCCGGCGGCGCGAGCGGCGAAGGAGCAGCAGCCCGAAGCGCTCGAGATCGAGGACGACGACATCCTGGAGATCGAGGTCGAGGGGGGGTTCACGGTCTGGACCTCGGCGGCGCGCTATCGGGAGCAGGTCGCACTGCTGCAGCCCGAGGCGATCAGCGAGCGTGGACTGACGCTCAGCGCGATCGCGCAACCCAGCGCCACCGAGCGCGGTGTCAAGGAATGGGTCACCACCGCGCTGCGCGTGCTGCGGCTCAAGCCCGACGAGATCCAGGAGGACCTCAAGAACCCGGCCAAGTGGCCGGAGCTCCTCAAGGACCTGGTCAAGGGCAAGGGCGAGCAGCTCGGCGCCTGGGCGAGCGCCAAGCTCCTCATGTATCTCATCGAGAGGCGGCTGACGCCGGGGCCGGGGCTGTATCGCTGGGCCGGGGCCGCAAACGCCGGCCCAGCGGACCTAGAGCGCGCGCAGCCGGTCGCCGCCACCGACCTGCCCCAGGGCAGGCCGCTGCTAGTGTTCATCCACGGCACGGCCTCGCGCACGCTCAGCAGCTTCGGCGCACTCGCCACCCCCGACGCCAGCCTGCACTGGCAGGTCCTACGCGAATCGTTCGGCGAGCACATCTATGCCTTCGAGCATCGCACCATGAGCGACAGCCCCATCGACAACGCCATCGCGCTGCTCGAGGCGTTGCCGGTGGGTGCGCAGGTACACCTCGTAACGCACTCGCGGGGCGGGCTGGTCGGGGATCTGCTGTGCCTCACCGAGATCGCCGACACGCAGATCCGCAACTACGGCCGGCGCGACACGGACCAGGAGGAAGCCGACGCCTACGACCAGAAGCAGCTCAAGCGCCTGCGCAGCCTGCTCGACCAGAAGCAGTTGCGCGTCGTGCGCTACGCCAGGGTCGCCTGCCCGGCGCGCGGCACTCTGCTCGCCTCGGAGAACATCGACGAGTTCCTGTCGATCCTCACGAACCTGATCGGACTCATCCCCGGTCTGGGCACCTCGGCGATCTATCAGGTCGTCAAGCGCGTGACCCTGGAAGTGGTCAAGCAGCGCATGCAGCCGTCGGTGATCCCGGGCATCGAGGCGATGATTCCCGAATCGCCGCTGGTGGCGCTGCTCAACAACGCCCGCAAGGCGACCGGCGCGCTGGGCGTGATCGCCGGCGACATCGAGGGTGGCAACTGGCTCAAGCAGCTCGGCGTATTCGTCACCGACCGCTTCATCTACGAAGGCCGCGACAACGACCTGGTGGTGAACACCGACTCGATGTTCTCCGGCGCGCACCGGACCGATGTGCACTACGTGTTCCACCAGGGCAGCACCGTCAACCACTTCAACTACTTCCGCAACGAGCCCACGCGGGCGGCGCTGGTGCGCTGGATCACCGCACCGGAGGAGCGTGTCCCCGAGGAGTTCCTCCGGCTGGACGTCCAGCGCCCAATGCCGGTGCCGACCTTACGCTCGATCCAGAAGCGCACCGCTGCCGCGCAGCCCGTGGTGTTCGTGCTGCACGGTATCCTGGGCTCGCAGCTCCAACGCGCCGGCAACCTGATCTGGCTCGACTACGCCGACCTGCTGATCGGCGGGCTGGCCCGTATCCGCGACCTGGAGGACGCGCAGGTGACGCCGGTGGGGCTGCTCGGCGACTACTACCGGGATCTGTGCGATTACCTGAGCGACAGCCACGAAGTGATCCCGTTCGCCTACGACTGGCGCAACTCCATCCGCAAGGCCGGCGCAGAGCTGGGCAAGGCGGTGGAGAAGGCGTTGGCGGCGAGCGGCCAGCCGATCCGGTTCGTGGCCCACAGCATGGGCGGGCTGGTGGTGCGCTCGCTCATCGCCCAGCACCCGCGCCTGTGGGAGCAGGTCTGCTCACGGCCCGGCAGCCGCTTCGTGATGCTGGGCACGCCCAACCGCGGCTCGCACTCCATGGTCGAGACCCTGCTCGGCATGGCCTCCACGATCCGCCAGCTCGCCCTGCTCGACATCTTCCACAGCCGGCAGGAGATCCTCGACATCGTCGCGAGCTTCCGCGGAGCACTGGAGCTGCTGCCGCAGAAGGAGGGCAACGAGCCCGACTGGTTCACGCAGAAGATCTGGACCGACCTGCGCAAGAGCAACCGTAACAGCGGCGGCGTGCCCCCGGCAGCGTTCCTGCGCGATGCGCAGAGCGCACTGTCGGCGCTGCCCGTCGAGATCCCCAACGCGGACCGCGTGCTCTACGTGGCAGGCGCAGCGCCCAGCACACCCTGCGGGATCGAGGTCGACGCGCGCGGCCGCCTGCTCCTGCTCACCACCGACGCCGGCGACGGCAAGGTCACCTACGACGCGGGCAAGCTGCCCGGTGTGGCCACATGGTACGCCGCGGCCGAGCACGGCAACCTCGCCAATCACAAACCGGCGTTTCCGGCCTTCCTCCAGCTGCTCAACGACGGACGCACCGGCCAGCTCCCGACCTCACCGCCGGCCACCGCACGCGGCGTGCGCGCCAAGATCCCCTACGTGCCACAGAGCGTGCTCTACCCCACCGAAGCCGAGTTCGTTGCGGGGCTGCTGGGTGGGCGTACCCGCCGCTACACGGCAGGCAAGGCGGTGGGCTTCAAGGTCTCGGTGGTACATGGCGACCTGCGCCACGCCAGATTCGCGGTCATGGCCGGCCACTACGAGGGCGACACGATCGCCGGCGCCGAAGGCTATCTCGACCGGCGTCTCGACGGCGCCCTGTCGCAGCGCTACGGGCTGGGCATCTACCCCGGGGCGCTGGGCACGAACACGGTGGTGTTGCGCGCACCGGGCCAGTTGCAGAAGGAGCTCGGGATCCCGCGCGGGGCAGTCATCATCGGTCTGGGCTCGATGGGCGAGCTGTCGCCGGCCACGCTGGCCAATGCGATCCGGCGCGGCGCACTGGACTATGTTGCGCTGGTCGAGGACCAGTGCGGCTGGACAGACGGCGAAATAGCCGCCCGTTCGCAGCAGGAGGCCGGCCTGAGCGTGCTGCTGATCGGGACCAACTCCTCTGCCAGCATCACGGTCGAAGACTCGGTCAGCGCGCTGCTGCGCGCGATCGGACAGGCCAACCACGAGATCGCTAACACCAAGGGGCTCGCCACCCGCATCAGCGAGATCGAGATCGTCGAGTTGTACGCGGATGTGGCGATCCACGCCGCCCACGCGGTGAAGGAGCTGGCATCCGACGTCGAGTCCGAGCTGGACGTGCGCATCGAAGCCGCGGATCTGCTGCGCCAGGGCCAGGGTGGCGAGGTCCGCGTGACACCCAGCCTGTCGCGCGACCAATGGCGCCGCTGGATCATCACCGCGGAGGGGCGGGGTGCGACGCAGGCCATGCAGCCGGCATTGCCTGCCCCACTGGTGGAGCGGGTCCGCAGCACACTCTCGGATCCGGCACAGGTGGATGTGCCGGCCTGGAACGCGGTGCTCGGGTTGGCTTTCCCCGAGCCGGACCGCCGGCCGCGCGAAGCCACTGCGCTGCGCTACATCGCGCTCACCGATCGCGCCCGCGCGGAGGTTCGGGTGCAACACGGACAGCCCGAGCTGATCGACCGCCTGGTGCGCATCTCTGTCCGCGACACGCAGTTCAAGCCGGAAAGCGCGCGCACCCTGTTCGAGCTGATGATACCCAACGCACTCAAGGACAGCCTGGTGCAGCAGTCCCGGCTGGTGATGGTGGTCGATGCGGAGACGGCGGCTTACCCCTGGGAGCTGATGACGCACGGCGTGCGGCCGGTGTGCGTGGAGGTGGGAATGGTGCGGCAGCTGCAGACTGCCACCTTCCGCGCGCAGATCCGCGCGACCACCGTCAACGCCGCGTACGTGGTGGGCGACCCGCTCACCAGCGAAGGTGTGCCGCCACTGCCGGCGGCGCGCGAGGAGGCGCAACAAGTGGCCGCGCTGCTGGGCGGGCGCTTCCAGGTCACCTACTACCCCGACCGCCCGAGTGCCATGGACGTGCTGGACGGGCTGTTCGCCCGGCCCTATCGCATCGTGCACCTGGCCGGACACGGGCACTACGAACCCGGCGACGCAACGGACAGCCGGGCGCGCAGCGGAATGCTTCTGGAAAATGGTCTGTATCTGACCGCCGCCGAGATCGGTCAGATGCGGCAGGTCCCCGACCTGGTGTTTCTCAACTGTTGTCATCTGGCCCAGGTCGGTCCCGAAGCGCGCGACGGCGCGCCGGTGGCGTACAACCGCCTGGCCGCCAGCATCTCGCGCGAGCTGATCGAGATGGGCGTGCGCGCAGTAGTGGCGGCCGGCTGGGCTGTGCGCGACGATGCGGCGAACTTTTTCGCGCGGGTCTTCTACGACGAGATGCTGGCCGGAGCCACGTTTGGCGCGGCGCTGCTGGATGCGCGCCGCCGGACCTGGCAGCAGTTCCCCGACTGCAATACCTGGGGTGCCTATCAGGCCTACGGCGATCCGGACTTCCGACTCTACTCGGTGGCACAGGTGCCGGGCGCCACCCGCAAGCCGGGCTGGGTCGCTCCGCAGGAGCTGCTCCGCGACCTGGAACGCGGGCCCGACCGCGAGACGCTGACGAAGCTGCTGGAGGGCTGCCCTCCGGTTTGGCTCAAGCGCGGCGACGTGCTGGCGTGCATCGGCACGGCATACGGCAGGGTCGGCGAGTTCGGACGCGCCACCGAGTACTTGCAGAAGGCGCTGGAATCGGAAGACACCGAACGCGAAGTCTCGCTGCGGGTGGTCGAGCAGCTCGCCAATCTCGAGGCGCGCTGGGGCGAGAAGTCGCGCCAGCCGGCGCTGATCGAGCGCGCCATCGAGCGGCTGAAGACACTCAATGCGCTGGCCGAGACCGGCGAGCGTCTCGCCCTGCTGGGCAGCGCGTACAAGCGCCTGGCTCAGATCACTGACGGGCAGGCCAGGCACACAGCACTCACACAGTCCGCTGTCTGGTACCGGCGAGCGGCGGACCGCAAGCTCGCCCACGGCGAGGTGGACCCCTATCCGGTGATCAACTGGCTGACAGTGGAGGCCATCCTGGGCAAGGCACCGGACGACGCGCCGGCCTGGCTGGCGCGCGTGCGCGCTGCGGCGAAGGAACGCTTCGCCGCATCACGCTCGTTCTGGGATGCCGTATCCCTCCCGGATGCGACCCTGCTGGAACACCTTCTCAACAACTCGGTCGATACGGCAGCTACCGACGACATCGTTGCGCAATACCGCGCAGCCTTCCTCGAGGCACAGGCCAGCGAGCAGGAGCGCGACTCGGTCGTGAACCAGCTCGACTTTATCGGCAGGATGGCGACGGCGCCTCCCGGCGGCGCGCGCGGCCGCACATCGAGCGCAGTCCGCCGTATTCGCGAGCAGTTGGCAGAGCCGGTCGCGGCCGCCCCAGTGGCCGCCGTCAGGGAAGCTGTAAAAGAGCCAACCGCCAGGAAGAAGCCGGCCCGGCGAAAACCGACCACCGCGAAGGGCGCAACGAAGAAGCCTGCGGCAAAACGCAAGGCGTCCAAGAAGCGCAAAAAGCCGGGCCTGAGCTAGAAAGCAGCCGGATAGCGTCTGCCTTGCAGTCCGCTATGGCCTGCGCTGACGCCGCGCTCTGGGCTTTGCGCCGCCGCGGGCTTTCGACTTCGCTTTGCCACGCACTTTCGGCTGCGCGATTTGCCGAGTTGCGCGCACCGACTGCAGAGCGCGTGCCGAACGCGGCGCGGTGACCGTAGCCGGCACCGGGCGATCGATCCGCAGCACACCGCGCACACTGTCCCACGTGACATCGGCATCCACGTCGATGACCTGCGTGAACAGGACCTTGTCGCCGGCCACGATCTGGATCTGGCGCTCCTCCTGCGGCGCCTCGACCTGCTCGAGCATCACCTTGGCCTTCAACAGCACCTGCTCGGCATAGTCGGCCTCCCACCCGCCCCCGGCCACCGCGGCGCCGCGATCGCTGGGGGAGGAGCGCTTGTACTTGTGCCCGACGCTGAAACCGATCAGCCCCCCGTTCTGGAAGAAGCGTCGGATACTGTCGGACAGGATGCTGGCGAGCCGGGTCTGACCCGCTACGCTGCGGACCCAGTCGGCCTGCTGCGGGTTGCTGACGAACAGCGGCTCGAGCAGGATCGCCGGCATGTTCGTGAAGCGCAGATTGAAGTCACCGCGGCCGCCGTAGCCCCCCACCAGGATGCCCTGGTCGCCGCCGACCGGCAGGTCGAACTCACGCGCCACGGCCTGAGCATACCAGCGCCCCCAGTTGCGACTGGTTTGCGACGCGTTGGCGCCGGTAATCACGACGGTGTAGCTCGCGGCTGCGCTGGCGGCGCTGTTGAAATGGTGTTCGACATAGCCCACGCACTTGTCGGCGTTCGCCTGCACCTGTCTGTCGTGATAATCCCCTTTGTAGAACTTGCACCGATACATCATCGATCGTCTCCCCGCAGTGGCACCCCAGGCCCTTCGATGCGTCGTGTCGCGGAGACTCGCGCTCAGTAGCTCAGCTTCAACGACCACCCCTCCAGCGTGCCCTGGTCGATTGCCGCCAGGTCCCGCACCCGCAGCTTCCAGTCTCCCTTGATCTGCTCGGCCAGCAGCCCGGACAGCGCCGGCGCCGCGGCGCGGTCGTAGGTCACGCGCAGATCGTGCTTCGAACCACCCTCCCGGTTGTGCAGCGTCGCCGCGCGACCTGAGGGCGCCACGACCTCGACTACGAGGTCCCCGCGATAGGAGTGGGCGATCCGGACCCCCACCTGGATGTCGCTCACCGCACCGGTCTGCGTCACGCTGATCTCGCTTTCGATACCGGTAGCGCTCGCATCCGGGATCGCGGCGTTCGCTTCGGCCTGCATCTCCACAACCCGGGCCGACGGCTCGTACTCGATCTCCAGCAGCCACCAGTTTAGCCGTCCGGTGTCGCGCCGCGCCAGATCGCGAATGGCAAGCGTCCACTGCCCCTCGATCGCCTCCCCGTTGAGCGCGGCAAGCGCCGGCAGCGACTGCGAGGTCCAGGTCTGCTTCAGATCGTCCTGCCCGCCGCCTTTCTTGTCGTGCAGCAGCGCCTTCCTGCCAGACGGCGCGACCAGCTCAACTTGCAGGTCGCCGATGTAGGTGTGGATGATGGATACGCGCACCCTCACCGACTTCGCCGACCCGCGCTCGACAATGGTCGCCCGGCTCTGGATGCCCGCCGGCTGGTTATCGGGAATCAGCAGGTCGGTGGTGATCTCGGCGCGCGCGACGTTGCCCTTGACCTGTTCGCCGATGCGAAAGCGCATGGTCTCGCCGGGCGCACCGACCTCGCCGATGATCAGCCCGGACTCCGCGCCGTCCCACTGCCGGGACGAAGGCGTCGTGTCGTGCGAAAGTACCACCCCTGCGCGGCCGGCGAACAGGTCGCCGCCGTCGCCGCCGTTAACGTTGCGCTCCAGATCCAGATGCCCGTCGGCCTGCAGCAGTCCGCATTGATAGTGCTTGTCTGCGGTGCCGCCCTGCCACTCGTTGGAGCCGAGCCAATCGCAGTGGTACACCGCCAGCCCCTCGGCGGGCAAGGCGGCGTCGAGGCCGAGCCGGCTGCGGTTCTCTACGATGAAGTACTCGTTGGGCCGGTCCGTCTCGTACCTGAGCACGGTGCGGTAGTCACCGTGCTTGACCCGGAACTCGCCGAGGCTGTTGAGGCTCACCTGATTGTCGGTCCAGCCCACCAGGTCGCGCAGATAGCCGCACACCGGCGAGGGCGTGCGGCCGCGGTCGAGGTGGTTGCCCGAACCCATCAGGCAGTACACCCCGATGCCGTGGCTGGTCTCGAAATCGCCGTCGCGCTCGCCATAGTCGTACATGTCCGGGAAGCGGCACAGCAGATGGCCGCTCTCGTGACAGAACGTGCCGATGGACAGGTCCACCCGGCTGCGGCCCATGCTGGTCAGCATGTACTGGCTGGTGCGATAAGCGCCATAGCGCAGGTCGATCTCGAAGTTATGCGGCCACAGCTCGCCCTCGTAGACGGTGCGCCCGGCGTAGAGGAAGTTGACGGCGTCGATGACGCCTTGGCCCTGCGAGTCGAACTCGGCGAAGTCGTTGTTGCGCTGCGCCGCGACGATGTCCATGACTTCGCGCACCAGCAGGTTGTTCTTGTAGAAGCTCTGATCCCGCGCCAGCCTGATCGGTCCCACTACCGCGTTGGTGTAATCGAGCTTACCCCCGGAGATCAGCCGGTAGTACTCGCGCACCGAACAGAAGTTGCCGTTGGCAGTGTAGTTGGCGCCGTTGAGCATCTCGTCGACGTCGGTCGGCGTGACGCTCGATTGCAGATCGGGAAACTCGACCAGGATGGTGAGGCCTCTGACCCGCCCGGTGCTCACGCGCCGCCCGGCGAGCAGGCCGCGCTGCGGGCCGAAGGTACGCACCATGTGCGGGCTGGCCTCCGGCTGCGCCGGGCGGATCGCATCGTAGCGCTGGCGGAACTTGCGGTTGCGCACTTCCGGCGATTCCTTCAGATGACGGCGCAGTCCGACCGGTGGCGTCTTGCTTATGGGCGTGGCCGTAGACACAAAGGCACCGTTCTCCAGGCTCGCGTAGCAGTACAACCCCAGGTCAATATCGTAGACGACCGTGTAGCCGTCCCCGGTCTCGTAGCGTGCATAGAACTCGTCGCCGTTGACCACCAGCTCCACGTCGGGACCTTTGTCCTGGCGGAAGATCAGATATTCGTTGAAGATTGCGCTCATGCTTCCTCCTCGCTTGCACAAGTCGGCTCTCGTTGCCGGCGAAGTGCAGCGTATAGCGCAAAACCGCGCTGTTAGAAAGATGCGTCATTTCTGACCCAGGTCGGGTGCGCCATGACGAGCGTAACCGGGCAACAGCCGTCGCTCGGGCTACTCCACCAGCGCGAAGGTCTGGCTGTCACGTTGCGGTCCTGCGGCGACGGCGTGCCCGACGCACCCGCATCGCCGCAAGCCAGCAACCCGGCGGACAGCTCTCGACAATCCGTGCTGGCCGGCGCGTTCGGCGGGGTGCCCAGGCGCGCCGTCCACGCCGCGCTTTTCCAGCTCGCTCAGGATCAGGCGCACCCGGCGCTCGCTGAGGCGGTCGTTGTAGCCGGGGTCGTCGGCCGGCTTTTCGATCGAGGCATGACCGGCCAGCTCGACCTTGAGCTTGGCGTCGGCCTTGCGCGCGAGGAGGCTTTCGAAGCTGCGCTGGCCGTCGGGCGTGACGCTGACGCGGAAGCTGGCCGACGGGTCGTACCAGGTCTGCGGTGCGTCCTTCTTGAACTCGATGCGCAGAACGTCGTGCACCACCGGCGGCTTGAGCGACTTGTCCTTGGGAGGCGGCTTCTGCGGCTGCACGCAAGCGAAGCCCTTCGGTTGCAGCGGCGGCTTGCAGCAGCGCTCGCCCCAGGCCTGCTGCTCCGGCAGGCACTCCTTCTTCTCGGGCGGCTGCGGTGTCTTCTGGCAGCGGTTGTCGATCACCGCTTCGTCCGGCCCGCAGCAGCGGGAGTCGAGCCGCGCAATGCGCGCGGGCGGGCAGCAGTCCCGTGCATTGTCGATCGTGCCACGGCAGCACTGCCCCTCGAAGTCCGTCGAGCCGGCGGCGCGCCAGCCCGGCGGGCAACCCGGCCCTTTCTTTTCGGGCTTCTTGCAGCCGAGCTTCTTGCACAGCGCGCTGCAGCCGGGAATCGCGGGGACCTTTTCGCAGGCCTTCCCTCTGAATCCAACACACAGCTGCCCGGAACGCGGGTGCACGTTGCTCCTCATCTGCACAACTACCGCACCGGCGCCAGAATAATTCGATCTAACGCACCTCCCGTTGCAGGGCTCTCACTGAAACTCACACTTTGTTAGAGTTGGCTGACGCCTACGCGCGACACCCGTCCCGTTTGCGAGGGTCGAGCCAGATACAGCACAGGCTATGCTCGCTGCCGGTCGGCGTCCACCTCTCTTCGGTTATAGATGCTGGACCCATTGGACCCACCGCTACTGCGCCAACCGCCGCGCATTTGACCGCGCACCAGCGAGAGAATTCACGCGACAGCACACGCGAACCACAGATTCGCACACGACGCCGAGGCCCGGCGGACGCGGTAGATCGAGAGTTGACGAACCGCATGTGCCGGCGATCCGCTATCCCCCGGGAAACCGGGCATCCAGCGTGATTCTCCGCATCGTCATCCTGGAGCCGGAGTTTCTTGGCCCCTGGGCCAGACGGTCAGTTCAAGTTTCCCGGGGGAGCTCCGATAAATCGCAGAGAAGCCGTCTTCCCGATGGATGTCCGCCGCCGCACCAGCCTTTTCGGACGCTGCGGCCGGAGGTCGTTCCTTGGTCGACGGCCAATCCTCGATCGCCACGAGGAACTTCACGCACTCGAGCTGCTGTTGCGCTCCGAACACACAAACGCGACGGTTGGAAA
>DAIQQA010000319.1:0-2183 GCA_036787045.1 Burkholderiales bacterium | reverse complement strand
AGGCCCCGGTCACGGCCAGGTGCTTGGTGTCAGCTGCAGCGCCTCTTATGGTGACGTCCAGATGGTTCAATGGGTGAGCCGACGGACAGAAGCCACCTGCCCGCCGGCTCGTTCAACCCGGGGTCGGAAGACCGCTCAGCACCTGGTCCCTTGCGAGACCGTTAGCAAGCACGGGTCTCCGGCCCCTTCTCGCAGCGAAGCTTGAACGGTTGCCAGGGCCCGCATCGGAGCCCGAATCCAAGAGCTCGAGTCGCTGCTCGGGGAGGGTATCACGATGGGTACGATCGGAATCGACGTCTCCAAGGATCATCTCGACTGGGCCGATGGGCCCGAGGCCTCCGTGAGCCACTGCGCGAACGACGGCCGTGGGATCGCGCAGCTCGTCCGCCGCGTGCGGCGCCTCGATCCGGAACGCATCGTGATCGAGTCGACCGGCGGCTACGAGCGGCCGCTTCTTCATAAGCTCGCAGATGCTGGCCTGCCGGTTGTCCTTGTGAATCCGTGGCGGGTGCGTCGCTTCGGCGAGGCATTGGGCATCCTGGCCAAGACCGACCCGATCGATGCGCGGCTGCTCTCCCGATACGGCGCGGTGGCCGCGCCGCCCGTGACGCCAGTACGCAGGGGGATCCATCGAGCGCTGGCCGACCTCGTGGCCCGGCGCAGGCAGCTGATCGCGATGATGGCCGCGGAGAAGAACCGCCTGTCCATCGCTCCGAAGGCGCTGCGGCGCGAGATCGCTGGACTCATCACGATCCTGCAGCAGCGCATCGACCAGCTCGATCGCCGGGTCGATGCCGCTCTCGCTCAGGACCCGGAACGCGGCCAGGTCGGCAAGCTGCTCCAAACGGCACCCGCCGTGGGGCCCGCTGTCGCACGGACGTTGCTCGTCGATCTCCCCGAACTCGGCACGCTGAGCCGCAGACAGATCAGCTCCCTCGTCGGAATCGCTCCCTTTGCTCGAGACAGCGGCAAGCACAGAGGTCAGCGACGAATCCGTGGCGGGCGCGCCTCCGTGCGGACCGCCCTCTATCTCGCCGCCGTGACGGGTGCGCGCTTCAATCCCGTCCTCCGCGCGCTCTACCAGCGCCTCCGCAACCATGGAAAGCCGGCCAAGGTGGCCTTCGTCGCGCTCGCCCGAAAGCTCCTCACCATCCTCAACGGAATGGTGCGCGATGGCACCGCTTGGAGGGAAGCCGATGCAACTTGATCCTTGACTACTGATCACGGTTGCTTGTTAGGCGGCATGACTCGAGGGAACTCTGAGGACGAGTCACCTGCACACTGCAGGACAACGTTCGCCGGTTCCGCCAGGCCCCGAATAGCAAGGGCCGCCTGCGCCCGCATAGCAAGGACCACCAGGTCCGTCGTCCGCCGGACCGCCGGGGCCGTCATATGCGGGGCCGCCAGGGCCGGTGTAGCGCGGGCCACCAGGACCATCGTACGACGGTCCCCCGGGTCCGTCGTAACGCGGGCCGCCTGGCCCCGCATAGCATGGTCCGCCCGGGCCTGCGTAAGCAGGGCCACCCGCACCGGAGTAGGCAGGTCCCCCAGGACCGGCGTAGCAGGGACCGCCGGGAGCGGCGTTTCCCTTGCAGTTGCATACGTCGACGGCGCTAGCAGTGGCTGACCAGGCAACCGTAGTGAGAGCTACGAACGCGAGGACTAGGAATGTGTCGCGCATGCTCTCCGTCTGCCGCCTAACGGATCGGCGCTCAGCTGCACCAAACAGCGCTGACCGCCAGCGCTGCGGCTGAGCCGCCGCCGCCAGAATGCCACCATGCCTCGACCGCGGCCAGCTGTTTGGTGTCAGCTGCAGCGCTTTGTTGGGCAGCCCTCCGAAACACTGGCGCCATTGGTGCCTTTCGTGGGGGCGAGTGCGACCCATCCCGAGTCAAGAGATCTCGTTTCCGCACTTGAGGCATGGGGTAGAGGTCGGAAACGGTGGGCCAATGAACTGGATCCGCCTGAGAAAGATGTGCGTTGAGAGCCACGTAGTCTGACTGTACGAAAGACGCGCACCGCATTTTGGGCACCGGAAGCCAAGGATTCGGGCCATCGCCCAAATATCAACGGGAACGACCATGACGAGCCCCCACAAGCCATAGCCCGCCAGCAGAAGACAGAGGAAGAACAGGGCTGCCACCGCAGACACCGCATGCGGCACGCGAGTCATCGAGCGAAAC
>DAIQQA010000205.1:0-7905 GCA_036787045.1 Burkholderiales bacterium | reverse complement strand
GGCGGTGAGCCAGCGCAAACCACCCCGTCGCTTCGCGCCACCCCTCCTTTGAAAGGAGGGGAGAGAACGCCTTTTCCCCTCCTGCCCGAGGAAATGGGTCATTCCTTTTGCTGCTTGGCACGTGAGGGTCGACCAACGTGCTGGGACGATCGTCATAGCGTTGACGCGGGCGGTCGCCCATCGTTCAGGCCGGGAACACACCCGTTGAGAGATAGCGGTCGCCGCGATCGCAGACGATCGCGACGATCACTGCGTTCTCGACGGCGCTGGAGATGCGCAGTGCCACATGCACGGCGCCGCCGGATGAGATGCCGGCAAAGATGCCTTCTTCTCGAGCCAGGCGCCGCGCCATCTCCTCTGCCTCGGCCTGGCTCACGGATTCCAGCCGGTCGACTCGCTTGGGGTCGTAGATTCTCGGCAGGTAGGCTTCGGGCCACTTGCGGATGCCCGGGATCTGCGATCCTTCGGTAGGCTGACAGCCGATGATCTCGATCCTCGGGTTCTTCTCCTTCAGGAACCGGCCCGCCCCCATGATCGTACCGGTGGTGCCCATGCTCGACACGAAATGGGTGATACAGCCTTCGGTGTCGCGCCAGATTTCCGGGCCGGTCCCCTCGTAGTGGGCGCGCGGGTTGTCGGGGTTGGCGAACTGGTCGAGCATCACGCCCTTGCCCTCGGCGACCATCCGCTCGGCGAGGTCGCGCGCGGCCTCCATGCCGCCCTGCTTGGGGGTGAGGATGATCTGCGCACCGTAGGCCCGCATCGTCTGTCGGCGCTCGACGGAGAGATGCTCCGGCATCACCAGCACCATCTTGTATCCGCGCATGGCCGCGGCCATCGCGAGGGCGATGCCGGTGTTGCCGCTGGTCGGCTCGATCAGGACGTCACCGGGCTTGATCGTGCCGCGTTCCTCGGCGCGCCGGACCATCGACAGCGCCGGGCGATCCTTCACCGACCCCGCGGGGTTGTCGCCCTCGAGCTTGCACAGGACGATGTTGCTGGTCGCCCCTGGCAGCCGCTTCAGCCGGACCAGCGGCGTGTTGCCGATGGTGTCTTCGATCGTCTTCCACATGGTCATCTGCGACCGAGGAGGCTCAGGTTGCCGCAGTTCGAGCGCAACGTCCGGTCTCTTCGACCAGATCGCGCGACAGCGTGTCGCGATCAGTCCGTTACGACGCGCGGCCCTTCCTGGCCCCTTGCTTTCCGAGCTGCTCCAGACGGGCCTGTGCTTCCCTCTTGCCTACGGCTCGCAGGGCCACGAGCCTGCGGAGTGGCTCGCCGCGAGGGCGGGCCGCCTCATGCTCCCAGTTGTAGACCGACTGGGCGCTCACACCCACGAGCTTTCCATAGTCGGCGGCCGACAGGCCGAGCCGCTCGCGTTGCGAACGAAGCGCCTTGGGAGCGAACCGCACCCGCCTGGCAGTGGATTCCTCCGGTGTGTCCACGGGGCGGGCCAGCACTTTCCCCTGGAGCAGCGACACCTGGCGTTCGAGCCTTGCCACCTGGCGCTTCAACGCGGCAATACTTCGCCGGTATTGAGCCGACGCCTTCCTCATCCCATCCACTTGACTGCGGAGCTCTCGGCGGGCGAGCCGCGAGATCTCCTCTTTCAATACGGCGCCAATGTTCGCCATGCTTGTCCTTTCGTTCGTGCTGTCTGCCTATGATATACGGGATCCCGCTGCGCCGGCATGGCAGGTGACTGATCTCGCGATCTCGATCAGAATGGAGGCCATGTGTCACCGCACGGCCTCGAGGCAATCCGGAAACGGCTATCGGCCCGCAGGCCACCCAAGTTCGGAAAGGAAGGAAATCCCATGATCGTCGAACAGATCTGGACCGCGAACTCGTATCGCAACTTCAATTACCTGATCGTCTGCCCGGAAACCGGCGAGGCCCTGGCCGTCGATCCGCTGGATCATCAGAAGTGCCTGGCCGCGGCCAAGAAGCATGGCTGGCAAATCACCCAGATTCTGAACACGCATGAACATGGCGATCATACCGGCGGCAATCGCGCCATGATCGAGGCTACCGGCGCCAAGCTGCTGGCGCACAAGAACGCCAGCCAACGCATTCCAGGGATCGATCGCGGGCTTGGTGCGGGAGACATCATAAGAGTAGGCAAGACCGTCGAGCTGGAAGCGCTCGATACCCCCGGACACACCATGAGTCACGTATGCCTGCTCTCGCATACTGACACGCCCGCGCTGTTCTGCGGGGATACGTTGTTCAATGCCGGCGCCGGCAACTGCCACAACGGCGGTCATCCGAACGAGCTGTATCAGACGTTCGTCAGTCAGCTGGCCAAGCTACCGGACCGAACCCTGGTGTACCCGGGCCACGATTACATCGCCAACAATCTGGGCTTCACGCTCGACCGCGAGCCCGACAACACAAAAGCGCAGCAGATGCTCGGACAGGTGCGTGATCAGGATCCCAGCCGCGCGCTGGTGACTACACTGGCGCTCGAGAAGGAGATCAACACCTTCTTCCGCCTGCACAGTCCCACCGTCATCGCCAGGCTGCGCGAGGCGTTTCCCGACCTGCCCGACAACCCGGATCCCAAGACAGTGTTCGTCAAGCTGCGCGAGCTGCGCAACACCTGGTGACACGAGTTGGAACGGCAGGGCAACACACAAATTCCACCGCTCACCACGAAGACACGAAGAAAACCGGAACAAGGTGCTGTGAGGGCGTCCGGCGCTCGCCGCCTCTACCGTGCGATGTTTCGGACTGACGTGTCTCCGTAATATCCCCACAAACCGGGGCGGTCCATGGCATCAGCGCGCACAACTCGACTGGCGGTCGACATCGGCGGGACGTTCACCGATGTCGCGCTGGACGCGCCTTGTGGACGCGTTACTGCCAAGGTGTTGACCACGCCCGAGGCGCCTGAGCGCGCGGTCATGCAAGGCGTGGCCGCGGCCGTCGCGAAGGCCGGCTGTACGCTTGGCGATATCGCCCTCATCATCCATGGGACCACACTGGCGACCAATGCGTTGATCGAGCGCAAGGGCGCAATCACCGCGCTGATTACCACCGAAGGCTTCCGCGATTCGGTCGAGATCGGCTACGAGCACCGCTTCGAGCAGTACGACATCTATCTGGAGAAGCCGGAGCCGCTCGTGGCGCGCCAGCGGCGCTACACCGTGCCCGAGCGCATAAGCGCGCGCGGCGAGGTGTTGCGGCCGCTCGACGAGCGGGCGGTGCAGGCGGTGATCCCGATGCTCGAGCGCGAGCGCGTCCCCAGCGTGGCGGTCGGGCTGCTGCACAGCTACGCCAACCCGGTGCACGAGCAGCGCATCCGGGAGATCCTGCTCGAGCGTCTGCCCGGGTTGTGGGTGAGCCTGTCTTCGGAGGTCTCTCCGGAGCTGCGCGAGTACGAGCGGTTGTCGACCGCGTGCGCAAACGCCTATGTGCAGCCACTGATATCCGGCTATCTCGATCGGCTCGATCGTGCGGTACGCGAGGCCGGGTTCAGCGGGCAGCTCCTGCTCATGACCTCGGGCGGCGGTGTTGTCGGTCTGGAGGTGGCTCGGCGCTTTCCGATCCGGCTGGTGGAATCGGGCCCCGCTGGTGGCGCGATACTGGCCAGCCGCATCGCGCTGGAGTGCGGACTCGAGCACGTGCTCTCGTTCGACATGGGCGGCACCACGGCGAAGATCTGCCTGATCGACCGAGGGCAGCCCGAGCGGTCGCGCGCCTTCGAGGTCGCGCGCGCATACCGCTTTCTCAAGGGCAGCGGACTGCCGCTTCGCATTCCCGTCATCGAGATGGTCGAGATCGGAGCGGGCGGTGGCTCCATCGCCAGGGTCGATGCCCTCAAGCGCGTGGCGGTCGGCCCGGACAGCGCCGGCGCGGTACCCGGACCCGCCTGTTACGGCCAGGGCGGCCAGGCGCCTACCGTTACCGACGCGGATCTTGCGCTCGGTCGGATCGACCCCGGCGCCTTCGCTGGCGGCAGCCTTGCGCTGGACGCCACCGCCGCGCGATCGGCAATCGACCGCTCCGTTGGCAAGCCGCTTGCGCTCGGCGCGGAGCTGGCTGCGCTCGCCATCAGCGAGATCATCGATGAGAACATGGCGAGTGCTGCACGCGTGCACGCGGTGGAGCGCGGCAAGAGCCTCGATGAGCGGACGCTCGTCGCTTACGGCGGTGCTGCGCCATTGCACGCTGCCCGCGTCGCTGACAAGCTGGGAATCAAACGCATCGTCGTGCCTACTGGCGCGGGCGTCGGATCGGCCGTGGGCATGCTTGCCGCGCCGGTGGCCTACGAGGTGGCACGCAGCCTTTACCAGCGGGTGCGGGACCTCGATCCGGCGCTGGTCAACAGCCATCTCGAAGCGATGCGCGCGGAGGCCTACGGCGTGGTAGAGAGAAGTGCAGGCGGTACACCGCTGGCGGAATCGCGCACGGCGTATATGCGTTACGTCGGCCAGGGGCATGAGATTGCTGTACCGCTGGACGACCGTCCGCTGGAGCTGGCCGATCGACAGCGACTACAGGAAGCCTTCGAGCGCGAGTATCGGCGGCAGTTCGCGCGCATCATTCCAGGCCTGGACGCGGAAGCGCTGAGCTGGGCGCTCAGTGTCAGCGCCCGGGTCGAGCAGCCGACGCCGGTGACGCAGCCCTCGCGGCAGACGACACCGGCACCGATCGGGCGGCGATCCGTGTTCGACCCGGGGTCCGGCGCCTTCGTCGAAGCGCTGGTGTTCCGTCGGGAGGACTTGAAGCCGGGTGCGCGGATCGAAGGTCCCGCACTCGTCGTCGAGGACGAAACCACCACTGTGGTGGCACCGGCCTTCTCGGCCATTGTGAATGCGATCGGTTATCTCGTGCTGGAGCGCACGCAATCGGACCGCCAGGAGGGATCCGTGTGAGGTTCTCGGGTGAAGCGAAAAGCGCCATGCTCAGGGTTTCTGTTTGGCAGCGAGGTGATGAAGCGTGAGAGCAGACTCCGCACTGGCGCGCATCCGCGCGCAGATCATGTGGAACCGGTTGATCGCCGTCGTCGAGGAGCAGGCCCAGACACTCCTGCGCACGGCGTTCAGCGCGAGCGTGCGCGAGGCCGGCGACCTGTCCGCCGGTGTGTTCGATCTCCAGGGCCGCATGCTGGCGCAGGCCGTGACCGGGACCCCTGGGCACGTGAACTCGATGCCGGCGGCGGTCGGCCACTTCCTCGCGCGCTACCCGGTGGAGACGATGCGCGCGGGCGATCACTACCTCACCAACGACCCGTGGTTGGGCACCGGCCACCTGCACGACTTCACGCTGGTATCGCCGACTTTTTCTGCCGGGCGGCCGGTCGGGCTTTTCACCTCGACCGTGCACGTGGTGGACATCGGCGGGCGAGGGTTTGGGCCCGACGGCCGGCAGGTGTACGAGGAGGGGCTGTGCGTCCCCATCATGCCGCTGGCGCGCGAGGGCCAGGTGAATCAGGATCTGCTGGCGATCGTGCGGGCGAACGTGCGCGAACCGGTGCAGGTCGAGGGCGATCTGTTCTCCTTGATGGCCTGCAACGACAAGGGCTCCGAGCGGCTGCGCGAGATGATGAGCGAGTTCAGCATCGACAGTATCGAGCCGCTGGCCGACCACATCTTCGAACACTCGCGTGCCGCGACCCTCGAAGCGATCGGCAGGTTGCCCTCGGGCACCTACCACAACTCGGTGGTCATCGATGGCTACGACCATCCGATCGAGTTGAAAGGGGCGCTCACCATTTCCCCCAGAGGCATTCACGTCGATTTCAGCGGAACCTCACCGGTAAGCAGCTTCGGCATCAACGTGCCCATGCTCTACACGACCGCTTACACGTCTTTCGGCGTGAAGTGTCTGGTCGCACCCGGTGTTCCGAACAATGCCGGCTCGCTTGCCCCGATCACCGTCAGCGCGCCAGAGGGGTCGATCTTGAACGCACCGCGGCCGTGCGCGGTGGCGATTCGCCATGTCATTGGGCATATGCTGCCTGACGTGGTATTCGGTTGCCTGCATCAGGCGCTCGTGGACGGCGCGCCGGCGGAGGGCGCCTCCGCGCTGTGGATACCGCAGCTGCGCGGTGGACACGGCGTAAGCGACACGCTGGCGGGAGGCACACCCTTCGACGTGCTGTCCTTCCATTCCGGGGGCACCGGCGCCCGCCCGACCAAGGACGGCCTTTCCGCGACCGCCTTTCCGAGCGGTGTGAGGAGCGTGCCGACGGAGATCGTCGAATCGATCGCCCCGGTCGTCATCTGGCGCAAGGAGTACCGCACCGACTCGGGCGGAGCGGGCCGCCAGCGAGGCGGCCTCGGTCAGGTGATGGAGATCGGCAGCGCCGAGAACGCCCCGTTCTCGGTATATGCCATGTTCGAGCGGATCGACCATCCAGCGCGCGGGCGTGCCGGTGGCCATGCTGGGGCAGCGGGCCGCGTCTCGCTAGTCTCCGGCAAGACACTTCGCGGCAAGGGCCAGCAGACGATCCCGCCGGGCGAGCGGCTGCGCTTGGAGTTGCCCGGTGGCGGCGGCTTCGGCGATCCGCGCGAGCGCGACCCCGAGAAGGTCAGGGCCGACGTGCGCAACGGGCTGGTGTCGGCGGAAGCGGCGGAGAAAGTGTACGGGGTGAAAGCGGCGGAGCAGTGAGACCTGGCCCGCATCTGGCTGGTTCGAGCGTAACAGCGGTGTCGGGCGAGTCAGTTATGGCGCGAATGGCGCAGCCGAGACCGGCAGCGCCTCCGGTCCTCGCGTCATCGGTAGTAAAGCGTGGGAAGCCACAGAGCGAGCTGGGGGAACACCATCAGCAGCGCGATCAGGACCATCATCGCGAGCACGAACGGCAAGGCGCCGTAAGCGACGTCGTTGAAGGGCCCGCCGCGGATGCGGATGCCTTGCACCACGTAGAGGTTCACGCCGACCGGTGGAGTGATCAGCGCCGTTTCCATGAGGACGGTCATGACGATCCCGAACCACACCGGATCGTAGCCCATGTGCACGACGATCGGGAAAACGATCGGCACGGTCGTCAGCAGCATGGACAGGGTCTCCATGAACATGCCGAGAATGAGGTAGAAGACGACCAGCAGAATCATCGTCTGCAGCGGAGTGAGTCCCAGTTCAGTGATGAAATCGAGCAACCCCTTGGTGACCCCGATGAAGCCGAGGATGAAGTTCAGGAACACCGCGGCCAGGATGATCAGCATGATCATCGCGGTGATGCGCATGGTGCCCTCGAAGGCTTCCCGCAGCATGCGGAGACTCAGTGTTCGCGTCCACGCCGCGAGACCCAGTGCGAACACCACACCGAGCGAGGCCGCTTCGGTGGGGGTGGCGACGCCGGCATAGATCGAACCGACGACCACTGCGAATAGCAGGATGGGCGGAATCAGATCCGGGAGGACGCGAATGCGTCTGCGCCAGGAGGTCTTGACCGGCACACCGCCCCACTGTGGCCGCGCGCGACAGGCGATCGCAACGGCGGCCATGAACAGGGTCGAAAGGAGCAGCCCGGGGATGATGCCGGCAAGGTAGAGCTCCGGCACGGAAGTATCGGTGATCAGTCCATAGATGATGAGACTGATCGACGGTGGAATGAGGATCCCCAGCGTGCCACCGGCGGCCAGCGAGCCGAGGAACAGGGGCTCGTGGTATTGCCGTTTGCGGATCTCCGGATAGGCGACCGTGCCGACCGTTGCGGCGGTGGCCACACTCGACCCCGAGGTGGCCGCGAAAATGGCGCACGAGCCTATATTCGCATGCATCAGGCCGCCCGGCAGCCATGACAGCCACTCCACCACTGCCTCGTACATGCGCCTGGCGATCCCGGCGCGCAACATGATCTCGCCAAGCAGGATGAACATGGGAATGGCAACCAGGATGTATTCCTTGCTCTTGTCCCAGGTGAACTCCCCGATCGCACGAGCGAGCCGGCCG
>DAIQQA010000204.1:0-8003 GCA_036787045.1 Burkholderiales bacterium | reverse complement strand
TTCAAAGGAGGGGTGGCGCCAAAGGCGACGGGGTGGTTGGCGTTTGACGACTGCGGCTCGAGCACAATACATTCATGCAAGGCTGATTATTTGCCACACCACTGATCTTCACACGGAATGCCGTCTTTGTCGCCATCCATCGCCACGCCGGGGCAGTTTTGCAGATAAAAGATCGCCTCCTCACAAGAGCTCATCTCCGTGCAATACCGCTTCCCCTCGCACGAAAACACGGTCGACGGCTGGCGTTCGAACGTGAACTCGAGCTCCGGATCGGGGACAGGCTCGATGCGACTCGAACTGTGGTTCTGCCAGCCGTAGACGCCCAACCCCGCGACAACCAGCGCTGCGACAACCGGACCGAAGCCTCTGCGCCGTTCCCCGGGCGCAGCAGCGGGTCGGGAACCGACGTACATGACGTTCTGGGCACGCTGACCCTTCTTCTCGTCGATTCCGAGCTCATACGTGACCAGCTCGTTCCCGGTTGGGCGGGGCTGCCCTTTCTCGAATGCGCTGATGTGCACAAAGACCGCCGCGCCTCCACCATTCGGGGTGATGAAGCCGAACCCCCGATCGTCCTTCCAATCCGTGATTCTGCCCTGATAGCGCATGCAGACTCAGTCTCATCCAGGTGGGAGGCAGACCAGCACGAAGCGCCTGGGCCCAGCGGTTCAGGCGCCATCGGCCCAGCCCTCACGCCGCACCTTGTAGCGATTGCGCTCGAGCGCCGGTTCATACCCAACGAGCGCAAAACCGCACTTCGCCAGCACCCGAGCCGAAGCCAGGTTCTCGGGTCGCGCAAAGGCACTGATGGTCTGCAATGCCCGGTCGCAAAACCCGTGCCTCAGGGCGGCCCGCACCAGCTCGGTGGCGAATCCCCTGCCCTGGTACCGCGGATGGATGAAGTAGCTGACCTCAGCCCCCCACTCCGGAGCACTCGGATCCACGCCCAGCCCTCCCCACCCTATCACGCGCCCCTCGGATCGATGCATCACCGTCCAGGGGGCAAACCCGTGCACTTCGCGGCTCCTCGCATATCGACGCAGCCCCTCCTCACAGGCGTCCCGGGACTCGACCCAGGCCGTGAGCCGCATGTAGTGCCGGTCGCCCTGGATCTCGTACAGGGGATCCACGTCGGAATCCAGAAACTCCCGGAGGATGAGGTGTTCTGTTTCCTGCATGATGACAGGTGGAAAATTTGCAGGCGCGATTGAGTGCACGACTGTTGAGCACGCCGGCCTTTTCAGGCGCCAGCGCTCAAGCGAAAGGACACATTTCCCCGGCTGCGATGACTGGAACCCAGGTCTGGTGGACTGGCCGCAACACGCTCTACTTAAGCTCGACCTCTGATTTCGACGCTGCGGCTGCGCGCTGATTGGCTTCGAAGGTCAGCCGGTAGCGCTCAAAATCCGAGGCTTCGGTAAGGCCGAGCGGCCTGGCGAGACCGAGGACCTTCTCCTCGAACCACTTCTGTTGCTCTTTGCCAGTGCCATCCGTGAAGGCGTCCCCAATGTCCACGAAGTGCAAGTGGCAGTAGTAGGCTTGAAGAGTGTCCCGGAACAACCCCTTCACCTCTCGGACGTCAAGAAGCTCCCCCGCCACCAGGTCGTGCAGATCCGCCAGGAAGTGATTGATCCGCGCGAAAGCCTTGTACTGCTCGGGAGCGATCGTTCGAAGTCGTCCGAGGCGCTTGCGGCCCCGCGACATCTCCTCGTTCCGGAGTGCTTCCCAGGCGGAGTTGCGCGCAGTGACCATTTCGGGCTCCGACCACTTCTCCCATAGTGTCACGGCGAAGCCGAGTGTCAGATGTCTGCGTTGCTCGAACCCGCTCCAGATGGCGGTGAGCAGAGCGACGATCAGCCCCAATCCAGACAAGACGATCGGAACCCAATCCTTCCGCTCGAGTTGACCGTACAACCACACGCTGCCTATACCCCAACCTGCTGTGAGCACTGCCAGCGGCACTATCGCCCAAAGAGTTCTGGATTTGAACCGCATAGTTCAGTTGTCTCTGGCGTCTTGTACTGCGGCGAACTAGCCCACTAACCAACGCCTGCGCTGAGGGGGCGCCGACGAGCGAAGCGAGGAGGGAACCCAACAGCGGACCCGCTGTTGGGCGCTCCCCTCGAGCGCAGACTTAGGGGTACTGCTGGCTGATCTGCTGGACGATCTCATCGGCAAGCCCTAGAGTGTCCTTGAACAGCGTGTACAGTTCCTCGTACGCGTGAAGCTGCACCTCCGGCGTGGAATCGAGTTCACTTGCCGGCGCCGATCAATGATCACCGTACCGAGGTAGCCGCCTACGAGGGTGAGCAATCCTCCAACTACGGTCTGAACTAGCGGGAGATAAGAGCTCAAGGTTTGCGCTGCCTCCGGTTGAGACATCGGGTACCCCTAGCGAAATAGACTTCCTATGCGACGCGTTCGCAAGACGTCGCGACGTATATGGAGTATGAGAGCGCCTATGTGACGCCTCCGAACTACGTCCCTTCCCGAGCATAGCGACCACTTCTCAACAGCATAGCTCTTCCCGCGCCCGTCGACTCCGCCCAGCGGGAGCGGGCTCTGATCAAGGCATCCGCTCTCACTCGTGCGGATCTAGGCGGGATCGCCTCACTCACCCGGCTGTTCCGCCCGCAGGGCCACCGGCTCCGCCTGCAGGTCCGGCTAGCGGCGCCTCCACTCCCGGTACTACCGTCCAGGCGAAGGCCCGTCCCGTGACTAGCGCTGGAAACTTCGGGTCCACGATACCAGCCGCCGCGAGCGCAGTCGCGTCACTCGAAATATCGGCCGGCACCGCGCACGACTTCACAAGAACCAGGCGCGCCGCGCCGATGTGACCAGCCAGCCAGGCGGCCAGGCTGTCCGAAGTGACATCCCAGGAGGCGGGTATCTCGGGGGCCCCCAGCGCCATGCGGGCCGGCGCCCAGATCGGTGTCTGGTGCCGCTGCCATGCGGCAGAAAATTCGTCCACGGTCTCCGCGAGCACGAAACCGGGGGCGAAGTCCGCCAGCATCGCACCGACCATTTGCATGGCCAGCAGGGCCATATGGTGAGCGGCCGATTCGCTGAAGGCGTGCCGCGCTTGTGCCGCGCGCACTGCGTCCGCGAACTCGCCGCCGCCGGGAACGATCACAAGTCGCTGCGGACGGGATTCGGCGAGTCCCCGCATCAACCGTGCGGCTGCGTCGGACTCTGAGAGGCTGCCGCCGATCTTCAGAACGATGATTGGATGCATCGCCTCTTTGGTGAGCCGGACGCGATCGTGATGCCCCCTCTCCCCAACCCTCTCCCACGAGGGGAGAGGGAGACTGGCTGCCAGTGTCCCCTGTGTTGCACTCGCGAGGTTTCGCTGCGGTGCTTCATGGAGCTGAAAGCCCCACATCGCCTCTGGCGAGTGAGCCAGCCAGTCGCGCAACTGCGAACGCCGGGCCGCACACGTCGACGGCGCGGTGCAGGTCCGGCACCACGCCGGCAAGCGCGGCGAAGCCCACGTATTTGCGCCGAAGCTCCTCCGCCATCCGCGCTGCGACAAAGCTCCCTGCGCCCAGCCCTACCACGGGCGCATGCGGCCCGAGCAGCCCGCGCGAGAGCTGGCGATCGCAGCCGCGTCGGACGAGCTCGCGCTGGGTGTGCGCAAGGCAGCGTGCCAGCTCTTCCCAGTCCTTCGGTGCAGCCTGCTCCAGATCGCAGCCGATCATGCGTGCCAGCCGGCGCATGCTGTCCTCTCTGGATCTGCCGCGCCCATCTGCAGTCCGGGCCTGGTCGAAGGCGGGATCCAGCTCGGCGGTGATGCGGTAGACGTCTGCCATCGTGGCGAAGTGCTCGGCCATCACACCGACACGCTCGCCGGCGAAGGGAACGTGTTGCGCAATCGCCATGACCGGCGTGCGTACCACGCCGGTATAGACCAGTTCTTCGCGCGCCAGGCGCTCGAAATCATCTTGGCCCTCTGCCTTGACCTCGCCGTCGGCCACGACGATCAGGTCGGTGGTTGTACTGCCCACATCGATCACGAGGCCCTGCGGCACGAGCTGGGCAACGAATTGTGCGGTCGCCAGCCAGTTCGCTGAGGCGATGTCGGCCCAATGTCCTGGTGCATCGCGCGAATCGACGAAACCGTCGCCTGCGAACACCGTGACCTTCTCTGCGCGCATCGTGCGCATCAAGGTGTCGACGATGGCAGCGACTCCCGACGCACGGTCCTGGAACAGGTCGACAAGCTCGCCGGTCATGGTGATGGCATGCGTGCGGTAAGGCGCGCCCTCGCCCGCCAGTTCGCGCAGGGCGGCTTCCAGCCGATCCAGCCCCATCCACAGCTCGCAGGGCGTCTGGACTGCGCGTTGCAGGCGGCCGTCATGGTCTACGACGGCGAGCTTGACGTGTGCGCCGCCCAGGTCCCAGCCGTAGATCAGGGTTTCAGAGGCTGCCACCTTGAAGATCCGAGGACAGGAATGAAGGCAGGCACCATCTTGTCACGGCTGGGCGCCACGTATTTGCGTGAGCATACTTTCGTGGGCCGCATAACGGTCCTTCGCAACCGAGGAAGGGGACTGGCTTGACGGGCGGCACACCACCCCGCCGGCTGCGCCGGCACCCCTCCTCGGAGAGGAGGGGAGTGTTTCTGCATCGCGCCGCCGCCTGGGCGCCTGTGGTGAAAAGGGCTGTTAGGGGCCCCGCGGACTCGCTCCATGACCTGACTCTATCAGCTGGCGCAGCGCTGCGACGAGCCCCCTCTCCCTACTCTCCCGCACGACGTGAGCGCGGACCTACGGCGACGGAGCGCCCGCGCGGAAGCGCGGACATGCGGAACTCGTCGCGGCTCGACAAGCTCAGCACCATGGCCGCCGTGTTCACACCCAGCGCGTCGCGCAGGCCTGCGTACGATGTGGTCAGCCGCGGGTTCACCTCGACGACGGTTGGGCCGGCGTCCGACAGGATCACATCGACGCCGAAGTAGCCCCACAGTCCGGGGATCGCTGTGGCGATCTGCTGGGCCAGCCGTTGAAACCGGCCCTCCGTATCGGGGAACGCATTCACCACGCTGCCGTGATAGGCGAAGCTGCCGCCGTCCAGCGTGATGCGTTGACGGTTTACGCTCAACAACCAGGCCTCGCCGTCACGCGCCAATGCCGACAGGCTGAGCGGCTCGCCTTGCACGTAGGGCTGGAGTACATGGCACTGCGGATCGCTGTGAGCGTCAATGCAGCACAACGCGCCCGCGAGCGCGCCGAAGGACCGCACATCCTCGCACCCGCAGCCATCGTCGGGCTTGACCACCCATGCTCCATTGCCGGCCGCCGGCGCATCCCCCCAGCGGGAGGTCGGGATCACAGGAACGCCGGCGCGCTGAAGCCGTTGAGCGGTGGCGAGCTTGCTCGCGGCTATTCGCACGCCCTCCGGCCGGCTGCCGAGCAGCAGCCGGTCTGCGCGAAGCACACGCTCCGAGAGGCTTTCGAGCACACCATCGGTCTCGGGCGCGATCGGCCAGGTGGCATCGCTGGTCCTGATCAGCTCGTCGATGGCCATCTGCCACTGCGCGTGGGAGCGTACAGCAATCCAGTCCCTAGGGAGCATCCCTGGGGCGATGCGGTGATCGCCCATGCCTACGACCTGCACAGAGCCGACGTCCGCGAGATCCGCGACCAGGGCGCGCAGCATGAGCAGCGCGTCAGGCAGGAGCGCTTCGGGCAGCGGCGAGCCGAGACAGCCGCCGCCGGTGATATGCTCGTAGCCGAATATCTTCACCGTGAGTGGACCACAGCGTGCTGATCGTTCCTGTAATCGATCTGATGGGCGGGCAGGTCGTGCATGCGCGCCGCGGGGACCGTTCCAACTACCGGCCGCTGGAGTCTGCTCTCGTGAGCTCCAGCGATCCGCTGGAAGTGGTCGCCACGCTGCTGGCCGCCGCTGCGTTCCCTGCGATCTACGCCGCGGACCTGGACGCTATCCTACGGCGCGGCGAGCATCGCGATCTGCTGCTGAGCATCGTGGATCGGTTCCCTGCCCTCACGCTGTGGGTGGATGCGGGCTTCGGAAAGGCGACGCAACTGGCGCCGTGGCGCGCAGGGGAGCGCGTCGTCCCGGTGATCGGATCGGAGAGCCTCGCCTCCCTCGACGATCTTGCAGCGCTTCTAACGGCCGCGCCCGAGGCCATCCTGTCTCTCGATACGCGTGCGGAGCAGCCACTCGGACCCGCACTGTTGTTCAGCGAGCCGCAGCGCTGGCCACAACGGGTCGTGGTCATGACGCTGGATCGCGTCGGTGCGGGACAGGGGCCGGCGCTTGCGCGCCTACGGTCGACACTCGACCAGGCACCCGGCCGAAAAATCATCGCTGCCGGCGGAGTGCGCAATGCCGCAGACCTCGAGATGCTCGAGGCGATGGGCGTGCATGCGGTGCTCATCGCCAGCGCGATCCACGACGGGACGCTGGATCGCGCCACGTTAGCGCGATACGTTTGAAGCGGCTCCGACTCACCCTCACTCCGGCTTCTCCATTGAGGTACGTGCGCGCCAGCATGTCCGGCGAGCGCAGGAGATGGAGTCAAACCCATCCCCACCCCGGCCCTCCCCTTCAAGGGGAGGGAGGTTGGGGCATGTCTCCGCGAGGGGGAAGCGGTCAGCGTGCGCTCGGCTGTTGCCTGCCGCCCGCGCATTCGCTCCCGGCGGAGTGAGGGTGTGCCGCCGCGTTACTTCGGCGAGAACGGGTGCTTGGCGCTGGCGCGCTTGGCAACCACGTCGGCCGGCTGCGGATCACCGCGCACCGCGCGCTCGATCGACTCCTTGACCGCCTTGTAGTTGTAGTCGTAGATCTTGGTGTCGTCGGCCGCTTCCCAGTGGATGAACACGCCGACGCAGATGAACACGTCGTTGGCTTCGTCCTGGGGAATGGTGCCCTCGGCCACGCAATCGGCCACCGCGCGCGCCACCGCTGCCTGCGCCGGTCCGAACATCTGCACGGCCTGCTTGGCGCCCTTGATGGTCACCTTGTTGAACATCACCGTGTGAGGCTTGGCCGGCAGGTTCGGGGCGATTACCGCCAGAAGCGAGGTGAACCCGTCTTTGTTGTTGGTCAGGCAGTTGGCGAACGCCGTTTCGGCAGCACCCCCGCGCGGCCCCATGATGAGGTCGATATGCGCGACCTCGTTGCCGTCCCCCACCAGCGACTCGCCCACCATCAACTTGTTGATCTTCGCCATTGCAGCTCCTCCTGTGTGTAGTGGATATTGCGGGTAACCGCGTTGAAGAGCGTTCCCACTCCTTCACGACCAGCGTGGCGGGCGCCACGCGAAACGTGATGCTATCAGCCCGGCGCCAACAGAAAACCGGCGAACAGCGTCGCCACTGTCAGATCCGCGCTCGTGCCCGGGTTGAGCCCACGCGCCTTGAGAGCCGCATCCCACGCCTCCAGCCGCGCACGCATCGCCCTCGTATCTCCGGCATGCCTGGGCGGCTCGGCTTGCGAGCAGGCTTCACGACGCAGGGCTTCGGCTTCGGTGGGCCCGAACTTGCGCGCCACGTGAGAGTCTGGATACCGGCAAAGAAACTCCAGAAAAACCTCAGTGGCGGACCAGCGGCGGTCGCGGCCGGCTGCCCGCGCCGCTGCAAGACGTTCCAGACCCGCGCCCAGCACGTCCGCAAAGGCGCCGACGTACTGTCGCGCAATACTATCGCGGTTCGCAGCCTCGCGCATCGCCTCCAGCAGGGTGACCTGAGCCGGCGCGCGCACGTCGTGCCGGGGCGAATCCCCCAGCCCGCGCGGATTGGCCAGGCGAATGGCCTCGAACGCCAGCTCGGCATCGGCCACCGTCAGGCCCGCGAGGACCTGAGCGAGGCTCTCTGCGAGCCGGGTCCTGGACAACGGCCACTGCGACTGCAGCGCGGCGTGCGCCAGCGGAGCCGCCAGCAGCACGATGCCGAGATTGGTGTTGGTCCCGACGCCTGCGCGCGTCGCCTTGATCGCCGCAAGAATACGCTCGCCCACCGTCATCCCTTTTGCCGCCA
>DAIQQA010000068.1:0-24279 GCA_036787045.1 Burkholderiales bacterium | reverse complement strand
CATTTCTTCGCGGCCGCCGTCTCGAGCATCGTGCGGGCCGCAGCGCCGCACTGGCGCATCGGCTGGATGAAGTGGCGAATGCTGCGCGAACCGTCGGTGTCCTGGTTGCCGTACTTCTGCTCGTTGCCGGGCGCCTGGATGATCTTGACACGCGCCCAATCGGCTTCCATTTCGTCGGCAACCACCATGGGAAGGCTGGTGCGCGACCCGGTGCCCATTTCCGAACGGTGCGTGACGATGCTGACCGTCCCGTCCGGCGCGATGGACACGAACACGTGCGGATCCCAAACCACACCGCCGGGCATGCCGTCCGCGCCGGTCTTGTAGGCGTTGACCGACCCCCCGTCCGCCAGCGTCGAGCGCGGCAGGAACTGCGCTGCAAGGATTAGCCCTCCGGTGCCGACGATCCCCTTGAGGAGATTGCGGCGGCTGACGTTTTCGATGATGGCCTGATTGGCGAACTTGTCGATCTTCATCTTAGGCCTCCTGTGCGGCAGACTTGACCGCCGAGAAGATGCGCTGGTAGCAGCCGCAGCGGCAGATGTTTACCGACATGGCGGCCACGATCTCGCTGTCCGAGGGATTCTTGTTCTCCGCCAGCAGGGCGGCCGCGCTCATGATCTGGCCGCACTGGCAGTAGCCGCACTGGGGAACGTTGGCTGCACGCCAGGCCTTCTGAACCGGATGATTGCCATCCGCTGACAAGCCCTCGATCGTGGTCACGGAATGGCCGGACACATCTTTCATGGTCACGACGCAGGACCGGACTGCTTTGCCGTCGACGTGGACGGTACAGGCTCCGCACAAGCCGGCGCCGCATCCGAACTTGGTACCGGTCAGCGCGAGCTCGTCGCGCAGGTACCACATCAATGGCATATCGGGATCGCCGTCGAAATTTCTTTCCTGCTGATTGACTTTCAGCTTCATCGGTCTTCCTCCTTCGAGTCCGGGATCGATTTTCTGGCGCCACCCCCAAATCCAACCGCCGATGAGTGGGTTCGCTCTCCGGCAGCCGTCTCCCAGTGATCCGTCTGCCAAGCCCGTCAACTCTACTCCTTTTCTTGGGGCTGGGGGATATTGCAGGCCCAGTGGTTCTTTATAGGATTGTCCGTGTCCTCCGTGGTTGATGCGTCTGATCCGCATCGTCGTTCCCGCGAAGGCGGGAACCTAGGCCAGTCGAGCACTTCTGGATCCCCGCCTGCGCGTCGGCTGCGCGGGGATGACCCTTAATCAGAGCTTCCCTCGAGTCAGGGCTTGACCAGGTGTAGAATTTGGACGCGGGTCCACACACGCCGGCGCGTCCCCGCATAAAGTGCTGGCTTACGGCCCATCCCGGAGCAATGCCTTCCAGTACCGGCATGCGTGCCCGGAGATGTCTGTGCCGGCCGGGGGCCCGGAGCGGGCGCCCGGTTCCACGAACGATTTCCCGGCAAGCTTCCTTCGCCGCTTGCCAGCCAAGCATCACACGCGTTCGCCTTGCGACTGCAGCAGTCCAGCCCGTGGACGAGAACGACGAATCGGGCATCGGCACGCGGTTCCTCGGCTGGAGCGACCGCGTCTCAACGTATCGAACTCGGAGGAGTAATTCAGGGCAATAACGCTCAACATCAACGGCCAGTCCCGCTCGGTGGATGTGCCGCCGGAGATGCCGCTTCTATGGGTGCTGCGCGACATCGTCGGGCTGACCGGCACCAAGTTCGGCTGCGGCATCGCGGCCTGCGGCGCCTGCACCGTGCACGTCGACGGTGTGGCGGTGCGCTCCTGTTTGCTGCCGGTAGGCAACGTCAGCGGCAAGATCACCACAATCGAGGGCTTAAGCGCCAACGGCGATCATCCAGTGCAGAAGGCCTGGACCAAGCTCAACGTACCGCAGTGCGGCTACTGCCAGAGTGGGCAGATGATGCAGGCGGCTTCGCTGCTGAAGATGAACCCCAATCCGTCCGACGAGGACATCGAGGCCGGCATGGCAGGCAGCATTTGCCGCTGCGGGACCTACACCCGGATTCGGGCGGCCATCAAAGAAGCGGCGCGGGGGTGAGAACCATGATCAAGATCGAGAACGTCAGCCGCAGGACCTTCCTGAAGGCCTCGGCCGCACTGGGCGGCAGCTTCGCGCTGGGTCTGTTCCTGGATCCACTGAACAAGCTGCATCCTTTCTACGGGAAGTACGTCGGCATGGGCAGCGCCGAGGCCGCCGAAGGCGCGGAAACCCCGGTCGGGGTGCTCAGCCCCAACGTGTTCGTGTCCATCGACAAGACCGGCACCGTCACTATCGTGGCGCATCGCTCGGAGATGGGGCAGGGGGTGCGCACCAGCGTGCCCATGATCCTGGCCGACGAGTTGGAAGCCGACTGGAGCCGGGTCAAGATCGAGCAAGCCCCCGGCGACAAGATCTACGGCAACCAGTACACCGACGGCTCGCGCAGCGTGCGCCACAACTTCGAGCGCATGCGCGAGTTCGGCGCCACCACCCGCACCATGCTCGAGCAGGCCTGCGCGGTGAAGCTGGGCGTGAGCTCGCTCGAGTGCAAGGCCAAGAACCACAAAGTCGTGCACGTCCCCACCCGGTCGCTCGTTCGACTACGGCGAGCTGGTGCAAGTGGCCGCCGGGCTGAAAGTGCCCAGCGCGCGCCAGGTCACGCTCAAGGACGAGAAGGACTTCCGCTACATCGGCAAGCCCATGCCCAGCGTGGATATGCCCGACATGATGGTCGGCAAGGCCACCTACGGCATCGATGTCAAGATGCCCGGCATGCTCTACGCCGTGGTCGAGCACTGCCCGGTGACCTACGGCAAGGTCATCTCCTTCGACGCGGCCGAGGCCAAGAAGGTGCCCGGGGTGCTGCACGTCGTCGAGATCCCGCAGAACCAGCCCCCGATTGTGTTCAACACCTTGGGCGGGGTCGCGGTGGTCGCCACCAACACCTGGGCGGCCAACGAGGCGCGCAAGAAGCTCAAGATCAACTGGGATCTGGGCCCCAACGTGGTGTACAGCTCCGACAGCTTCAAGCAGCAGATGGCCGCCACGGCCCGCCAGGAGGGCAAGGTGGTCCGCGAAGAAGGGAATGTCGAGAACGCGCTGGCCGCTGCCGGCAAGGTGATCGAAGCCGACTTCTATCTGCCGCACTACTCGCACGCCACCATGGAGCCGCCCTCTGCGGTGGCCCTGGTGAAGGACGGCAAGTGCGAAGTGTGGTCCTCCTGCCAGGACCCGCAGGCCGCCCGCGCCACCGTGGCCGGGGCCATCGGCATGGACGAGAAGAACGTCACCTCGCGCGTGGCGCTGCTGGGCGGGGCCTTCGGGCGCAAGTCCAAGCCCGACTTCGCCGCCGAGGCCGCGATCCTGTCGCGGCAGCTGGGCGTGCCGGTGAAAGTCACCTGGAGCCGCGAAGACGACATCCAGCATGCCTACTACCACACGCCCACGGCCCTGCATGTGAAGGCCGGCCTGGACAAGAACGGCAAGCTGACCGCGTGGCACAGCAACAGCGTGTTCCCGACCATCTGGTCGACCTTCGAGAAGGAGGACCCGCAGCTGGGTCACCCCATCGAGCTGTCGCTGGGTTACCTGGACGTGCCCTATCATGTGCCCAACCTGCGCCTGGAGAACGGCAAGGCCAAGGCGCATGTGCGCATCGGCTGGCTGCGCTCGGTGAACAACATCCCCAACGCGTTCGCCCAGAACAGCATGGCCAACATGCTGGCGTATGCCGCGGGGCGCGATCCCTACGAGTTCCTGCTCGAGCTGATCGGTCCCGACCGCGTGCTGGACCTGTCCAAGACCGCGTACTGGAACTACGACCAGACCTACGACGAGTACCCGATCATGACCTCGCGGCTCAAGGGGGTGCTGAGCACCGCCGCTGAGCAGGCCGGCTGTGGCAAGAAGAAGCTGGGCCCGCGCGAGGCGATCGGCGTGGCGGTGCACCGCAGTTTCACCACTTATGTGGGCACCGCGGTGCACGTGAAGGTCGACAAGGACGGGTCGGTCACCATCCCGCGGGTGGATGTGGCCGCCGATGCCGGCCGGGTGATCAACCCCGAGCGGGTAGTCTCGCAGATGGAGGGCGCCTGCATCTATGGCCTCACCGCCTGCTTTGCCCAGATCACCGCCAAGGACGGGCGCATCGTGCAGCACAACTTCGACGACTACACCGTGGCGCGCATGCCGCTGTCGCCGAAGGAGATCCACGTGCACCTGATCAACAGCGGCGGGCGGTATCCGCCCGGAGGGGTAGGCGAGCCCGGCACCCCGCCGTTCGCGCCGGCGCTGGCCAACGCCATCTTTGCGGCCACCGGCAAGCGCATCACCGAGCTGCCGATCAATACGGACATGCTGAAGGCGTAGCGTTCGCTACGTCGTGCGTGTTCAGGGATGCCGCACAGGAAGCGCTGTACGGCGCGCCGCTCGAGGCCTTGACGCTGTATTACGCCGGCGAGCGCGTGGGCGCGATCGAGGCGCAGTTCGCCCCGGAGGATTTCGACCGCGTCGTGCAGGAGAGCATGCGGGAACACGGGGAAGCCCAGCCCGAGCAATCCGCCCACGCCGTGTCCGGCAATGCCGTCAACACCTGGCGGGCCGGCTCGCACGTGCTACGCGTCGAGCGGTTCTTCGCCTCGACGGGGCGGGCGTCGCTGATCATCACCGATCGCAGCTTCCTCACCGAGCTGGTCGACCGCTAGCGGTCTATAGCCTCACTTCTTCACCACGGTGGACACGGAGGACACGGAGGAAAACCAGATCCGGGTGCTCGGGTTACGCCCCTATCGTCCCGACGCCAATCGGCGCCTTCACCGTCGCTTCTGCGTCACGGCGGCATAGGCATCATACTTGGGCACATTGGTCTGCCCGGGCGGCACTGCCCAGATCTGCCGCCAATGAAGTTTCAACGTCTTTCCTCGGTGTCCTCCGTGTCCACCGTGGTTCCAGCTCTTCAGCTAAGGTTTCACGAGCTGAAGGAACTCCCGGCGCAGCTCCGGGTTGTGCAGGAAAGCCCCGCGCATGATGCTGTTGGTCATGTGCGACTCGTCCTTCACCCCGCGCCACTGCATGCAGAAGTGATCGGCCTCCAGCACGATGGCTAGACCGTCGGGGCGCAGGCGCCGTTCCAGCTCGTCGGCGAGCTGCATCACTGCCTCCTCCTGGATCTGCGGCCGGCTCATCACCCAGTCGGCGATGCGCGAGAACTTCGACAGGCCGATGAGCTTGGACTCCTCGTTGGGCATCACCCCGACCCAGAGCTTGCCCAGGATCGGCACCAGGTGATGGGAGCAGGCGCTGCGCACGGTGATCGGCCCCACGATCATCAGCTCGTTCAGGTGCTCGGCGTTGGGGAACTCGGCCACTCGCGGGGGGGAGTGGTAGCGCCCCCTGAAGACCTCGTGCAGGAACATCCGGGCGACTCGCTGCGCCGTGCCCTGAGTGTTGTGGTCGCCGTCCGTATCGATGATGAGGCTCTCCAGCAGAGCTTGCACCCTGCTGCCGACTTCCTGCTCCAGCAGCTTCAACTCGGCCTCGCCGTGGATGAACTCGGCGAGGTTGTCGTTGGCGTGGAAGCGGCGCCCGGCCTGCTGGACGCGGGCGCGGATGATACCGGAGATCGGGGTCGGGCTGATGTGGTCGTCGAGCATGGCGTCTCCTGGGGAAATCGGGCACGGTGGCCGGGCGGGGCTTCGAGTGTGTGGGCAACGCGGTCTGGTGGGACATCGCATCCAGCCTTCGTTGAAGAGACATTGGCGATGCAGCCTGGTTGCACGATCGTCGCGCACCCAACACCACACCGCCCCGCCGGCTGCGCCGGCACCCCGCCTCGTGAAAGGCGGGGAGGAAAGAGCCTTCCCCTCCTGCCCGAGGAGGGGTGGCACGCGAAGCGTGACGGGGTGGTGGGAGCCTGCATACCTTCAAGCCGGGACCAGGTACGGCGCAAGCGATGCGCGCATCTCGTCCGGGATCGCCACCGCCTGCCCCGTGTCCAGGTCCGTCAGCACAATGGTGGACTTTGCGGACAGTCGCTCGCCGTCGTCGCCACGGATGGTGTATTGCAGGCCCAGCGAGGAGGTGCCGAGCTTGAAGAGTTCGATGTCGACCTCGATGCGGTCGCCGTAACGGCTGCGCCGCTTGAAGTCGGTCTCCAGACGCACCATCGGCCAGCCGCGCCGCTGCTCGTTGATCATGCGGTACATGGGATGCCCGATATGCATCAGGAACTCCTCCTTGGACTCGCTCAAGATATAGAAGTACTGCGGATAGAACACGATGCCCGCCGGATCGCAATGGAAGAACTGGATCATCTTGCGCGTGGTGAACTTCACTTCGGACGGCCTCCGCCGAGTCGCAATGGATGCATGGGTTGCCCCGGCGCCGCGACCGGCCAGGTCGCAACGCGACGGGAAACCGTTACACTGTAGCCGTATTTTCGCCCGACAACACCGGACTCCTCGTCATTCTGCGCATGACCCAGGCTAATCCTAGGCTAATCCCGAGATCCTCCGCTTCGAACAGCGCGACAGCATCGGCTACGTGTGCCTGACCCGCGCGGCGAAACGCAACGCGTTGAGCGACCGCCTGGTGCAGGAGCTGCAGGCTTGCTTCGAGCAGCTGCCCGAGACCGTGAAGGCCGTCGTCCTGGACGGCGAGGGGGAGCACTTCTGCGCGGGCCTCGACCTGTCCGAACTGAAGGAGCGCAGCACGGCAGAGGGGTTGTTCCACTCGATGATGTGGCACTCGGCTTTCCATGCCGTGCAGTTCGGCCGCGTGCCGGTGGTCGCAGTGATGCATGGTGCAGTGATCGGCGGTGGGCTGGAGCTGGCTTGCGCAGCGCACATCCGCGTGGCCGAGCGCAGCGCCTTCTATGCGCTACCCGAAGGGCAGCGCGGGCTGTTCGTCGGCGGCGGGGGCTCGGTGCGCCTGCCGCGGATCATCGGCTTCTCACGCATGACCGACATGATGCTGACAGGCCGGATCTACAACGCAGAGGAGGGCCAGCAGATCGGACTGTCGCACTATCTGGTGGATCAGGGCCAGGGGCTGGCCAAAGCCGAGGAGCTGGCCGCGCGGATTGCGACCAACGCGCCGCTGTCCAACTTCGCGCTCATGCACGTGCTGCCGCGCATCGCCAGCCAACCCATGACGGAGGGGTTCCTGACCGAGGCCCTGATGGCCGCCATCTCCTCGGGGGCGCCCGAGACCAAGGAGCGCCTCAAGGACTTCCTCGAGAAGCGGGCGGGGAAGGTGAAGGGATAGCCCGCTATCGCGTTTTTGCCTCCGCACCGAACGCCACGTCCTTGTAGCGGATCAGGCGCAACGGGGTCTGGTTCTGCTTGCGGGTCAGCTCGGCGGCCTTGTACAGCGGAATGCCCTTGGCGAGGAACCCGTAGAAGCATTCACCCCATTTCGCCACCTGGTTCCCGTCGGGCTGCGCGTTGGTGGCGATCATGTTGCACACGCGCGCCAGCTCTGCTGCCAGGAAAAGCGCGTGGCGCGTGGCGAGATTCACGAGCCGGGTACCCGATTCGACGACCAGGTCGGCGAACGCGTCCGGCGACATGTGGTCGAGCTCGCCCGACTTCGGCCGATAAGTCGTGAAGTCGATGGGGCTGAACAACAGGTCTCCGGTGTCGGGGTCCACGGCCATCACGAGGTGGATGAGGTCGAACTTCTCGGTTGCGAGCAGGCTGCGCAGGCTGCTGGACGTGACGTTGCGCTCGACCCGCACTTGCCCGGGAAACGCCTGCTCGAGCACAGCGACATCCTGGTCGGCGCCATACGCTGGCTCGCCGTACTGTTCGCTGATCAAACACAGGACGCGCGGCTGCGCGATCCGTTCGATGCCGCCCCCCGCTTGGCGCATCGTCTCTTCCGTGGCGCGGATCTCGGTGGCGATGGCAGCGAAATCGGCGGCAGGGGCGTCGATGTCGACAACCTTCGCGATCGACCTGTAGAGGCCCTCAACCCCTGCGGCCTCACCGGCCACGACACCGTTGAGCATCTTCAGCGGCACCGGCAGTTCGTCGGGCTTGATTCCCGAATGGCACACCGGAATCAGCCGGATCCGGCGGATCCAGGCCGCGCCCGCCTCGAAGTTGATCCAGGGCCGCGTTCTCGGGAGCACCTCTGCAAATCCGATCTTGTGTAGCATACAAGCATTCGTCCTGATCCTGTCCGTGTCCCCTGCCGCTGCGCAGTGAATGATGTTCATAGACGACAGCAAAGTGAAGTACCGCCCCGGCGCGCGCGAGAGCACCGCAGTTGCGATCGACGAGCGACCGGACGGTACGTTGTTGGTGCGCAGCCCCGAGCCGCTCGGCGACTACCCGATCCACCTCACCGAGCGGCTTGTGCACTGGGCGCGCGAGGCCCCGGATCGCGCGTTCCTGGCCCGCCGCGATGCGACGGGAGCATGGCAGACCATCACCTTCGCCGACATGCTGGACCGGGCGCGCCGGCTCGGTCAGGCCCTGCTCGATCGTGGTTTGAACGCAGAGCGGCCGCTGGTGATCCTCTCGGAGAACGATCTCGAGCATGGGGCGCTCGCGGCTGCCGCGCAGTATGCCGGGGTACCGTATGCGCCGATCTCTCCGGCGTACTCGCTGGTCTCGCGCGACTTCGGCAAGCTCAAGCACATCGTCAAGCTGCTCACGCCGGGTCTGGTTTACGCAGCGGACGGTCAGCGCTACGGTGCAGCGATCGCTGCCGCCGTGCCTGCAGAGGTCGAGGTCGCAGTCCGCGCGCGCCCGCCCGCGGGACGCAGTGCCAAGCTCTTCGGCGACCTGCTCGCGACTTGCGCTACTCCGGTAGTGGATGCGGCCCATGCCGCCATCACCGCCGATACCATCGCCAAGTTCCTGTTCACCTCGGGCTCGACTGAGCGGCCCAAGGGTGTGATCAACACGCACCGGATGTTGTGCAGCAATCAGCAGATCATCCTGCAGGCCTTTCCCTTCATGGCCGAGGAGCCGCCCGTGCTGGTGGACTGGCTGCCCTGGAACCACACCTTCGGCGGCAACCACAACTACGGCATCGCGCTGTACAACGGCGGCACGCTGTACATCGACGATGGCAAGCCGATGCAGCCGCTGATGCAGGAGACGCTGCGCAACCTGCGCGAGATCGCCACCAACGTCTACTTCAATGTTCCCAAGGGGTTCGAAGAGTTGGTGCATGCCCTGCAGAGCGACGCGCAGCTGCGCGAGACTTTTTTCCGGCGCCTGCGCCTCATGTTCTACGCAGGAGCCGGGTTGCCCAAACCGGTGGCCGACCGGCTGTACGCCATCGCGGAACAGCACTGCGGGGAGCGGGTGGGAATCTATACGGGGCTGGGCATGACCGAGACAGCGCCGTTCGCCATTGGCACGGTGCGGATCGGCGAGGTGGCCGGCGCCATCGGTAATCCGGCGCCCGGCGTGACCATGAAGCTGGTCCCCGCGGAGGACAAGCTCGAGTTACGCTACCAAGGACCGGGCGTCACTCCGGGCTACTGGCGCGCGCCGGATCTGACTGCCGGCGCCTTCGACGAGGAGGGCTTCTTCCGCAGCGGCGATGCCGTGCGCTTCCTCGATCGCGACGATCCGAGCCGGGGCTTCGTTTTCGACGGACGCGTTGCCGAGGACTTCAAGCTGAGCACCGGCACCTGGGTGAGCGTCGGGCCGCTTCGGACGGCGGCGCTGGTGGAGGGCGCGCCGCATGTGCACGACGTTGTGGTTACCGGGCACGACCGCGACGAGGTGGGCTTGCTGATCTTCCCCCGGCTGGATTCCTGCCGTTCCCTCGCAGGCCTGGGCAAGGAGGCCGATTCGCACGCGGTCGTCAACAGCCGGCCGGTCCGCGCGTTCTTCGCTGGCATGCTGGAGCGTCTGCGCACCCAGGCGACCGGCGCCAGCACCCGCGTGACGCGCGCGCTAGTCCTCGCCGACCTGCCATCCATCGACTTGGGCGAGGTCACCGACAAAGGCTCGATCAACCAGCGCGTCGTCCTGGCCCACCGCAGTGCTGCCGTCGAGGCGCTGTACGGCGACGGTGCCGACGTGCTGAAATCCAGAGCTTTACCCAAGGAGGACACGGTGAACACGGAGGAACGGCAAGTCGAGGTCGTGAAGTGCCATCTCATCCCGGGCACGTGTTGCGGAATCCGAGCCGGCCTCCGAGCGCGCGGACGAATGGCGGCATCACATAGCCTTGGGAGCCGACTCTCGAACACTTGGCTTTCCTCCGTGTCCACCGTGTCCTCCGTGGTTCAGATCTTGTTCCCGGATATCCGCAGGTGCAGCACCCTCCGAAGGTGCGCCAAGCCGATCACACTCGCCGCCGCCCTGGCGTTCGTCCTCGGCACCGCCCGCGCGGACCTGACCATTGGCGTGAGCCTGCCGCTCACCGGGGCCGGCTCGGGCCTCGGCATCCCGGTGAAGAACGGCTTTGCCCTGTGGCCGAAGGAGATCGCTGGCGAGAAGCTCAACCTGATCATCCTCGACGACGGCAGCGATCCCACGGCGGCGAACAAGAACGCCCACCGCTTCGTCACCGATGACCGGGTGGATCTCATCGTCGGTTCCGCCCTGACCCCCTGCGCGCTGGCGATGGTGAGCGTGGCGGCGGAGGCGCGGACGGTCCAAATCGCGGTGGCCCCCATCGAGCTGCCGGAAGGGAAGGATGCCTGGTCGTTCCGGATTCCTCACTCGACGGGGATCATGGCTCTGGCGCTGGGCGAGCACATGCGCAAGCAGGGGGTGAAGACGCTCGGCTTCCTCGGCTACTCCGATGCGTACGGCGAGAGCTGGCTGAAGGACATCACGCGCGTAGCTGGGGAGAACGGCATCAAGATGGTCGGCGTGGAACGCTTCGCGCGCACCGACACCAGCGCCAACGCCCAGGCGTTGAAGCTGGTGCTCGCCCGGCCGGATGCGGTCCTGGTCGTGGCATCCGGCAGTGGTGCGGCGATGCCGCACAAGGCGCTGGTCGAGCGCGGTTACAAGGGGACGATCTACCAGACCCACAGCGCCGCATCGCGCGACCTGATGCGGGTAGGCGGCAAGGACGTGGACGGAGCGTTCGTCGTATCCGGACCGGCTATAGTCGGCGACCAGTTACCCGACGATCATCCGTCCAAGCCAGCGGCGATCGCCTATCTGGAGCAGTACGAAAAGCTCTACGGGCCGGGGTCACGCAACCAGTTCGCGGCGCACACCTATGATGTGCTGCTGGTACTGCAGAAGGTGGTGCCCGAGGCACTGAAGAAGGCGCGTCCGGGCACGAAGGAGTTCCGCGCTGCGCTGAAGGATGCGCTCGAGCACAGTGGTCCGCTCGCGCTGTCGCAGGGCGTCCTGCAATACACGCCGCGCGATCACTTCGGCTTCCAGCCGGACACCGGGGTGATCTTGAAGGTGGTCAACGGCGATTGGAAGCTGCAGCCGAGATGACCCCACTACCGCTGAACCGCAGAGACGCAGAGGACGCGGAGGGAAAAAACTTGAACGTGCTGCGTTTCTTCGTGTCTTCGTGCCCCCGGATCGAAGTCCGGGGCAGGCTTCGTGGTGAGAGGCAGACGCAACGGGGTAGCCTCAACCCCACACCTCCCGAGCGATCTCGACCACCAGCCTGAGCTTCGCAGCTTGGGCGTCGCGGGCGATCACGTTGCCGTGCACGGTGCTGGAAAACCCGCACTGGGGCGAGAGGCAGAGCTGCTCGAGCGGCACGTAGCGGGCTGCTTCCTCGATCCGGCGCTTCATGTCGTCCTTGCCCTCCAGGCGATCGAGCTTGGTGGTGACCAGTCCGAGCACGACGATCTTGTCCTTCGGCACGAAGCGCAGCGGGGCGAAATCCCCGGAGCGGGCGTCGTCGTACTCGAGGAAATACCCGTCCACCTCGAGCTCATTGAACAGCACCTCGGCCACCGGCTCGTAGCCGCCCTCGGCCGCCCAGGCGCTCTTGAAGTTGCCGCGGCACAGGTGGACGCAGGCGACCATGCCGGCCGGTCGGTCGGCGATGGCGGCGTTGATCAGCGCGGCGTAGCGGCGGGGAAGCTCGTTGGGATCGTCGCCGCGCTTGCGCGCGCCCTCGCGCATCTTCTCGTCGCACAGGTAGGCGAGGTTGGTGTCATCGAGCTGTACGTAGCGGCAACCGGCATCCGCGAGGCTCTTGAGCTCCGCGCGGTAGGCTGCCGCAACGTCGGCATAGAACGCGTCGAGGTCGGGATAGGCTTCCTTGCTGATGGCGCCCCGGCCGCCGCGAAAGTGCAGCATGGTGGGCGAAGGGATTGTCACCTTGGGCGTGCGCTTGGTCACCGACTTCAGGAACTCGAAATCCGCCAGCTGGATGGGCTTCACGTGGCGGACCGGGCCGGTGACCTGCATGACCGGAGGGGAGAAGTCGACGGTCCCGGCCTCGCTGCGGAAGCTCACCTGGATCCCGCCTTTGGTCTCTACTCCGGCGAGCTGCTCGAGGAAGTCGACGTGGAAGTAGGTGCGGCGGAACTCCCCGTCGGTGATCCCCTGCAGCCCGAGCTCCTCCTGGAAGCGCACGATGTCGCGGATCGCGGCGTCCTCGACGGCGCGCAGGTCAGCCTTGCTGATCTCTGCCTTCTGGCAGCGCTCGCGGGCCGCGAGCAGCTCCGCGGGGCGCAGGAAGCTGCCGACGTGGTCGGCGCGAAAGGGCGGGATCGTGCGTTTTGTCATACTCGTCTCCGGTCTGGAACGTGGCTGCGGTTTACGGCGGCAGCGCGGCCGGCTTGCCTGGAGGATCGTGCCACCCGGCCCGTCGAGAGCAGCCTCGGGCTGCCCGCAGTTCCGGCGTAGACTCACGCCTCAGAGCTCCGATTCTACTGTAGCAACGGAGGCCAGATGTTCCGGATCATCGACATCGACCATGTCGTCCTGCGGGTGAGCGATCTCGAGCGCATGATCGACTTCTACTGCCGCATCCTCGGCTGCAGTGTGGAGTGGCGGCGCCCCGACCTGGGGCTCGTGCACCTGCGGGCAGGCAGTGCGATGATCGACCTGGTGCCGGTAGACGGCATGCTCGGCCAGAAGGGCGGCGCAGCGCCCGGGAGGGAGGGCCGCAACATGGATCACGTCTGCTTGCGCGTGCAGCCCTTCGACGTCGACGCGATCGTCACGCACCTGCAGGGGCAAGGGGCGCGCGTCGGCGAGATCCGGCCGCGCTTCGGCGCGCAGGGCGAGGGCGTGTCGATCTACGTCTACGATCCCGAGGACAACCTGGTGGAGCTGAAGGGCACCCAACCCGCCTGAGCGCCCTGGAGCGGCGCAACCCGGTTGGACGGTGAGGGGTTTTGTTGCGCGCTGCGCTCAGTACACCCCACCTGCGCGTGCCGTGGCCGCCAGGCTCTTGGTCTCCTCCACGATCTTGCGTCCCGCCGCGGTGAGGATGCGGCTGTCGTTGAGCAGCGTGACGAAGTCGAAGCCCTTGGCGATCATCTCCTTTGCGTAAGCCGGGCTGCCGGTGTGCAGTCCCGCATGCACGCCGTGCCGCTTGCAGCCCGCGAGGATCGTGTTCAGTGCGTCGACGACCTTCGCGTCGGTGTGATCGAGCCCGGGCCTGCCGCCGAGCGTGAGCGAGAGGTCCGACGGGCCGATGTATACGGCGTCCAGCCCCGGCGTGGACAGGATCTCGTCGAGATTGCGCACGGCTTCCACGGTCTCGATCATGGCGAAGGTGAGGATGGTGTCGTTGGCTTTTTCGTGGTAATCGTCGCCGGCCCACAAGGCCGCCCGGATCGGACCGGAGCTGCGGTAGCCGACCGGAGCGTAGCGGCAGGCGCCGACGAAGCGCTCGGCTTCCGCGCGCGTGTTGACCATGGGGCACACGATCCCGTAGGCGCCGGCATCGAGCAGCTTCATGATGATCGCCGGGTCGTTCCACGGCACGCGCGCGATGGGCGTGACGTCGGTCGTGCAGATGCCCTGCAGCATGCCCACTGCCATCTGGTAATCGATGACGCCGTGCTGCAGGTCCACGCACAGAGAGTCCCAGCCCAGATGCGCCATGACCTCGGCGGAAAAGCTGCTGGGGATGCTCAGCCAGCCGTTGACGACGAAGCCTTTGCGCTGCCAGATGTCGCGGATGTTGTTGGGTTTCACCACTCCTCCCTTGGTTCGATTCAGTCCGGTGGACTGCCCGTGCATGTTACTCCGGTCGCCGCGCCCGAGCAGGGAGGCCGGCTGCGCGCTGTGTACCGGGAGCGGCCGCATGCATCGACTCGGATCGAGGCGCTGGATGTGCCGTGCACGAGCGCAACGCGATTGGTGTACGCTTGCGTACCGATCGCCAGCTACCAGACCCAGGGAGGGGAAATGATCAAGGTGAGCGTGCTTTACCCCAGGACTGCAGACAGCACGTTCGACATCGACTACTACTGCAACCGGCACATGCCCATGGTGAAGCAAAAGATGGGCGCCGCGCTGAAGGGGATGAGCGTGGACCATGGGCTCGCCGGCGGTGCTCCGGGCTCGAGCCCGGCCTATGCGGCAATGGGCCATCTGCACTTCGATTCCATGGAGGCATTCCAGGCCGCCTTCGGGCCGCATGCGAAGGCGATCATGGGAGACATCCCGAACTACACGAACGTCCAGCCGGTCGTGCAGATCAGCGAAATCAAGATCTGATGCGGCGCGGGCAGGTGGCGCCCGTTGCACGGATAGGGTGCGGGCGTTTGCTGATCCGCTCCCGGCAAACGACCGGATCTCAGAAGGAGACCTCGACCATGACGCATATCGCCTTCCTGCTTGCTGCCGGCCTCGCGCTGGCCGGTTCACCTGCTCTGGGTGCGGAGGATGCCGACGAGCATGCCGGCCATCACCCGCCGGCCGCGGCGGCCGGCGGAGACGCTCAGCCGCCGAAGGAGCACGAGGTCACGTCCCAGACCCATCTGCAGAAGAACATGCAGACCATGCGCGAGCTCATGGCGAAGATCCAGGAGGCCACCGACCCGGTCGAGAAGAAGCGTTTGCTCGGTGTGCACATGCTTGCCATGCAGGAGCAGATCAAGGCCTTGCGTGCGATGAGCGCGACGGGTGGCGAGCACGATCACTCGGGTGGAGACGCAGAAGGCAAGCAGGGCGGAATGATGGGCAAGGGCGGCATGATGATGAAGAAGATGCACAAGAAAACGGAGCAGCGCATCGACGCCCTCGAGCAACTCATGGAGCAGGTCATCGAGCACGAGGCTGTCCAGGAGAGCCTGCAAGACGAGTAGCAGGCAGGGGCCGGGGTTGCGGCAAAAACGGGGCATGCGCGCGCACGCCCCGTTTGCGTTATGCAACCGCGGCAGCGATGCTTCGGGACGCTGAACACGGAGCCGGGAGCGCGCTCCGAGGCCGTCGGCCCCGAGGCGAGGCGACGACCTGCCAGCCGACCTGCCGCGTCCAGGGGTATCATGTAATGGGAATTTGGTGCGAAGGATCCAGACATGAGCGAAAGCGCAGTTAAGTTGAAGACAGTGGACGCGCCATCGGTGCGCGGGCGCGTCAGCCGCGAAGAGTGGGAACTGCGCTGCGACCTGGCGGCAGCCTACCAGCTGGCGGCGCTGTACCGCTGGACCGACCTGATCTACACCCACTTCTCGGCGCGGGTGCCCGGGTCGAACCACCTGTTGATCAACCCCTACGGCCTGATGTTCGACGAGATCACGGCTTCCACGCTGGTGAAGATCGACAAGGACGGCGATGTGGTGGACGACCCGACCGGGCTGGGCGTGAACCGTGCCGGCTTCGTGATCCACGGCTGCGTCCACGAGGCGCGCCCCGAGATCAACTGCGTGATCCACACCCACACGCGGCCAGGGGTTGCTGTGTCGGCCCAGAAGTGCGGCCTGCTGCCCTTGAGCCAGCACGCCCTGCGCGTATACGGCATGCTGACCTATCACGACTACGAGGGTATCGCGCTCGATCTCGACGAGCGCACGCGGCTCGCGCGCGATCTGGGGCCGAGCTCGCTCGTCATGGTCCTGCGCAACCACGGGCTGCTCACACTCGGACATACGGTCGCCGAGGCCTTCGAGCTGATGTACTACCTGGACTGCGCGTGTCAGATCCAGGTCGACGCACTGGCTGGGGGGCGGGTCGAGGCGCAGCTGATCTCGGAGGCGACCGCGCAGAAGGGCTTCGAGCAGTTCCAGCGGCCGGGCGGATCGGAGCTGGGAAAGGAGTGGCCGGCGTTGCTGCGGCTGCTCGATCGCAGGGGCATCGCCTACCGTACTTGATCGACAAGGGAAAGACAGCTGATGAGGAAATGGATTCTGGCAGTGCTGCTGCTCGCGCCGCTGCTCTCATGGGCCGGGACACAGGAGGCAATCGAGACCTATCGCACCGGCGACTACACGGGGGCGATGACCCAGTTCAAGGAGCTCGCAGCCCAGGGCGACGCCGTCGCGATGTACTACCTGGGTATCCTCTACGACCGGGGTTACGGCGTGCCGGTCGATCACGCTGAGGCCGCGAAGTGGTTCGAGAAAGGCGCCGCGCGTGGCGATTCGCTGTCGGCTTACCACATCGGGAAGATGGCCGAGACTGGGAAAGGCGTGCAGAAGGACCCGGTTGCGGCGCACATGTGGCTGAGCCTGTCCGCGGCTGGTGCACCCAACGAGCGCGATGCTGCCTACACGCGGAGGGACATCCGCAAGCTGGAGCGGAGCATGACGCCGGAGCAGATCGCGGAGGCCAAGAAGCGGGTGGAGAGCTGGAAGCCGGAGAAGTAGCTTGTGCCCCGCGTATCCCGGGTCCCGCAACAGCTTCCGCCGAGGCTACTGATCGAACTGGTGAGTCCCTACCGGGTCGCGGCTCGTCCCCCCTGCGGCACTGCAGCCCCTAGCGGGAGAAACGATGGTCAGTGGCTGTGTTGTGCTACGGCGTTGCGACCATCTCGCTGGCCATCACGGCAACCATCGCGCGCTCGTGGCGGATGCTCGACTGCGCCTGAGGCCTCTCTCCGTGCTGCTATAGTGTCGACGCACGGTGCTCCACAGTACGTCGCCCAGACGGCGTGTGTCGATCGCCGATCGCCGGGGGAGGACGGCCACAGCCATGCAAGCTTTCCAGTTCGATGCGCCGCGGTTACCGCCGCAGGCGCAGCAGTTCAGGCGGCGGGTGCGCGAGTTTCTCGCTGCTGAGCGCGCGTCCGGACGCTTCGTTCCTCATCGCTCGTCCTGGAGCACGTTCGACGGGGACTTCAGCCGCCGCGCCGGCGCGGCGGGCTTCATCGGCGTCACCTGGCCGAAGGAGTACGGCGGGCAGGGCCTGTCCACCTTGGTCCGCTTCGTCATCACCGAGGAGATGCTGGCAGCGGGCGCGCCCTGTTTCGCGCACTGGGTGGCCGACCGCCAGTCCGGCCCGCAAATCCTGCGCAACGGCACCGAGCGCGCCAGGCGCGAGCTGCTGCCGCGCATCTGCCGGGGCGAGTGCTACTTCGGCATCGGCATGAGCGAGCCGGACTCCGGTTCCGACCTGGCCGCCGTGCGCACGCGCGCGGTCAAGGCGCAGGGGGGCTGGGTCATCAACGGCTCCAAGATCTGGACTTCCAACGCGCACCGTGTGCACTACTTGATCGCGCTGGTGCGCACTGGTGAGGCGGGCGAGGACCGTCACGGCGGGCTCACCCAGCTCATCGTCGACATGGCGCAACCGGGCGTGACTGTGCGCCCGATCCACAACCTCGCGGGCGGCCACGAGTTCAACGAGGTTCACTTCGCCGACTACTTCGTGCCCGATGACATGATGGTCGGCGCCGAGGGGCAGGGCTGGTCGCTGGTGACCCAGGAGCTGGCCTTCGAGCGCTCGTCTCCCGACCGCTTCCTCTCCGACTATCGCCTGCTGGTGGAAACGATCAACTGCGTCGGCGGGGCGCCGGATCGCTGGCAGGCCGCGGAGATCGGCCGCCTGGTCGCGCACCTGGTCGCGTTGCGGCGCATGTCGGGTTCGATAGCAGGGCTGCTGGACCAGGGCAAGAGCCCGAACATCGAAGCGGCCTTAGTGAAGGACGTAGGCACCGCGTTCGAGCGCGAGATCCCGGAGATAGCGCGCCGCCTGGTGGCGGCCGAGCCGAGCCTCGATGCGCACGACGACGTGTTCGCGGAGACGCTGGGGTACGTGGTGCTGCACGCACCCGCCTTTACGCTGCGCGGCGGCACGCGCGAGATCCTGCGCGGGATTATCGCGCGGGGGCTGGGGTTGCGGTGATGGAACGACTGACCGAAGCAGACGACCTGTCCAGCATCGTGCTGGATCAGGCCGATCGCCTGTTCGCGGGCGTGGTGACGGCCGAGCGGCTGGCGGCGGCGGACCGTGGAGAGTGGCCGGCCGCGATCTGGGACGCGGTGGAGCAGGCGGGCCTGCCGCTCGCGCTGGTCCCCGAGGCGCAAGGCGGCGTGGGTCTGGCGCCCGCTGCAGCGTTCTTGCTGATGCGCCGCGCCGGCTATCACGCGTTGCCCGTGCCGCTGGCGGAGACGATGATGGGCGCCGCGCTGTGGTCGCAGGCCGCCGGCACAGCGGTGGCCGGCACGCTGACCATGGCGCCGACGTCGCCATCCGACACGATGCGGATCGGACGCAGCGGCGATGGCTATATCCTGCATGGCAGCGTGGACCGCGTGCCCTGGGGGGCGCGGGCCGGGCACGCGCTGGTCTTCGCACGTGCTGCGGACGAGTCGGGATATCTTGCGCTGCTGCCGCAGGGCAGCGGGCGGGCGGCGCCGTATCGCAACCTGGCCAATGAGCCGCGCGACACGCTGACCGTGGATGGCGTAACGCTGCCCGCGCACGCGGTGCGCCCGGCTCCGCCCAGCTGTCTCGCCGGGCTGGTGCCCTTCGGCGCACTGATCCGGGCGCAGCAGATGGCCGGTGCGATGGAGCGGTGTCTCGATCACGCGCTGCGCTACGCGATGGAGCGCAAGCAGTTCGGGCGCGCCATCGGCAAGTTTCAGGCCGTGCAGATGATGCTCGCCGAGGCCGCCGGTCAGTACGCGGCTGCCACGGCGGCCGCGGATCTCGCCGCGGAAGCCTACGGCAGCGATGCATTCGGGTTTGCGGTCGCCGTGGCGAAGGCGCGTGCCGGCGAAGCGGCCAGCAAGGTCGCCGAGATCTGCCACCAGGTGCACGGGGCCATGGGTTTCACGCAGGAGCATCCGCTGCACTTCGCCACCCGCCGCCTGTGGTCCTGGCGCGACGAGTTCGGCAACGAGTCGTTCTGGCAGGAACGCATCGGGCGGCTGGTGTGCGAGCGCGGCGGCGATGCGCTGTGGCCGATGCTGACCGACGAGTGAGTCATGAGTGGCAACCTCGCCGACGGGCCGCTCACCGGCATCCGCATCCTCGACCTCACCAGCGTGATCATGGGCCCGTTCGCCACGCGCATCCTGGCGGACATGGGCGCCGACGTCATCAAGGTGGAGAGCCCCGAGGGGGACTCGGTCCGCCACTACCAGCCGCAACGCAGCCACGGCATGTCGGGCAACACGCTGAACCTGCAACGCAACAAGCGCAGCATCGTGCTCGACCTCAAGCGCCCGGAATGCCGCGCAGCGTTGAACCGGCTGATCGAGACCGCCGACGTGTTCGTGCATAGCCTGCGCCCCAAGGCTATCGAGCGGCTGGGCTACGCCTACGAACAGGTGCGCGCGATTCAGCCTCGGATCGTCTACTGCGGCGCGTACGGGTTCAGCGCCAAGGGGCCGTACAGCGACAAGGCCGCCTACGACGACCTGATCCAGGCCGGCTCCGGAGTGGCGGCGCTGTACGAGCAACTGCACGGCGCGCCCGCCTACGTACCGACTGTGATCTGCGACAAGCTGACCGGCCAGGCCATCGCGTACTCGATCCTTGCCGCGCTGCTGCATCGCGAGCGCGGCGGCGGCGGGCAGGCGATCGAGGTGCCGATGCTGGAGACCACGGTCGACTTCAACTTCGTGGAGCACATGGGCGGGTTCGGCTTCGAGCCGCCGCTGGGAAAGCCCGGCTTCCCGCGCCTGATGGACCGCTCACGCAAGCCCTACCGCACCCGGGACGGCTACGCCTGCATCCTGCCGTACTCCGACCGCAACTGGCAGGATTTCTACCAGTTCACCGGCCGCACCGAGTTCCAGGACGATCCGCGCTTCACGCGACTGCCAGAGCGCGTGAAGTACATCCGCGTCCTCTACGAGATGGTGGAAGAAGAGGCGGCGAAGCGCACTACCGCCGAATGGGTGGCCTTCTGCGATCGAGTCAGCATCCCCTGCATGCCGGTGCTGGCGCTTGCCGATCTCCCCGGGGACCCGCACTTGAAGCAGGTAGGGCTGTTCGAGACCGCCGAGCACCCGACCGAGGGCCTGTATCGGGTGGTGCGGCAGCCGGTCTCGTTCAGCGCCGTGCCGTTCCGCATCCGCCGGCACGCGCCGCGGCTGGGCGAGCACACCGGGCAGGTGCTGGCGGAGGTCGGTTTCTCCGAGGCTGAGATCGCGCGGCTTACGACCCCGACTCCGTGATTCAACAGGGCTAGACCAGCATGACAGAAAACCTCAAATTCTCCGTCGCCGAAGGCATCGCCCGCATCGTGCTCGACCGGCCCGAGCGGATGAACGCCTTCACGTTCGAAATGATCGACGCCTGGACCGCGGCGCTGGAGCGTTGCCGCACCGACGACGACGTGAAGGTCGTGATCGTTACCGGTACCGGCAACGCCTTCTGCAGCGGCGGGGACATCGTGGACATGGGCGAGCGTCTCGACCATACACCGGAGCAGCGCAAGAGGGAGCTGTTCCAGCGCATCGAGCGCATCCCGCTCGTGTTGGAGGATCTGGACAAGCCCGTGATCGCGGCCGTCAACGGTGTCGCAACCGGCGCGGGCATGGATATGGCCCTGATGTGCGACATCCGCTATGCGGCGCAGAGCGCGCGCTTCGCTGAGACCTACGTTAAGGTCGGGCTGGTGCCGGGCGCGGGCGGTGCGCACTTCCTGCCGCGCCTGGTGGGCGTGTCGAAGGCGCTGGAGCTGTTCTTCACCGGCGAGTTCGTCGACTCCGAGGAGGCGCTGCGCATAGGAATCGTCAACAAGGTGTTCCCGGACGCCACGCTGATGCAGGAGGTGGACGAGATCGCCCGTCGCATGACTCAGGCACCGCTGCTGACGCTGCGAATGACCAAGCGGGCGATCTACCAGGGCATGCGCAACGACCTGCGCACCAATCTGGATCTCATCTCGTCGCACTATGCGGTGATCACCGCCACCCAGGAGCACAAGGACCTTGTGCAGAAGTTCATTGCTGCTCGCGAGAAGAAGGCCGGAGAGTGATTGACTAGGTTCGCCAAAGACAGAATCTTGAAGACGAGCCTCGTCCTGCTCCAGGTCGGGGCGTGAGCATAGCCCAACGCGGCGGCGGCTTAAAACACTCCATCGCAAGCCCGCGACATGGCAGGAGCGGCGAGCGACCGGCCGGGCATAATGCTATCTTCGCAAGCCGGCCGTTCACCGTACTGCCTCCGGGGCGGGAGAGGGCGTAGATGCTATTCGCTGCACCCAGAATCGTGGAGACGAGCGTCTTTGCCCGTCTGCCCGAAGAGTTCAAGACCTCCGACGAGGCCAACGAGTGGGTGGCCACGCAGCCGCTCGGCTCCCCGCACCGCTCTCTGTTGGAAGGGCCCTCGTTCGATCGCGAGGGCAATCTCTGGTGCGTCGACGTTCCCAACGGGCGCGTCTTCAAGGTCACCCAGGAAGGTGTCTTCAAGCTGGTCGCCGCGTACGACGGCTGGCCGAACGGGCTCAAGGTCCACGCCGACGGCCGCATCTTCCTTGCCGACTACAAGAACGGGATCATGCTGCTCGATCCGGTGACCGGAAAAGTCCGGCCCTATCTGGTGCGTGCGAACGCCGAACGGTTCAAGGGCGTCAACGATCTGTTCTTCGCCGCCAACGGCGACCTCTACTTCACCGATCAGGGCCTCACCGGCCTGCACGATCCAACCGGGCGGCTGTTCCGGATGCGGCCGGACGGTAAGGTGACGTGCCTGCTCGACAACATCCCCAGCCCCAATGGCCTGGTGATGAACCGGGACGAGAGCGCATTGTTCGTCGCAGTCACGCGCGGCAACTGCGTGTGGCGCGTGCCGTTCCTGCGCAACGGCGACATCGCCAAGGTGGGGGTCTATGTGCAGCTGTCCGGTGGCGGCGGGCCCGATGGCCTGGCGCTGGACGAGGAAGGACGGCTACTGGTCGCGCACGTTGGGATGGGAGCGGTGTGGGTGTTCGATCCGCTCGGCGAGCCGGTCTGCCGCGTCCGGTCGTGCGCCGATGCGTTCACGACCAACGTTGCGTTCGGCTGGCCGGACCGAAACACGCTCTACATCACCGAATCGCACAGCGCGACGATTCTCAAGGCCGAGCTGGATATCCCCGGCAAGGCAATGTACTCCCATGCATAGGCAGGGATCTCAGCGCATCGACTTGATGTAGGCGATCAGGTCGTTGCGATCCTCCGGCCGCGCTACGCCGATGGGCATGATGGTGCCGTGCACCTTCTCGGAGGGCGCGGCGAGGAATTCGTTCAGGGTCTTCTCGTCCCAGGTGAAGTCGGCCTCGCTCATGCCCCGGGAGACTGCGCCCTGCCCGGTTTCGGATGCCTTGCGGCCCATGATGCCTACAAGGCTTGGCCCCAGGGTGCCCTTGGTCTTTGCGTTGCCGTGACAGCTCAGGCACTTGTTCTGATAAAGCCTGCGGCCGGCGGCGGCGTCTCCCTGCGCAGCGGCTGCTGCCGCCATCCCGGCCAATAGGCTCGCCGCGCACAGATAGATCGCCACAGCCCGACCGCCGCGCCTGCGCGACACGCGGCCCGGCAGCGTCTGTTCTGAGCAAATGGGGTCGACCTGGGTCGTCGTCATGATAAACCTCGCTGTTCTGCCTGGGGTTGAGCGTCTCGTGCACGCAAAACATAGCGGGGCCCCCACCGGCCAGTGTTGACCCAGATCAAGCTCGCTGTGACGCTTGCCCGGGAAGGTCCGAGGCGGGCCGGGAGCACCGGCATGGCAAGCTGGCGCGCAACTCGCTTGCCGCTGGCGCGCACCCCTGACGCATTCCGAGCGATGAAGCGCACGCCGAAGACTGCTGCCGCCCTGTCCCGCTACACTGTCCGGGACCGATGCATCGACCTGTGCGCGATCGGTTTGTTTGGCGCACTGTTGCTCTGGAGCATGGCCCAGCGTCAGCGCGAAGATTCCGGCCAGCCGCTATGACGAGTCCGGCGGCGGAATGGCGGCCAACGCCGCGGTCGCCGTCGCCCGCCTGGGTGGCGACGCGGTCTTGTGGAGCCCGCTGGGCGAAGACGGCATCGCGGACATCATCCGCGCGCAGCTCCTGGCCGAGGGAGTCGATGTCGAGGCGCTGCGCCGGTTTCCGGGGCGCACCTCGTCCACCTCTGCGGTGATCGTCGACCGTCGAGGCGAGCGGCTGGTGATCGGGTATCGTGGCACCGCGCTACAGGCGCCTTCCGAGTGGCTCCCTCTCGGCCAGGTTCGCTCGGCGGGCGCGCTGTTGGCCGACGTGCGCTGGCAGGAGGGGACGGCGACGGCGCTGCGCGCTGCGCGAGATGCGGGCGTGCCGGCCATCCTTGATGCGGAGGAGGCCACAGCCGAGATCCTCGAGGCGCTGGTCGGCTGTGCCGACCACGCAGTGTTCTCGGAACGCGGGTTGGCGGTGTTCGCGCCCGGCGATGCAGAGGGCGGCCTGCGCAGGGCGCTTGCGCTCGGGGCGCAGGTTGCTGCGGTTACGCAGGGCGCAGCCGGTGTGATGTGGGTGGAGGCCGGTGCGCCCGCACAGGTCCGGCGTGAACCTGGCTTTGCGGTCCGAGCAGTCGATACCCTGGCGGCTGGTGACGTGTTCCACGGCGCTTACGCGCTGGCGATCGCCGGCGGTAGCCCGGTGCGCGATGCCATGCGCTTCGGCTGCGCCGCCGCGGCGATCAAGTGCACGCGGCCCGGCGGACGTTCTGGCGCGCCAACCCGCGCCGAGGTGGAGGCGCTGCTGGTACGCTCTGGACTACCCTGAGACGCATTGAATCGCAGGGACGCAGAGAGCGCGGAGAAAAGCAAGGAAGAGGATTGAGCTGATGTTTCTTTTCCTCTGCGTCCCTCTGCGTCGTCTGCGGTTCATGCGTGGTTTGCACTTGACCGGACGGACGCGCTGCCGACCCTCGCGCGGCGCTAGTCGCGCACGACGCCTTCGAGCGCAATCACCCGTTCGAGGCCGGTTTCCAGCAAAGCCCGGGCTGTGCCGGCGGCTGCGTACAGGAAGGCGTGCACTGCCGCGTCCTC
>DAIQQA010000203.1:0-8046 GCA_036787045.1 Burkholderiales bacterium | reverse complement strand
AGCGCAGGTACCACGGCACGCCTTCCCAGCGCCACGAGTCGATGAAAAGCCGCAGGGCGCAGAACGTCTCGACGTCGGATTGCTTCGAGACGCCCGGCTCCTTGCGGTAGCCGGCGTACTGGCCGCGCACCAGGTCGCCAGGCTTCAGCGGGCGCATTGCCTGGAACACATCGGCGGTTTCGCCGTGCACGGCGCCGAATCCCCGGTAGGTCGGCGGCTCCATGGCGAGCAGCGCGACGATCTGGAACAGATGGTTCTGGACGACGTCGCGCAGACAGCCGGCGGTTTCATAGAACGCGCCGCGGCCCTCGACCCCAAAATCCTCGGAGAGGGTTATCTGAACGCTGGCCACGTAGTTGCGGTTCCAGATCGGCTCGAGGAACGAATTGGCGAAGCGGAAATACAGGATGTTCATGATCGCCTCCTTCGCGAGGAAGTGATCGATACGGAAGATCGAGTCTTCGGGAAACACCGATCGCGCGACCCGGTTCAAGCTGCGCGCCGAGGCGAGGTCGCGGCCGAACGGCTTTTCGACGATCACGCGTGCTCCGTCGGCCAGGCCGGCGGCGCCGAGCCCATTGATGACCGTCGCGAAGAGCGCGGGCGGGATGGCAAGGTAGTGCGCCGGGCGCCGGGCATTGTCCAGCGCCTCCTTGAGCGCTTTGAATGTGCCTGGGTCGTTGTAGTCGCCGTCGACATAGCGGAGCAGGGAGAGCAGATGCCGGAGGGCACGCTGGTCATCGATCCTGCCGGACTGCTTTATGCTGTCCGTTGCCCGCTTGCGCAACTGCGCCAGGGTCCACGTCGAGTAGGCAACACCAACCACCGGAACGTTGAGACCGCCCCGCTTCGCCATCGCATAGAGCGCCGGAAAGATCATCTTGTGCGCGAGATCGCCGGTTACGCCGAAGAGCACCAGCGCGTCGGACCTTGCAGCGCCGCCTTCGGTCTTGTTCATCTTAGCGATCCACTGTTACATGCGTGATGCTCGCAAATCCCAATAGGGTAGACCAAGTTCCGATATAAGGAGTTCATTCTCTACGAAATTCCGCCCGCTCGAGCACCACGGATGGCTGACGGCTGCGCAGATGATCGACGGCCTCGCGCTGGGCGAGACCACACCCGGCCCATTGATCATGGTGCTCGCGTTCGTCGGCTTCGTCGGCGGATGGAGTGCCGAGCTATTCGGCCCGGACCGCCAATTCCTGGCCGGGACAGTGGCGGCAGCGGTGGTGACCTACTTTACTTTCCTGCCCTCGTTCATCTTCATTCTTATCGGCGGGCCGATCGTCGAGACCACCCACCGTCAGCCGCGCATCACGGCGCCGTTGACGGCAATCACCGCGGCCGTAGTCGGCGTGATCGTCAACCTGGCCGTGTTCTTCGCATACCATGTCCTGTGGCCCGCCGGCTTCAAAGGCGGATTTGAGTGGCCGTTGCTGTTGATCGGCGTCGTTGCAGGGGTCGTGCTGTTCCGCTTCCGTGTCGGCGTGATCCCGGTGATCGTTGGCTGCGGCGCGGCCGGTTTGCTGTACCAAAGTGTCCCTCGCCTATTGTTCAGCTGACGTCTTCGGCCAGCGTCCTGGCGACGGATTCGCAGCTCTCGATGCTGCGCAAGTGCGACGCGCGCATGCCGGCGATCGTCTCCCGCGCCTCGCCGTCCAGGCGCGGGAGCGCCTCGTCGAACCGCTTCACCGCCCAGCGCAGCCTGTCCCTGGCGAATTCGCACGTCACGCCGCCACTGGCGACTGAAACAGCCCCTGACAATACGATATCCACGAGAAGCAGTCGAGTTGCGCTTGCGGTGGTGATGGCCCACCGCCCGCCATCTGCGGCGGTCTGCCGCCCAGTGAAGAGTGCACTCGGGCTCGGTTGTAGTAGTCCTTGAAGCGCTCGAGCTTTCTCTCAAGGTCGCCTCGATTCCAGAATAGAACCCGTTCGAGGTACTCGCGCCGAATGGTCCCAATGAGCCGTTCGACAAACGGGTGCGAGCATGGCACGAACGGCACGGCTTTGACTTCCTCGACCTCGAGGATGCGCAGATTCGCCCGCCATCGGGAGCTGGGCTATTTCGTGGGCGCGGGCAATGCCCTCGGCGAGCCGATCCCGATCGAGGCAGCCGAAGACCATCTGTTCGGTGTCTGCCTGCTCAACGACTGGTCCGCGCGCGACCTGCAGGCGTGGGAATACCAGCCACTCGGACCGTTCCTCGCGAAGAACTTCGCGACCACGATCTCGCCATGGATCGTGACGATGGAGGCCCTCGCGCCCTTCCGTGCGAAGTTCGAACGCCCCGCCGGCGATCCCCAACCCCTGCCCTACCTCGATGCGCGGGGCAACCGCGAGCGGGGCGGCCTCGACATCGTGCTCGAGGTCTGGCTGCAGACACGCAGGATGCGCGAGTTCGGCGAAGGCCCGGTACGCCTGACGCGCGGCAGAACGGCGGATGCCGCCTACTGGACCGCAGCTCAACTGATTGCACACCATACGGTGAATGGCTGCAATCTCCAGCCGGGAGATCTGCTCGGTTCTGGAACACTGTCGGGCCCCTCCGCCGATCAAGCGGGTTCTTTGCTCGAGCTCACGCAGGGCGGCAAGGAGCCGCTGGCGCTGCCGAACGGCGAGAAGCGGACCTTCCTCGAAGACGGCGACACGCTCATCCTGCGAGGCTACTGCGAAGCAGAAGGCTTCACTCGCATCGGGCTCGGCGAAGCGAGCGGCACGATCCTGCAGCCATGAAGAAGCCGGTCCCGCTCGACAAGGCCGTCGAGATGATCCCGGAAGGTGCCATCGTCATGGTCGGTGCAGCAAGTGCTACAGGCAACGGAGGCGACACTGGTCCTCGCGCCAGGCCTCGCCGCCTGAGTCATCGCTATCGGAACCGACAGCTCAAACCAACCGTAAGGACACAAAGCAATGAACGTCAGGATGGGCTTGCTCCGGAAGAAGGCCGACTGGACCACAAACGACTTTCGAGCATACTGGCGCGACAAGCACGGCCGGTTGGCCGCCCGTGCGCCGAACCTGCGCGAATACTGGCAGAACGCCGTGACCGAACGCCTTCAACGCGGCATCGACTTTGCGCGCGGGCCGTGGGACTTCGATGGGTTCTCGCAGTTGTGGTTCGATGACGTTGCGCAGGCGGACCATGCTTTCAAGGACAGCGAGATGGCGTCGGCGTTGATCGCCGACGAGCAGCGCTTCCTCGGAGAGCTGCACATCATCACGGCCAGCCCGCATGTCGTCGTGAGGATACCCGACGAGCCCAAGCGAGGCGCCTTGTTGAAGCGCATATCCACGTTGAAGCGGCGCCCCGACATCACCGAAGACGACTTCCGCCGCGAGTGGGTCGTGCATCGCGATCTCGTGCGGCAGAGGCCTGGTGTGGCCGGGTATAGGCAGGACGTCGTCATCGCGCGTGAACGCACCAAAGGTCAGCCCTGCGACTACCACGACTTGCCGATCGATGGCATCGTCGAGCTCTGGTTCGAGAACCCTGCAACATTGGAAGCGGCCTTTTCGTCGCCCGCGGGCCAGGTGACGATGGCGCATGCAAAGGCGTTTCTGGCCGAGATCACAGCCTTTGTGGTGGTCGAGCAACGGATCGTTTGATTTCCGCGGCGCCGTGTTGGTCGGCCCGACCGGCGCCTTCCTGTTGTCACCGACCCGCGGCAAGCTGGCTACCGACGGGTGCGGCTTCGCGGTGACGAAGAGGCGCGGATCTTCCCGGCTTCCGCGGGGGAGCGCGGGAGATTCTGAAGACCGAAACGCTCGCGTTCGAGTGACGGAAGAAGCAGACGCGCGCAGCACGCGCCGCTCAGTATCGCAACGTGCGGCCTTCCAGCAACAGTTTGGCGAGTTCGTCTGCAGGCAGTGGCCTACAGAAGTAGTAGCCTTGGATCTCATCGCAGCCCTGAGCCTGCAGCAGCGCGAGTTGTTCCCGAGTCTCGACGCCCTCAGCGAGAACGCGGAGCTTCAAGCTCTTCCCCATCGCAATGATGGCACTCGTGATCGCCGCCGCGCCCGCGTCGGTGGTGATATCGCGCATGAACGAAACGTCGATCTTCAGCCTGTGGATCGGGAAACGCCGCAGGTAGCTCAGGCTGGAATACCCGCTCCCGAAATCGTCGATGGAAAGCCGCAATCCCAAGCTCCAGAGGCTTTGCATCGAAGCCATCCCGGCCTCGGCTTGCTGCATGAGGATACTCTCTGTGAGCTCGAGCTCCAGATACTGCGCGGCAAGCTCGGTCTCCCGCAGGGCCTTGGCGACAATCTCGGGAAGCTTGGGCTGGCGGAACTGGATGGCGGAGAGGTTGACGGCCACAGGGATGGGCGGCAATCCCGCTTGCTGCCACGCCCGGGCTTGACGGCAGGCCTGGAAGAGGCCCCATTCGCCCAACGGGACGATCAGCCCGCTTTCCTCCGCCAGCGGGATGAACTTCGCTGGTGAGATCGTGCCCAGATCCGGGTGCTCCCAACGCATCAAGGCTTCGACTCCGACGATGCGGCCGGTCGCAAGGTCGACCTGCGGCTGATAGTCCATATGCAACTGGCGCCGGTCCAGGGCAGCGCGCAAGCTGTTCTCCATCGACAGCCGCTCCAGTGCGCCAACATTCATGTCGGCGGTGAAGAACCGGTAAGTGTTGCGCCCATGTGCCTTCGCGCGATACATGGCGGCGTCGGAATTCTTGACCAGCGTGTTGACGTCGCCCGCATCGTCCGGATAAAGGCTGATCCCGATGCTGGCTGAGGAGATCAGCTCCATTCCCTCCACCACATAGGGGATGCTCATCTCATGGCGGATCTTCTCCGCGACGTTGGCCGCATCCTCCGAGCTGGCGATGTCGGACAAGATGATGATGAACTCGTCGCCGCCCTGCCGCATGACGGTGTCCCCGCTGCGAATGCATTGCTTGAGCCGCCCGGCTACAGCCTGCAGCAGCCGGTCGCCCGCATGATGACCCAGCGAATCGTTGACTGTCTTGAAGCGGTCGAGGTCAATGAACAGGAGGGCGACTCGGCTACCTTGGCGCCGCGCCTGGGCCAGCGCATGGGACGCAAGGTCCACCATCAAGACGCGATTGGGCAATCCTGTTAGCGGATCATGGGTGGCGCTATGTTGGAGTTGGGCCGAGGCTTTGATCGCGGTAAGGTCGCGTTCGGTGCTCGCCACTGAACTGACTTTGCCGCTTTCGTCCCGCAAGGCCGTTGCGGTCAACCAGACAGTGCGAATGCCTCCGTCTTTGCAGATACGCTGCGTCTCGCGCGAGTCGAGAAGCTGGCCCTGTCGCAACCTTTCCAACATGGCGAGCTCCTCGACCCGCAGCGCCTCGGGTACGAGCTGTGCTACGGATAGCTGCAGCGCTTCCTCCGCGCTATAGCCGTACATCCGCTCAGCGCCTCGATTCCATGCCAAAATCTTCCCGTCAACATCGTGGACCAGGATGGCGTCGTTTGAATCCATCAGGAGCGTTGCCAGCCGCCGCTCCCGTTCGGCGGCCAGTTTGATCCCCGTCACGTCGGCAAACGCGATGACTACACCTTCTACCTGATCGTTCCGCGTCCGACAGGGCAGGATTCGTCGCAGCCACCACTCACTCTGCGCACCGCGCACCTCCCGCTCGACAGGCCTAAACGTTTCCAGGACCTGCCGAGCATCGTGCATCAGGTTCGGGTCGGAGACCCGCATGGCGATATCCGTGAAGGGCCGCCCGAGGTCGGTCTGGACGAGACTGAACAACTTGGTACTGGCGGGTGTGAACCACCGAATGAGAAGGCCCGTGTCCAGGAACACCGTGGGGGAATCGGAGCTGCTGAGAAGGTTCGACATGTCGGCGTTGACTCGCTCCAACTCACCCACTTTCTCCTGGAGCTGGGTGTTGGCGGTGGTCAGCTCCTCGTTGAGCGACTGCAGTTCCTCCTTGGAGCTTTCCAGTTCTTCGTTTGCGGACTGGAGCTCCTCGTTAGTGGACTGCAGCTCCTCGATCGTTCCCTCCAGTTCCTCGCGTGTGGTCGCGAGCTCGGATTCGAGCTGGCGCGTGAGCGATTCTTCGACCACCGCTTGAGTGCCGTACTGCGGTGGCCCCGATGCCTCGTCGACATCCTCGAAACTCACCAACAGCAACTCTTCCCCGTTCCGCGGGAGGGTCAGCGGTCGGACTGTGGCCCGTATCAGGCATTCGCTGCCATTGCGCTTGATGCGCGCGTCGGGGATCGTCACCGGGGCGCGGGTGCGGGAAACCTCCTGCAGAGCGACACGCAGCTTGGAGCGCAAGCCTTCGCGGGCCAATGCCAGCACGTCCTGGGTCGGCGCGCCCGACGGCAGGTCGAGGAAGCGCAGAGTAGGGCCGAAAAAGTGCAGCACCTCGCCTTTGCGGTCGATCAGTACCGACGCTGGTGCGTACGCTTCTAGGAGGGCCCGTTGCATCGACTCGGCGACTCTGGCGTGGCGCTGCGGCCGATCCAGCCGCGCCACATCGAGTCGCTGCGCGGCGCCCGGGCCGATCGGGAAAATGATCCGGTCGGACCGGGCCGATCCGATCCGCCGGTAGACGCGCCACTTCCGGGAAACAGGCTCGAACAGATCGAGGTCGCGACCGACCGTCTCGGAGGGGCCCAACAGCAGATAGCCACCCTCGTTCAAGACGAAGTGAAACAGCGTCACGAGCTTCCCCTGCACTTCAGGCTCCAGATAGATCAGCAGATTGCGGCAGCTGATCAGGTCCATCCGCGAGAACGGGGAGTTGCCGATCAGGTCGTGCACGGTGAAGACCACCGATTCCCGCACCGCCTTATTGACTTGGTAGAAACGCTCGCCTGCATGCGTGAAAAACCTTTCCAGCCTTGCGGGCCCGACATCGGCCGATATGGCCGGCGGATAGATGCCTGCCCGTGCAAATGCCACCGCACCCTGATCGATATCGGAGGCGAAGATCTTCAGGGGACAGCCCTTCTGCAGTGCCGAGAGCTGCTCCAGGAAGAGCATGGCGATCGAGTAGGCCTCTTCCCCTGTGGCGCAGCCGGGAACCCACACCCGCACCGGCTGATCGGCAGACTTGCGCCCCAGCAGCTCGGGGATCACGGTCGACTCGAGGACCTGAAATGCCTCCGGGTCGCGAAAGAACTGCGTCACGCTGATCAGAAAATCCTTCGCAAGCCGCGCCACCTCGTCCCGATGCTCGCGCAGATACGCCACGTACTCGGCCAACCGATCGATGCGGCTCAGGCCCATGCGCCGCTGGATGCGGCGCATGAGAGTCTTGCTGCGGTGGCCGCGTAGATCGATGTGAGCCTCATCAGCTACCAGGGCCAGGATCTGGTCCAAAGCGTCGGAGGTCTCCTCAGCAGCCCGCGTCAGGTGTACCTCGTCGGTGCGCAAGCGTCGCTCGTACTCGATCAGAGCCGCGGGCAGACGCTCCACCGGTAGAACTTCGTCCACCAACCCAGTTGCGATGGCGCTCTCGGGCATCTGCGGAAACTCGGCCGTCGCCGGGTCCTGTACGAACGCGGCGCCGTCACTCGCCTTGACGGCCTTGAGTCCGAGCGCGCCACTGGAGCCTGTGCCAGACAGGATGATGCAGATCGCGTACTCCTGCAGGTCCTCGGCCAGCGATCGCAAAAACAAGTCCAGCGATGCGTAGGCGCCGTGCAGGATGCCCGGCTTCGTCAAATACAACGCCCCGGCGCTGACGCCGAGGTACTCGTTCGGCGGGATGACGTAGACGTGGTCGACCTCGATCCGCATGCCATCCTGCGCCTCCATCACCGGCATGGCGGTGCACCTGGCGAGCAGGGGGGCCATCAAACTTTCGTGGGCGGGATCGAGGTGCGGCACCAGCACGAATGCCAAGCCGCTGTCGGGAGGCATCGCCGCAAAGAGCTTCTTCAAGGCCTCCAACCCCCCGGCCGAGGCGCCGATGCCGACCACCGGAAACCGTGGCCAGGTGGGAGCGCTGGTGGTCGGGGACGTCTCCCCAGGCGACGGATTGGTTAAGTCAGGCGTCTGCGCCATAGTGGGCGAAGCGGTCTACGGTCCTCTTGTGTTGG
>DAIQQA010000202.1:3498-8052 GCA_036787045.1 Burkholderiales bacterium | reverse complement strand
CCGGCCGCTGGACCGCACGCGGGTAACGCCTGGACTCAATCGAGAGACGAACTGCGAACCACGGAGGACACGGTGGACACGGAGGAATTGTTCCTGGGTAAGCGTACGCCTGGGCAGGGCTGGAGCGACGTCGCCATACCAGCACGTCGGCGCACTCCGCGCTGTTGACTGTTCAATCATTCGTTTTGGCTTTCCTCCGTGTCCTCCGTGTCCACCGTGGTTCAAGATCGTCAGTGAAGCTGTTATGTCAAGCTCCGAAGCCCTCTCCCACCTGCGCGTGATCGACCTCACGCGCGTGCGCGCAGGCCCGACCTGCGTCAAGCAGTTCGCTGACTGGGGCGCCGACGTCATCAAGGTCGAGATGCCGGCGAGCGATGCCACCGAGGACGGCTTCGGCCCGCGCCAGGGCTCGGACTTCCAGAACCTGCATCGCAATAAGCGCTCGCTCACGCTCAACCTGAAGGACGCGCGCGGCGTGGAGGTCCTCAAGCGCCTGGTCAAGACCGCCGACATCCTGGTGGAGAACTACCGGCCCGACGTCAAGCACAAGCTCGGCATCGACTACGAGACATTGGCGAACGAGAATCCCGCCCTTATCTACGCGAGCATTTCCGGCTTCGGGCAGGACGGCCCCTATCGCGACCGCGCCGGCTTCGATCAGGTCGCACAGGGCATGGGTGGGTTGATGTGGGTGACCGGCTTGCCAGGCCAGGGTCCGGTGCGAGCCGGCATCCCGGTCGCCGACTTGAGCGCCGGGCTGTTCGCCGCTCTCGGCATCCTGATCGCCCTGCAGGAGCGCAGCCGCTCCGGCAAGGGGCAGTGGGTGCAGACCTCGCTGCTGTCGGCGATGGTGACGATGATGGACTTCCAGGCGTCGCGCTGGTTGATGGAAGGCGAGGTGCCGGGCCAGGCCGGCAACGACCATCCGACCTCCATGCCGACCAGCGTCTACCCGACTGCAGACGGCTTCGTCAACATCGCCGCGGCAGGAACTGCCATCTATACGCGTTTCTGCGAGACGCTGGGTGTTCCCGTGTTGGCAACTCACCCCGACTACGCCACCTCCGATGCCCGCTCGAAGAATCGGGTAGCGCTGAGCCAGGCCATCGCCGAGCGCACGCGCACCTACACCTCCGAGGCCCTGATCGCGCTGCTCAACCAGGCGGGCGTGCCCAGCGGCCCGATCTACAAGATGAACCAGGTCTTCGCCGATCCGCAGGTCCAGCACCTGGGGATGGCGGTGCCCGTGCCGACCCCGGCAGGCGGTCAGGTGCAACTGGTGGGTCCTGCTATGCGGCTCTCGCGCAGCCCGGCGCAGATGAAGCGCACGATGGGGCCTGCGGGGGAGCACAACGACGAAGTCCTGCGCGAGGCAGGCTACACGGATGCGCAGGTGGCCGAATTGCGCGCAGCCCGGGTCATCTGAGGAGCTTCAATGAGCGACGGCAGACTGCGCGTGGAGCGCGACGGACCGATCGGCTGGATGGTGCTCGACAATCCGGCGCGGCGCAACGCGATCGGCGGTGAGATGTGGCGGGCGATTCCCAAGGCCATGGCCGACTTCGATGCCGACCTTTCCGTGCGATGCATCGTGGTGCGCGGTGAGGGCACGGTCGCGTTCGCGGCCGGAGCCGACATCTCGGAGTTCGAAAAGAACCGCTCGAGCGAAGAGGGCGTGCGCGCGTATGAGCAGGCCGTGGAGGCCGCGCACCGAGCGATCGAGAATTCCCCCAAACCGGTGATCGCGCTGATCCACGGCTTCTGCATCGGCGGCGGGCTGGCCACAGCGCTGTCATGCGACCTGCGCTACGCCTCTCCCTCCAGCCAGTTCGCCATACCCGCTGCTCGCCTGGGTCTGGCCTACGGCGTGACCGGCACCAGCCGTCTGGTCGCCACCGTCGGTCATGCGGCCGCGCGCGAGATCATGTTCACGGCGCGCCGCTATAGCGCCGAAGAAGCGCTCGCCATGGGACTGGTGAACCGCGTGCTGCCGGAAGGGCAACTGGATGAGTTCGTGCGCAAGGTAGCGCTGGATCTTGCAGGCAACGCGCCGCTCACGATAGCGGCGGCCAAAGCGGTTATCGAAACCGTGATCGCTCCCCCGGAGGACGTTTCCAGTGCCCGCGAGCGCATTGCCCGCTGCATGAAGAGCGACGACTACATCGAGGGCCGGCGCGCGTTCATGGAGAAACGCAAACCGCAGTTCAGCGGAAAGTGAGCGGTCGCTTCCCCGCTCGCCCCGCTCGCCCCACCCGCGCTCGCTCATCGGCCTGCGCATCGCTAGCCGAGGGCACTCTCCGACGCTTCAATTGAGGAGGGCTTCATGACACGTGTGCTCGCTTCACTGCTCGGTCTTTGTGCCGTCTCGGGCGCTCTCGCATTCGACTTCGCGGCGCAACCTCCCGCTGTGCCGGAGCCGGGCACGCTTACGTTGGCGATCCCTGTTCCGGGCGACGATTTCGCCATGCCGCAGCATGTCTACGTGCTGCCGGTGTTACTCGTCCCCAGCGATCAGAGTCACCTCGTCGAGGATCCCGCCGAACCGGGAAAGGATCTGAGCGGCAATGCCATGAACGCCGCTCGGCTCGAGGAGTTCCGGCACGGCCGGCAGAACCTGAGCGTTCACTTGCACATGGCCAGACGCAAGTACGCGGCCATGCTGCGCAACCCCGTGACCGGGGCCTCGCGCGGCACTTTTCGCCTGGCCTCCTGGAACCACGCCACGGGTCACGCCGGGCCGGTCGGCGCGACGAATCATCTGATCCAGCCGGTGATCGCGCAGTCTCCCCATGGCGTGAGTACGATCGCGAGCGCCTACGCCAGAAAGAACTACCGCTTCTTGAGGCCGGTGCTCGACGCGGTCGGCTGCAAGCAGTCGACCTGTCCCTTCGTGTTCGTCGTCGCAGTCATGGGCGACCCCATCTCACCTGCGGGGGGGCAACGCTTCAACCACGGCTACAACAACGGCGGCGGATGGCTGGTGCTCAACTTCCTGGGCGATGTCGTCAAGGCCGGTGCGCCCGGCTCTCAGGTCACGCTGCAATCGACTCTGCTCCACGAGCTTGGACACGCTTTCGGCCTGCCGCACATCGCCGACTACTGCGAGATCGCCAACGCGCTGACTTGCCTGCTGAGACTGTCCGAGGCGGGTAGCAGCTCGATCATGAGCTACAACGAGAAGAACTTCATCTTCGGGTGCGGCTTCACCAGCTCGACCGCATCCAACCCCGGCCGCTGGACCGGGCCCTGCGTTTACCCGGGGAACGCCAAGGTCGATGCGTTCCCGGGCGCGCTTCTGCCCGAGGATCTGCGGGTGCTGGGGATGAATCGTCGGGTGTTCCCCGATCTGTTCTACGAGGAGGCGCTGGATGCTCCGAACACCACCGTGTACGGGTTCAGCGGTACCGGCAACACCGCGGTCGAAGCGCATAGCACCGTGGAATTGATCTCGCCGGACACCCATCCGGGATTTGCCATCCGGCCAGCTGTGCTGATCGGCGCCGACGACAATGCCTTTCCCGAGTTCCACGACGCCTACGATGGCGTGAGCATGTGGCACTCCAGGGAGATCGGCCAGGATGCGTGGGCATCGCTGACCATCGCGCTTCCCGGCAAACTCAGACTGACGCGCGTCGAGCTCTACTCGGGCTTCGAACGCGGCACCCACGTCGCGACCGGCATGCGCATTCGGGTCGATTCCGTGCTGGTGGTGGAGACCCTCGGTCCCACGGCCAACCAGACACTGATCTTCGACCGGACCGGTGACAGCATCCTCGTTCAGGTGCGGGCTGGAAGCTCCGGACACGTGGTACTGCGCGGCATCCGGCTGTGGGGCGAAGTCGCCGGGCAGATCGCGGAGATCTATCCGGCAGCGGAACCCAGAGCGACCGCAGCCTCGGCAGGCACCTTCGGCGGGTCGCTGGGCAACATCGTTGGCTCGACCCAAACGGTGGGCGCCTACGCTCAGAGCTACCAACCTGTCACCGGGTGGCATTCCTCGAAAGTGACGCCGGGCGCCTGGGTGTCGGTGACGGTCCAGTTTCCCGAAGAGGTGCAACTGGGATACGTCAAGACGCACACCGGCCACTCCGGCTACTACCACGCCGCGCGGCAGGTGCAGGTCGAGCGCCGCTGCGTTTGCGGGACCACCGATGTGGGAGGCTGCAAGGCCTCGACCGCGGCCTGCTCGTCCGCCGGCCCGGGCAATTCCGTGTTCGAACTGGTGAGACGAGTCAACGCTGCGCCCGACGAACTGGTCGGCTTCGAGGCAGCCTCCGCACGGATCTGGAAAATCGCGCTGCGCACAGCCACCTCTGCCGAGCAGTCTGTGACTCCCGGTTACATCTACCTGCGCGGCCTGCGATTCTTCCGCCCCAACGCCAAAGAGATCTTCCCGGCGCGGCTCGTCGCACCGGGCTCCTAGAATCAGTCAACCCGGGGGCATCGAGATCCTGGTGTACCGCGAGACCTACGGCTATCGAATTATTCCGGGGAGGCATTGTCCTGCGTGAAGCGGGTGGTCGTGCTGAGCCATGGACCTTGATCTGTCCGCAG
>DAIQQA010000202.1:0-3398 GCA_036787045.1 Burkholderiales bacterium | reverse complement strand
GCGTTCATGGAGAAGCGCAAGCCATAGTTCAGCGGGAAGTGAGCAGACGCTTCTATTGTGCGCCCCACCACTGGTAGCTGACGGAATGAGGGTGCGTTGAAGTGTGCTGCGGACGAAGCGCGCTTGTAGTGCCTCTTACGCATCATCCCGTCCCTCCTGAGCCTTAGCTCCCAGCCATCGGAACGAGCCAAGAAGCCGCTTGCATATACGAATACGAATTATTACTATTTGTATTCGCCATAGCATCCCAGCTACGGCGGCATGCAGTCCCTGACGCTGGCCCGGGGGCAGCACAGCGAGCCCGCACCGTGTCGCGATACCGCGCCCGGTCGGTCATCCCATTCCAATATGGCCGGCAAACGGGAGAGTTCAGATGAACAAGAAGACTGCCTGCACTGCTGCCCTCCTCGCGAGCGTGCTGGTCGTATCCGGGAGGAGTTGGGGAGACGAGGGGCTGTTCGGATACGTGAAGGGAGCCGAAACGCTGCCGAAGGGCGCGGCCGATTTCGAGCAGTGGTTCACCTGGCGGGGCGACAAGGGGACGGGCAGCTATAACGCCCTCGACACAAAGACCGAGGTGGACTATGGAATCACCGATCGCCTGTCTGTCTCGGGTGCGTTCTTCGGGCTGGGCATCGACACGCAGGACATCATGTTCGATGCCTATATCCCCAAGGACGAGAAGTACACGTGGAAACCCGCAGGAGTAGAGGCTGCCCTGAAGTACAACTACCTCAGCCCGGCCAAGGACGATATCGGGCTGAGCCAGTATGCGTCGCTCACGTACTTCTGGCAGGACGTCCACTCGGGCCAGAACAAGAGCGTCTACAGCTTCGAGACGATCCTTATCGCCCAGAAGTACTACCTGGACGGGCAGCTGGTAGCCGCCGGCAACCTTGGGCTCGAGGCCACCAGCGCCAAGCGCGCGTCCATCGACGGGCTGCCTCCCGACTTCGAGTGGCCCACGCATCCCGAAATGGAGATCGAGGTGACGGCCGCCGCCGGCCTGACCTACCGGTTTGCCCCGAGCTGGTTCATCGGCGCCGAGATCTTCTACCAGACCGAGCACGAAACGGAAGTCGGCCAGGAGCGCTGGTCCGTGCAGGCAGGCCCGACGCTGCACTACGGTGGCAAGCGCTGGTGGGCCACGCTCACGTGGCTGCCGCAACTGCAAGGCGGCGGGCTGGACTACGAGGGCCAGACCGACACCGATCTGCATCTGATCGAGAAAACCAAGCAGGAGGTTCGCTTCAAGTTCGGATTCAACTTCTGAGACCGCACGATGCGACCGATTCCTGCCTTGATCATGGTGCCGGCGGCGATTTTCGCTCCGGCTGCGTACGCAGCCGAGTACCTGACCGTGTCCCAGGCACAACAGGCGCTGTTTCCGGAGGCCGACCGCTTCCCCGAAGCTGCGGTAGAGTTGAGCAAGGAGCAGCGCAAGGCCATCGAAAAGAAAAGCGGCGTCCGGCAGCGCTGGGAGAAGCAGGCGGTCTGGCGTGCCGAAAAAGGCGGCGAGCTGCTGGGCTGGTTCATCGTGGACGAGGTGGTCGGCAAGCACGAGTTCATCACCTATGCCGCCGGGCTCACGCCCGACGGCAAGGTGCAGGGCATCGAGATTCTGGTATACCGCGAGACCTACGGGTATCAGATCCGCAACCCGGACTGGCGGAGGAAGTTTGCCGGCAAGACCCTCGACGACGCGTTCAAACTGGACGAGGACATCCCCAACATCTCCGGGGCGACGTTGTCCTGCCGCAACGTCACCAACGGCGTGAAGCGGCTGCTGGCGCTGCAACAGGTCGTGCTGAGACATGGACCTTGATCTGTCTGCAGGTCCGAGCGGATACATGCGTCGAATGCGGCCGCTGCTGGGCACGTTCGTCGAGATCGGGCTGCATCCGGGTGCCGCCGAGGAGTCGGCGCTCCGACAGGCGTTCTCCGCAATCGAGCAGGTCCATCGGGCCCTGAGCTTTCAGGATCCGGGAAGCGATCTTTCGCGCTTGAACCGCAACCCGGGCGAGTTCGTTGTGTTGCCGCCGCTGGCGCTGCGGGTGCTGCGCCTTGCACGGGCGATGACGCTGGCAAGCGGCGGCCTGTTCAACTGCACCCTGGGCGGCCTGCTCGTGCGCAGAGGGGTGCTGCCAGATCATGGTGGTGGCGAGCTGCTCGACTCGGGGAACGCCAGCGACATCGAACTCGAAGGAGATCGGGCCCGCCTCATCCGCCCGGTGAGAGTCACCCTGGACGGCATCGCGAAGGGGTATGCAGTCGATTGTGCTGTCACCGAGCTGCGGCACGCTGGAGTGCAGACCGGCTGGGTGAATGCCGGAGGTGACCTGCGAGTGTTCGGAACGCTCACCTTGCCGGTCAGCCGCCGCGAGAGCGACGGCGCGTTATGGCCGCTGGGTGGGGTTCGGGAAGCAGCGATCGCCAGCTCTGCAGTGCACGTCCGTGCGAATCGTCGCTTCCCAGGAACGATTCTGCGCACAACCGGTCTGCGATCGGCACCGGGTGTGTGGAGCGTGCTCGCGCGTCACGCTTGGCGTGCCGACGCACTGACCAAGGTTGCCGCGCTGGCCCCCGATGCTTCGCGGCAGGAAGTGCTGAGCCGACTCGGTGGACGGCTCCTCAGCCCGGTTCCGGCAATGAGCACATGAAAGGCTATCCGCGCTTTTTCTCTCCGCTACTGTGGGTCACGCTGGCTTCTCTTCTCATCACCGGGCTCTTCCTGGCCCCGGGTGTGCTGGTAATGCGGCTGGAATGGGACGTGACCTGGCGACTCTCCTCCGGTATGCGGACCTGGATCGCGGCAGCACACGCGTCGTTTGCCTTTGTCGTGCTGTCCATGTTTGGCGCCTTGGCCGCCGTGCATATGCGCGCAGGATTTCGCCGCCAGCGGAATAGAACCACGGGGTTGCTGCTCCTGTCGGCCTTCGTGGTGCTGGCGCTCACCGCGCTGGGCATCTACTACCTGGGCGACGAGAAGTTCGGCGTTTGGGCGAGCACTGTCCACCTTGTAGTCGGACTGCTCGTTTCGTCACCGCTTGGCCTGCACGTTACGGCGGCTCGACGCTTGCATGCCGAGTCCCAGGCGAATCGCACCGTGCCCTCTGCACGGAAAGCACACGCTCCGCTTCCTGAGGAAACGTCTCCTCACCGCGGCTTGGGCGCCTCACCCTAGCCCGAGGGCATCGCCAGGCGCGATGCGTTGCGTACCCCCGCTGACGCCGAATTGGGCTGGCTGCCCGGCTGTGCGCGGTAGAATCCGGCAGCAATGACACTCACCGAGCTGCGTTATATCGTCGCCCTCGCCCGCGAGCGCCATTTCGGCCGTGCGGCGGAGGCCTGCTTCGTCAGCCAGCCGACCCTGAGCGTGGCGGTGAAGAAGCTCGAGG
>DAIQQA010000067.1:21394-24366 GCA_036787045.1 Burkholderiales bacterium | reverse complement strand
CCCCCGGGCGGGGGTCGAGCGAAGCGTCCTGATGCCGTATCCGGGCTGGCCGCCGGCTCGCACTTGACCTCGGCGGCGCTATTGCGCTGCCTGGGGCGACTCGAGTGGCATCCGCGGAACCCCGAACGGGACACCCGGTCCTAGTTTTCGGCCGGGAAGCGCGCATGCGGAGACGTTCCCGCCCGCAAGGCCTTATAGTTCGCCCTTGCTATGATCCTCGCCGTTTTCCCCTACGCCCCGCGCGGGTATGCACAACAAATCAGGAGCATTTCATGCCAACGCTGAGAGTGAATGGTAAGCAGATCGATGTGAATGTCGAACCCGAGATGCCGCTGCTGTGGGTACTGCGCGATGAGCTGGGCCTGACTGGGACCAAGTTCGCCTGCGGTATTGCAGCCTGCGGGGCCTGTACTGTGCACGTGGACGGCCAGCCGGTGCGGTCGTGCGTGATGCCGGTCTCTGCGGTGGAGGGCAAGGCCATCACGACCATCGAGGGGCTGTCCAAGGATGGCAACCACCCTGTGCAGAAGGCCTGGGTCCAGCTACAGGTGCCGCAGTGCGGCTACTGCCAGAGCGGGATGATCATGGCCGCGGCGGCGTTGCTCAAGGAGAACAAGAAGCCTACAGATGCGGACATCGAAGCAGCGATGACCAACCTTTGCCGTTGTGGGACGTACCACCGCGTGCGCCAGGCCATCCACCTGGCTGCCAAGTCCGTTTAATGGGAGGCCGACATGAACCAGACCATCGATAGCAATCGTCGCGATTTCCTGGTCAAGTCCGCAGCTCTGACGGGCGGTCTGATGATCGGCGTGCGGCTGCCGGGGGCAGCGCAGGCGGCGGCGGGCTCTGCAGCGCCGGAGGTGACCCACTGGGTCGTGATTCAACCGGACGACACGGTGGTGGTGCGCGTCGCCCGGTCCGAGCTGGGGCAGGGCACGTTCACCGGCATCGCCCAGCTGGTGGCCGAAGAGCTGGAGTGCGACTGGAGCAAGGTGCGCGCGGAGTACGCGGACGTCAACGAGCACATCCGCCGCAACCGCATCTGGGGCTCGATGTCCACCGGCGGCAGCCGCGGTATCCGCGACTCGCAGGGCTACGTGCGCAAGGCTGGCGCGGCCGCGCGCGAGATGTTGGTGGCCGCGGCGGCGCAGGAGTGGGGCGTGCCGGCATCGGAGTGCAGCGTTGCCAAGGGTGTCATCACCCATCAGGCAACCGGGCGCACGACGACTTTCGGCAAGGTGGCAGTGGCCGCCTCCAAGCTGGAAGCGCCCAAGGAGCCCAAGCTCAAGGATCCGAAGGACTGGAAGATCATCGGCACGTCCCCGGCGCGGTTCGACATCCCCGAGAAGACCACCGGCAAGCAGGTGTACGCCGCCGACGTTCGCCTACCCGGGCTGCTGCATGCGTCGGTCGCGCAGTGCCCGGTGTTCGGCGGCAAGCTCAAGAGCTACGACGAGTCGAAGGTGAAGGGCATGCGCGGGGTCAAGCGCGTAGTCGCGGGGCCGGACTGGGTCGCGGTGGTAGCGGACAACTGGTGGCGCGCCAACCAGGCGCTCAAGGCCATGCCGGTCGAATGGGACCCGGGCGAGAACGGCCAGGTGTCGAGCGAATCGATCAAGCAGTTCCTGCGCTCCGGCATCGAAGCGACGGACGCGCCAGTGGCGCGCAAAGACGGCGATTTCGAGCGGGCCGCCGCCGGCGCCGCCAAGGTCCTCGAGGCCGAGTACTACAACCCGTACATGAACCACGCCACCATGGAGCCGCAGACTGCCACGGCGGTAGTCACCGACGACAAGGTGGAGGTGTGGGTGGGCACGCAGAACGGCGAAGCCAGCATGGCGGCGGCGTCCGAAGTGTCGGGCGTGCCGCTGGAGCAGGTGTTCGTGCACAAGATGCACGCAGGCGGCGGCTTCGGGCGGCGAGGCTCGCACCAGGAGTACACCAAGCAGGCGGTGCTGTGTGCCCAGGCGATGCCCGGCACGCCGGTGCGGGTGCAGTGGTCGCGGGAGGAGGACATCCAGCAGGGCCGCTACCGCCCGGTGGGGCTGATCAAGCTGCGCGGGGCGCTGGACGCCCAGGGCAACTGGATCGGCTGGCACGTGCGGCAGGCCGACCAGTCGATCCTGAGCACGGTGCGCATCCCGGGCGTCGAGATCAAGAACGGCGTCGATCCCATCAACACGCGCTGCTTCTCGGACAACCCGTACGCAGTGCCCAACTTCACCAACGAGTACGCCATGCGCAACACGCACGTGCCGCCGGGCTTCTGGCGCGCCGTGGCGCACACCAACAACCCGATCGCGCGCGAGTGCTTCATCGACGAGCTGGCGCATGCTGCCGGCAAGGATCCCTACGAGTTCCGGCGCCCGCTGCTGCAGGGGAAGAAGGACCTGGGAGTGCTCGATGCGGTGGCCAAGGCGGCCGGCTGGGGCAAGCCGGCGCCCAAGGGCGTGCATCGCGGCATCGCCGTGGTGGATTCGTACGGCAGCTTCACGGCCGCGGTGGTCGAGCTCGCGATGAAGGACGGCAATGCGATCGACGTGCAACGCGTGTTCGTCGCTATCGACTGCGGTCACGTGTGCCATCGCGATGCGGTGATCGCACAGGTCGAGGGCGGCGTGATCTGGGGGCTGAGCGCCATCATGCACGAGGAGATCACCATCGAGGACGGGCGGGTGGTGCAGAGCAACTTCGCCGACTACCCGCTGCTGCGGCTCTCAGAGGCGCCCCCGAAGATCGAGGCGGTACTCGTTCCGAGCGGCGGGTTCTGGGGTGGTGTCGGTGAGCCGCCGATCGGCGGCGTGCTCCCGGCGATGTGCAATGCCCTCTTCGCGGCCACGGGCAAGCGCATCCGCTCGCTGCCGCTGAAGCATCATGGTTTTTCTTATGCGTGAGGCGTGAGGGGTGAGGCGTGAGGCGGGAGGCGGGAGGCGGGAGCACAGCCTGCGGCTGTACCCCTCCGCCCAGCC
>DAIQQA010000067.1:15810-21294 GCA_036787045.1 Burkholderiales bacterium | reverse complement strand
CCCCTCCGCCCAGCCCGCGGCGAGCAGGCGAGCTCAAAGAAACCCCCTCTCCCGCGCGCTGTGAGGGAGAGGGCTGGGATGACGGGGTGCTGACGAGCATCATGAACGCAAGCACAAAGGGGGGCTTCCTCCCGGAGTCGACATGACCCGTGGGGTGTTGCCTTTGACCCAGCCCGGTCTCGACCACACGGGCAGGGCGCGGCGGCGCGCGCTCGGCACGCTGGCGGCCGGCGCCCTGCTGCTCGTTGTGCGTCCGGCAACTGCAACGCCGGAAGACCTGGCGGTGGCGCTGCACGAAACCTTCGGCGACCGCCCGATCACACCGGGCAAGGTCACCCTCGAGCTGCCGAGGCTGGCGGAGAACGGCGCCGTCGTGCCGGTGACGGTGGTCGTCGACAGCCCGATGACGGAGCGGGACTACGTCGAACGCATCTACCTGTTCGCTGAGAAGAACCCGCTGCCTCGCATTCTGGAGGTGCAACTGGGGCCATACAGCGGCAGGGCGCGCATCTCCTCCCGCATCCGCATCGGAGACTCGCAGCAGATCACGGCAGTGGCCGTGCTGAGCGACGGTACGCTGTGGTCAGCTGCCATGCAGGTGGAGATCACCGTTGCGGGGTGCGGCCTGTGAGCCGGCTCGGGAGCGCCCGCGTGCGAGTCCCCGAGCGGGCCCAGCGCGGCTCGGTGATCGAGATCCGCGCCATGGTCGAGCACCCGATGGAGACGGGCTTTCGGCTCAACAACGTCGGCAAGCCGATCCCCCGGCATATCGTGGAGAGCTTCACCTGCCAGTATGACGGGCGCGAAGTGTTCCGGGCGAAGCTGCACCCCGCGGTTTCGACCAACCCCTATTTCGTCTTCTACACCGTTGCGACCCGCAGCGGCGAGCTGCTGTTCACCTGGAAGGACGATCAAGGTGGCGTGGCCACGCACCTCGCGCAGATCGAAGTGACCGAATGAGGGCGAGCGCCACCGGACGGGCGCGGAATGACGTGCCCGGCCGATGCCGCTGATAGAATATCTCCCACGCGGTTCGGCCCTGGGCGGCTGCAATCCGCTCAGGCAGAACTGAACATCAATAAGGGAGGAGCCCATGACCAAGGCAGTGCGTTTCCACAAGACCGGCGGTCCCGAGGTCCTCGTCTACGAGGACGTGTCCGTGGGTGATCCCGGGCCGGACGAGGCGCGGGTCCGGAACAATGCTATCGGCCTCAACTTCATCGACACTTACCATCGCGGCGGGCTTTATCCGCTGCCGCTGCCCAGCGGGCTCGGGCTGGAGGCCGCCGGCGTGGTCGAGGCGGTGGGCTCGGCAGTCACTTGGGTGAAGCCTGGCGATCGGGTGGCGTACGCCGGGGGCCCGCCGGGCGCCTACTCCGAGGTGCGGCTCGTCCCCGCGCATCGGCTGGTGAAAGTGCCTGACGGCATCAGCGACCAGCAGGCGGCGGCGATGATGCTCAAGGGCCTGACCGTCTGGTATCTGCTGCGCAAGACCTACCGAGTCGAGAAGGGGGAGACCGTCCTGTTCCATGCTGCTGCCGGCGGCGTGGGCTTGATCGCCTGCCAGTGGTTGAAGGCGCTGGGCGCGACCGTGATCGGCACGGTCGGGTCGGACGAGAAGGCCAAGGTCGCCAAGGCGCATGGCTGCGATCACACCATCGTGTACACGCGCGAGAACTTCGCCCAGCGGGTGAACGAGATCACCGGCGGCCAGAAAGTGCCGGTGGTGTACGACTCCGTGGGCAAGGACACCTTCATGGGGTCGCTCGACTGCCTCAAGCCGCGCGGGCTGCTCGCCGTGTTCGGCAACGGCTCGGGCCCGGTTGCCGCCTTCGACCTGAACCTGCTGGCGGCGAAAGGGTCGCTATACGTCACGCGACCCACCCTGATGACCTACACGGCTCGCCGCGAAGACCTCGAGGGCGGTGCCAAGGAGCTGTTCGACGTGGTCAAGTCGGGGAAGGTGAAGATCGAGATCAACCAGACCTATGCGCTGAAAGATGCGGCCCAGGCGCATCGCGATCTCGAGGGGCGCAAGACCACGGGCTCCACGGTTTTCTTGCCCTAAACCGGAACTGCAACCTCTCACCACGAAGACACGAAGACACGAAGACACGAAGAAAAAAAAGGAAGTGCGAGATACGGATTGTCGGAGATGGGATCTCGCCGAAGGGATCTGGGTGGCTACCTGATCGAACACCGGAAAAGTTCCTTTCGGGGTTCTTCGTGTCTTCGTGTCTTCGTGGTGAGCGGTAGGGGGTAGCAAGGTGATTAAGGATCTGAAAGGCAAAGCTGTGCTGATCACCGGTGCGAGCCCCGGCATCGGCGGAGTCGTGGCGAAGTGATGCGAGACCAGAGCCTCGCCACGGAGGACACGGAGGAAAACGAAGGCAAGAGCAATTGTGGGTGGGGATGGTTCGCGTAGCAGCGCCAAGGCTTAGGGTCGGCGCAGATCGAAGTCGCTAATACCCCGCGGGGATCGTGCAGTTGGCCTTGATCTTTCTCTTCTCTATCTGGTTTTCCTCCGTGTCCACCGTGTCCTCCGTGGTTCAAGATTCTGGCTTGAGGAGAGGCAAGTGTTCGACCTTACCGGGAAGGTGGCGTTAGTCACAGGCGCGTCGAGGGGCCTGGGCTGGGCGATGGCGCAGTCTCTGGCCGTGGCCGGGGCGCACGTCATTCTGAATGCGCGTGATCGGGCTGCGCTAGACGTGCGCGTCAAGGAGCTTCAAGCTAAGGGGTTGAAGGGCGAGGCGGCGGCGTTCGACGTCACCGACCACGCGGCGGGTGCGGCCTGCATCCAAGGTGCCGCGCAGCGGCACGGCCGCTTCGACATCCTGGTGGCCAATGCCGGCATACAGCACCGCAAGCCCATCACCGAGTTCGACGTGGCCGACTTCCAGCGCGTCATCGACACCAACCTCACCGGGGTCTGGGCGCTCGCCAAAGAGGCCGCGCGGGTCATGATCCCGCGCAAGGCCGGCCGCATCATCATGACCGGCTCGATGAGCGCCATCCTGGCACGGCCGACCATCTCGGCGTACATCGCCAGCAAAGGCGCCGTCCATGCGCTCACCCGCGAGCTCGCCATCGAGCTGGCGCAGCACAACATCACCGTCAACGCCATCGCACCCGGCTACTTCGCCACCGAGATGAACACCGCGCTGATCGAGAACAAGGAGTTCAACGACTGGGTGTGCAAGCGCACCCCGGCGGGTCGCTGGGGCAAGCTGGAGGAGATCGGGCCGGTCGCCGTGTTCCTGGCCTCCGGCGAAGCCGCGTATGTGAACGGGCATGTGCTGAGCGTGGACGGTGCTTTCAGCGTCGCTATGTGAAACACGGCAGAACCGCATTGACCACGAAGGACATGAAGGAACACGAAGGAAATCAGAACAAGGATCGTGGAGAGACAATAGCAGCGGCGTCGGTGGCCTGAAGTTAGACAGGCATGCCGGGAGCGCTTTGAAGGCGGGGTTCTCTTCGTGACCTTCGCGTCCTTCGTGGTGAATGAGTTTGGGGGAGAGGGGAAATGGCGCAGGAGAAGTTCCGGGTCGGCATCACGCGAGACGTGCTGAGCCCCAGCGGCGAGCCGGTCTACGGTCGCGAAGCGCTCAAGGTGCTCGACGATCCGAATGTCGAATGGGAGTACCTGCCAGAGGCGGTGCCGGTGCTGACGTCCGAGCACGCTAGCCGCTACGACGCCATCTGCCTGTTCGGCTCCCGCGCAAGCCGGGAGACGGTGTCCGGACCCAACCGCCGCCTCAAGCTTATCGCCCGCTTCGGCGTCGGCTACGACAACGTCGACGTCCCGGCACTCACGGAGCAGGGCATTCTCCTGACCATCGCACCGGACGGCGTGCGGCGTCCGGTGGCGAGCAGCGTCATGGCCTTCATGCTGTACATGGCCCACCGTCTCGATATCAAGGATCGCCTGGTGCGCGAGGGACGTTGGAAGGAGAAGGGGGATTATCTCGGCTATGGCCTGACCGGGAAGAAGCTGGGCGTCATCGGTGTGGGCAACATCGGCAAGGAGGTGTTCCGGCTCGCGCGGCCGTGGGACATGGTGCACCTGGGCTGCGATCCCAACGTGCCACAGGCCGCCGTGACCGATCTCGGCGTCAGGATGGTCGATCTGGATACGCTGCTCAGGGAAGCCGACGTGATTTCCGTGAACTGCCTCCTCGACGACAAGACCCATCATCTGATCGGTGCGCGCGAGTTCGGGCTGATGAAGCGCAGCGCTTTCTTCATCAACACGGCGCGCGGTCCAGTGGTGGACGAGGCTGCGCTGACGCGGGCGCTGGTCGACAAGCGCATCGCGGCGGCAGCGATCGATGTGTTCGAGCAGGAGCCCACGTCGGCCGACAATCCACTGCTGAAGCTGGACAACGTCATCGTGGCGCCCCATGCCGTCTGCCACACCGACGAGTGTATGCGTTTGCTGGGCGAGAGCGCGTTTTCCTCGGCGGTGGAGCTGGCGAGGGGGTGTAGGCCCAGGTATGTTGTGAACACGGACGCGCTCGCTCATCCGTCCTGGCGCGGGAAGTGGCATAAATGAGGCGGTGATTGCTGAAGTGACGAGTGACAAGTGACCAGTGACAAGTGACCACGGCCAAGGGAGCAGGGCCTTCCACCACCCCGAGTCGCCTGTCACTTGTCACTCGTCACCTAGCGGGAGCACAGAATGAGAGACAATCCGGTCAAGAAGAAACTGCTCGGCGGCCAGCCGGTGTTCGGAACGTTCGGCTGGGAGCTCGTAGTGCCGGGCCTGCCGCAGATCGTGAAGGCGGCCGGTGCGGAGTTCCTCCTCCTGGATATGGAGCACAGCGGCGCGAGCTTCGACACCATCAAGACGCAGGCGCAGCTGTGCCGCGGCATCGACCTGGTGCCCATGGCGCGCGTGCCGGCCAACCAGTACACCTACATCGCGCGCGCTCTCGATTGCGGCATGATGGGCATCATGGCGCCTATGGTCGGCTCCGCGGAAGAGGCCGAGCTCATCGTCTCCTGCACGCGCTACCCGCCCAAGGGACGGCGCGGCGCGGCGTTCGGGTTTACTGCTGACGACTACATGAGCGGAAGCGTCACCGACACAATCAAGGTGGCGGACGAGCGCACCCTCGTGATGTGTTTGATCGAGACCGCAGAGGGCATCGAGAACGTCGACAAGATCGCGGCGGTGCCAGGCGTCGACGTGCTTTGGCTCGGCCACTTCGATCTCACGAACTTTCTCGGCATCCCGGCACAGTTCGATCATCCGAAGTACGTGAAGGCCGTCGAGAAGATGACAGCGGCCGCGAAGAAGCACAGGAAGGTCCTGGCTTGTATGACGGCGGACGACAGCTGGAGCCGGGAGTACTGGAGCAAGGGCTTCCGGCTGTTCTGCGTGGGGGTGGACAACTTCCTTCTGCAGAACGCGATCCGCAGCGGGCTGAAGACTTTGCATGCCCTCGCTAGCGCGCAGTGAGAAAGACTCTCAACGCCAAG
>DAIQQA010000067.1:2702-15710 GCA_036787045.1 Burkholderiales bacterium | reverse complement strand
GAGGGCGAATGCGGAGGGTCGATCGGCACCCACAGGCGCCAGGGCGCGGCCCATACAGGTTTTCCTTGGCGCCCTTGGCGTCCCCCCGATCGGGTCGAGGGCAGGCTCGGCGGTGGGCGCTTGTTTAGGGATTCACGGGGAGACTAGAGATGGCACAGCAGAAGTTCCGCGTGGGCATCACCCGCGACAACCTGAAACCCGACGGCAAGCCGATCTTCGACGAGGCGTGCCTGAAGACCCTGGACGACTCCCGCATCGAGTGGGAGTGGCTGCCGGAGATCGAGCCGGAGCTGACGGCCGGGACGGCAGCGAAGTACGACGCGCTGTGTGTCATGCTGGCCAAAGTCACGCGCCAGACCGTCTCCGGCCCGGACCGCCGCCTGAAGCTGATCGCGCGCTTCGGCGTCGGTTACGACACGGTAGACGTCCCGGCGCTCACCGAGAACGGCGTGCTGCTGACGATCACGCCGGACGGTGTGCGCCGCCCGGTGGCAACCTCCGCACTGACCTTCGTGCTCATGCTGGCGCAGAAGGTGCCGACCAAGGACCGCCTGGTGCGCGAGGGTCGTTGGAACGAGCGGGTCAATCACTTCGGCACGGGACTGTCGGGCCGCACGCTCGGTTCCATCGGCGTCGGCAACATCGGGTCCGAGCTGTTCCGGCTGGCCACGCCGTTCCAGATGCGTCACATCGCTTGCGACCCCTACGTTACGCAGGAATCGGTCCGGCCGCTCGGGGTTACCCTGGTGGACATGGACACGCTGTTCCGAGAATCGGATTTCCTGTGCGTGAACTGCCCGCTGAGCGAGGAGACGCGCCACCTGGTCGGTGCGCAGCAGTTCTCTCTGATGAAGCCAACGGCATTCTTCGTCAACACGGCGCGCGGACCCATCGTCGACGAGAAGGCGTTGCTGGATGCATTGTCGTCGCGCCGCATCGCGGGCGCAGGCATCGACGTATTCGAGGTCGAACCCACGCCGCCTGACAACCCGCTGCTGAAGCTGGACAACATCATCGTCACGCCGCACCACATCTGCCTGACCGACGAGTGCATCAACACCGTTGCCGCGAGCGTGTTCAACGCCTGCCGCGATCTCGCGCACGGGCGCGTGCCGCGCAACGTCGTGAATCAGCAAGTGCTGGGGCGTGTGCCTTACTTCCATGCCTAGCTAGCATATCGACGGAGGCCAGATGATCGCTGCCCGCCGCACCGGTAGCACCATGGGCGCCGAAGTGACTGGGATCGACCTGTCGCATGCGATGGACGACGCCACGTTCCAGCAGATCCTGGGCATGTTCCTGGAGCACAAGGTGCTCGTGTTCCGCGGCCAGAAGGTCACGGCCCCACAGTTCCTGGCCTGGGCCAACCGCTTCGGGCGCCCCGAGCCCCACGTGCTGGACCAGTTCCACCACGCGGACTACCCCGACATCCTGATCCTGTCCAACGTAGTGAAGGACGGCAAGCCCGTCGGCCTGGCGGACGGCGGCACCTACTGGCACAGCGACTACTCGTATCTGGAGATTCCGGCTCGGGCGACCACGCTGTACTCGATCCAGGTGCCGAAGTTGGGCGGCGATACGCTCTTTGCCGACCAGGTAGCCGCATACGACGATCTGCCGCAAGCGATGAAAGGGCGCATCGACGGCTTGGTGGCGATTCACCATTACGGCAACCGCGACGACATGGACCTCGCATCCCGGACGAAAGCGTACCCGCCGGACGAGCGTCAGAAGGCCGAGCGCGGCATCGCTTTCCTGCACCATCCGCTCGTGCGCCGGCACCCGCTGACCGGCCGCAAAGCGCTATATGCCGTGTCGGGCACGTCCCTGGGTATCGTGGGCATGCCGGAGGACGAGGCGCTGGCGCTGCTGCGCGAGTTGGCAGCCCACTCGACCCAGCCGAAGTACCAGTTCAAGGTGCGCTACGGCGTAGGCGACGTGGTGATATGGGACAACGCGGCCGTCCTGCACTCTGCCACGCTAACCGATCCGGCCGACGCGCGCACCCTGTGGCGGATCACGATCAAGGAGAAAGAACGGCCGGTGGCTTGATGGCTAAGGGGCAGGAGTGTGGACGTGCTACAGGCTAGCGGATCCAGGTCCGCGGCTCGGAGGCGACCGCCGAGACCTCATTCACAGCGGGGTGCGCTTCGGGGAACCCCGTGGCCGCGAAGCGCAGCACCACCAGGTCGCCCTCCTGCACATACAGGAACGCGGGCACGCGCGCCGTTGCGGACGTCCGCCCGTCCTCGAGCGGCTCTGGGAAGGTGACGTTCACCCATTGCGGCGTGCCGGGCATCCTCGCGCCGGCCGGCCGGGGGGCATACACGCCGGGGCGGACCTCTACGATGACCTGCTCGACCCGCGCGAGGTAGCTGCCGCCGTTGACCTGCTCGGAACGGGCGTAGCCCTGCACGATCATGACCGCCGAAGCGATCGCCAGAGCGATCAGCAGGCCCCTCATGGCTGGGTAACTGCTGCCGCCGCCTGCCGGAGGGTATCAGGGGTAGCAGCATGGGCGGAGCCGAAGGCGCGCGCCTGTGCGGTGTCGTGCTTGGCGATGAGCGCGATTACCTGGTTGTGAGCGGGCACGGCGTTCCCCTCGGGGTCGCCGTCGCGGGCGAAGCGCAGTTGGACCAGATCACCGGCCTCGACGCCGGGGTCCTGCTCGAGGACGGCGGTGGCGAACCTGCGGCCATCGGCCAGCGGCTGGTCGAAGGTGACGTAGACCCAGACCGCCTTGTCGGCGTCGTCTCCGGCCACCTGGCGGTCGACGAACACGCCGTTGTACTGCTCGACGTACAGGCTCTCGACCTTCCCGATATGTGAACTGCCGCCCACAGAGTTGTCGGTGGCACAGCCGGCCGCCAGCGCCGCTACCAGAAGCCATCCAGCTGCTCGAACCATCTCACCGCTCCCCGCGAAAGCCCCTTGTCAGCTGCGGTAACGGCGGGCCTTGCGACAACTTTAGATGTCGGCTCCGGCCGACGGCAGCAGGACGGGATCGCGTGTGGTCTACCGGGCGCGCGTGATGCCTTGTGCTGCAGGACCGGCAGGCCGTGCCGTGCAGAACTCGGCGATGACGCCGGCCTGCTGGCTTTACAATGCTTTTCATTCTGTGCGCTACCGGTAACGTCATGAACGAAACCTACACGCTCGGCTACGACCGGGCAGCAATCGCCTTCGTCGAGCGCCGGCGGCTCGAGATCAACGGGGCTTTTTTTCTCCCGTGTCTTGCTCCGGGGATGCGCGTGTTGGACTGCGGCTGCGGGCCTGGAACCATTACGTTGGACATCGCGCAACGCGTCGGCGACGGCAGCGTAGTGGGCTTGGACCTGAGCGAATCGCAGATCCGGCTGGCTACCCAGGGCGCCGCTGCACGCGGCCTCGCCAATATCAGCTTCCGGCAGGGCACTGCCTATGCACTGCCGTTCCCCGACGCCTCCGTAGATGCTGTGTTCTCCCATGCCCTGCTCGAGCACTTGTCCGACCCGGCCCGCGCGGTGGCCGAGTTCAGGCGTGTGCTCAAACCGGGCGGCTGGCTGGGGGTGTGCACGCCCGATTGGGGTGGCTTCCTGTATTCGCCTGCAACCCCGGAGCTTCTGGCGGCGGTGCGTGCCTACACCGACCTGCAGAACCGCAACGGTGGCGACGTGCGGGTCGGCCACAAGCTGCTGGGGCTGCTGGTAGACGCAGGTTTTGAGCACGCCAGGGCCACGGCGCGCTATGAGAACTACGATCCGCTTACCGTGATCACCGACCTGATCGCCTGGCAGCTCGACAGCAACGGGTTCGCCGCGGAGGCACACGCACTGCGAGAGTGGGGCGCGCGGTCCACCGGCATGTTCGCCGAGGCCTGGGTCGAATGCGTGGGGCGCAAACCGTGCGCAGGCTTCGGGGCCGGCGGGTGAATCAGCGGAGCGTCCCCGGGCGCAGCGTGCCTCGCCGGGTGGCCTGTGCGTCGGTCGGATAATTGCTTGGACGAAGCACACTCGACGAGGACCGTCATGAGCGACAACCCCTATACACCGCCCTCCGCACCGGTCGGCGATCGCGGGCCCGAGCACACCGGCGCCACCTGGAAGGCGGTGCTGTTCGGCGTCACGACCGATCTGTTCGGCACCACGGTCGCCGGGATGGTGCTGCTGGTGCTGTTCTCGGGCATGCTGGTTTCGCAGGGCCAGGACCCCGAGGCCATCAGCCGGATGCTGCTGCAGTCGAACGAATACCTGTTCGTCAGCCTAGCCGTCGGGCTCAGCTTTACAGCGCTGGGCGGTTACGTTGCCGCGCGCGTGGCCAATCACCAGGAGTACAGGCACGCCCTGATCGTCGGGGTGATCGTGCTGATCATCGGGGAGATCATGGTGAGCAGCGACCCGACCGGCATGCCGCTGTCCATCCGTCTCATCGGCGATCTGCTCGTGATCCCGGCGGCGCTGCTGGGCGCGCACCTGCGGCTGGCAGCGAAGCAGCGCGCACTCGCCCAGTTGTGACACCGCGCACGGCGATGCGCACGCGCATTCTCGTGGTCGAGGACGAGCCGGCGATCGCCGTCAAGGGTTGGGAGCCGGATTGGACCAAGGTGGCGACCAGACTCGTGCGGCAGGCCAATTCGTGCTGAAGCGCCAACGCGCCGGGAAGACCCTGACCGGCCGCTATGACCGCGACGCGCCCAGAACCACTTCGCGTATCGAGCGGTGAGAGACTCGCTTCGACCTTTCCTCCGCCTCTCCGGGTGGCTATCGCTTTCGGTATCCCTTGGCGTCCTTTGCGTCCCCCCGATCGGGTCGAGGGCAGGCTTGGCGTTCAGGGCTGGTCTTGGTCTTCTCCTGCGGAGCGCGGTTGCCGTTTCGTTTTCAGCCGCGACCGACGAAAGGCATCTTCGTGGCCATGATGGTCATGAACTGCACGTTGGTGTCCAGCGGCAGGTTGGCCATATGCAGGATGGCATTGCCGACGTGCTCCACGTCCATGAGCGGCTCCACGGCGATGGTGCCATTGGCCTGAGGTACCCCGTTGGCCATGCGTGCGGCAAGCTCTGTATGGGCGTTACCGATATCGATCTGGCCGCAGGCGATGTCGTACTTGCGACCGTCGAGCGAGGTCGACTTGGTCAAGCCGGTGACGGCGTGCTTGGTCGAGGTGTACGGAGCGGAGTTTGGCCGTGGGGCGTGGGCAGAGATCGAGCCATTGTTGATGATGCGCCCGCCGCGCGGATCCTGGCTCTTCATGATCTTGATGGCTTCCTGCGTGCACAGGAACACGCCGGTGAGGTTGATGTCCACCACCGCCTTCCACTGCTCGAAGGTCAGATCTTCCATCGGCACGCCGGGCGCGCCCACGCCGGCGTTGTTGAACAGCAGGTCGAGCCGGCCGAAGGTCTGTTTGGTCTTCGCGAACAACGCCTGTACCGACTTGGGGTCGGCCACATCGGTGGGTACGGCGAGCGCCCGGCCGGCTTCCACGCCCGAATCTGCGATAGCCTTCTCCAACGGCTCCTTGCGGCGCCCAGCGAGAACGACGCGATAGCCGTCCCTCAGCAACGCGAGTGCCGCAGCCTTGCCGATGCCCGTGCCTCCTCCGGTGACGATGGCAACTTTGTTGTGTGCGCTCATGGGTCGGTCTCCTCTCTGTGCATGGGGTCAGCGCGCATGCTAGCGCACGCCGGCTCGGCTTGCAGCACGGCTACGGTTTGCCTGTCCCATAAGCGTCGGCGTGGATATCGCTGCGATAGGTTTCGGGGCCGAAGTAGACCGCAGCGGCGGTGATCAAGCTGAGCAGGACGAAGTAGCCGGCCACGAGCCAGGGCTGGCCGCCCGCATAGAGCAGCAGCGCAGTGGCGATGAACGGGGCCGGCCCGCCGGCGAGTATCGATCCCAGCTCGCGCGCAAACGCAAAGCCGCTATAGCGCAGCCGGGCGCCGAACAGTTCCGCGAAATACGCAGCCTGCGGCCCGAACATCGCGGCGACGCCCACCGCGATGCCGAGGATCAGTGCGAAGTAGATCAACGGCTGGCTCTGTGTGCCCACCAGCATGAAGAACGGGAAGGCAAACGCAGCCGAGAACAACGCCCCTCCCATGTACACGGGTCGCCGTCCCACGCGATCGGACAGCACCGAGAACAGCGGGATGGTCAGAAGCTGGACCGTGTAGGCCAGCATGTTGCCCTCGAGGACCATGGTCTTGGGCAGGTGCAGCTGCTGGGTCATATAGTTCAGGGCGAACACGGGGAAGAGGTACCCCAACCCGTTCTCCGCCAGACGCGCACCGATCACCACGAGGAACTCGCGCGGATGGCGCTTCACTGCTTCGATCACGGGCGAACGCGCTGCGGCATTCTTTGCCGCGATCTCGCTGAACACGGGGGTTTCCGAGACGCGGTAGCGGATGTAGAACCCGACGAGAACGAGCACGATGCTCAGCAGGAAGGGAACGCGCCAGCCCCAGCTGACGAACTCCTCGTGCGGCAGGGCCGCGAACAGCGCGAAGACGCCGTTGGCCAGCAGCAGCCCCACGGTCACACCCAGCGGGGCGAAGCTGCCGAACAGCCCGCGCTTGCCCGGGGGAGCGTGCTCGACTGCCATGATGACGGCGCCGCCGTATTCCGCGCCGGCACCGAAGCCCTGGACCAGCCTGAGCACGACGAGCATGATGGGTGCCCACACGCCTATCGAGTTGTAAGTCGGCAGCAACCCGATCAGGAAGGTGCCCGCGCCGACCATGATCAGCGTGATCACCAGCACCGGCTTGCGACCGATGCGATCGCCCAGGTGGCCGAACACCAGCCCGCCGAAAGGGCGGGCGACGAAACCTACCCCGAAGGTCGCGAAGGCGAGCAGGGTGCCGATTGTCGGATCGGACTTGGGGAAAAAGATCTCCCCGAACACCAGCGCGGCAGCCGTGCCGTAGATGAAGAAGTCGTACCACTCCAGCGCCGACCCGACGGCCGACGCCATGAGTACCCTGCGGTGCGCTACGTCCATCTTCTTCTCCTCCCTGATCAAACCAAGTACCGGCCGCCAAGACGCCAAGACGCCAAGAAGACCTGATTGAGTGCGCCGCGCACGGTCCCGGCAAGCCGCAGCACCGAATGGTGCGAAGACCCCGGCTTCACGGCACGACGCAGGTGTTGAATGGAGGCGCTCTTCCGGCTAGTGACGGATGAACGCCTTTGGTTGCTCGCTTCGCACGCTCCGGATCTCCATGGTCGGTGCTCGGGCTTGGTGTTCTTGGCGTCTTGGCGCCTTGCCGGCCGATATCGCAGTAAGTGCGTCTAAGCCGCCCACGTGACCGCAGTGCGGTCGAGTTCCTGGATTCCAGCGCGGCCGAGCAGCGCGAGATTCACATCGATCTCGTTGCGGAAGATCTCCAGCGCACGCTCGACACCGGCGCGGCCACCGGCCGCCAGCCCATAAAGGAAAGGCCGGCCGATCATGCATGCTCTCGCGCCCAGGGCCAGGGCCTTGAGCACGTCGTTGCCGCGGCGCACGCCACCGTCGAGGATCACGTCGGCCCGGCCTGCTATCGCATCCACGACCCCCGGCAAGGCAGCGATGGCAGATGGCACACCGTCGAGCTGGCGGCCGCCGTGGTTCGACACGATGATCCCGTTCACGCCATGCTCGGCGGCGAGGCGAGCATCCAGCGGATTGAGTATGCCCTTGAGGGCCAGCGGTCCGTCCCAGACGCTGCGCACCCAGTCGATGTCCTTCCAGGTCACCGACTGGTCGAACTGCGAATTGACGAAGCCGGCTATGGTGAACATGTCGTCGCCCTTTCCCGTGCCGACGAAGTTCGCCAGCGTGACCTTCGGTCCGGTGAGGAAGCGCCAGACCCACCATGGATGCAACCCGAAGTCGATCGCATTCGCCAGCCTGAACTGCGGCGGAATGGTGAGCCCGTTGCGCACGTCGCGGTCGCGCTGGCCCTGCATCTGCAGGTCGACGGTGATCACCAGTGCGCTGCAGCCCGCCGCCTTCGCGCGCCGCATCATCGATTCCGCCAGCCCGCGGTCACGCATCACGTAGAGTTGAAACCAGACCGGCCGCGGCGAGGCTTTGGCGATCTCCTCGATGCTCGAGGTGGACATGGTGGACAGGCAGAAGCCCACGCCCGCCCGATCCGCCGCGAGCGCAGCCTCCATGCCGCCGTTCGGCCACACCACACCCGGCATGCCGGTGGGCGCGAGGATCAATGGCGAGTCGAAACGCTGACCCAGGACGGTCACCGACTGGTCGCGCGACGCCACATTGGTGAGTACGCGCGGCAGCAGGTTCAAACGGCGGAAATCCGACAGGTTGTGGCGCAGGGTGACTTCGTCCTGCGCGCCCCCGTCGATGAAGTCGAAGATGGCGCGTGGCAGCCGCCGGCGCGCGGCCTGACGGAGGTCTTCGATGCTTGCGTAGGTCATGGGGCGTGAGGTGTAGGGCGAGAGGCGTGAGGCGGATTACCGGGAGGCGGGAGGCGTGAGGCGTGAGGCGCACCCCAAACCTCGCCCTCCCCCTGCAAGGGGCCCTGCAAGGGGGAGGGAAACTCTTGCGCCTCGCGACGCTCGCTAACGGCCAAGCGCGCTCGCGCTACTGGCGTGCTTGCCTCTGGCTCCTCACGCCTCACGCCTCTCGCCTCACGGACGTACGCCTCACTTGTCATTCAAACACACGATCGCCACCGCGTACGCCTTGAGCGTCAGTTCCGGCGCGGCGAGCGCCTTGCGGTTCTTCTGGAAGCCGAGCGGGTCGGCGGTGGCCTGATCGAAGCTGGTCTCGTCGAGCGTGGCGGCGAATATCGCGCCGGCGTTGTGCGCGAGTGTGACGGCCTGCTCTTGTGCAGTCAGGTTCGCCAGCCACAACAGGGTCGCACCCTTGACCTTGTAGGCCAGGCAGCGGACGGTTGCCTCGTCGGAGGAGGCTGCAGACACGAGCTTTGCACCGGCGGCTCGGGTGAGACCGGCGACAACGTGAAACGCCGGATACACGGGAGATCCGGGAAGCTGGTCATAGTAGGGTTGCCGGTAGTCGGCCTTACGATACATCACGCCGAGCGGCCCGCTCGGCGCTCCCATGCAGACGGTCTCCACTCCGGTGGGCGCGAAGCTCGCGATGTAGCCCAGGGTCCAGGCGGCTCCGAACAGGCCGCGCTGGCGCGGGTCCACTTTCACCAGACAGATGCGCTCGTTGTTGGGGTTGGGCGTGAAAGTCTTGCCGTGCGGGTTGTCGCGGCAGCCTACGGCACTCGGCCCGATGCGATAGGGCGTGTTGCCGATGAAGGAGCGGGCGGTGGCGACCTGGTACGGCAACGCCTCGTGGGTTTCCATCACCGAGCGGTCGTCCGCAGCGTGCACGATGGGGCAGGTGGTGTTGTGCACGAAGTCGAGAAGCTGAGCCGGCGGACGCTTGCGGTTGAGCTCGGTGAAGAAGGAGAACATGCCCCCGCCCAGCTTCGTGTCCGGAAATGCCTCGCGGGCGGCCTTGTACAGCGCGTCGAGCGGCGGTGCCGGTGGGCGTGGGCCGCCGGGCAGCACGGACTTCAGATCCCCCACCGGACATACCGCGACGGCGGAGAGCTTCAACCCCGCCTCGCGCACCATGCCCGCCAGGCGGGTCAGTTCTTCCTTGAACTTGTCCAGACTCTCGACCACGACCTCCAGCTCGCAATCGGCGCCGGTTTGCTCGCACAGCACGCGGTAGCCGTACAGCTCTTTCTTGCCATGTCTTTGACGCGGATCGAAGTGGCAGATGAGCAGCTTCGGTGCGGCCAGCTTGAGCAGATCGAGGCGTGCGATGGCGTGATCGATCTCTTCCGCCGGTACGCCGAGCCCGATCGCGGGCATCGCCTGGCGTGTTGCAGCGCCCAGCTTCACCTCAACGCCCTTGGTCTTCGCGCTCTTTCCAGGCTTCGGAGCTGCGCCGCGCAGCTCCAGCGTCACCGATTGCCTGACCTGTTCGCCGGCCTTGAGGGTGTAGGGCCAGGGCAGCGCCAGCGGCCGGACGTAAGTCTTGAACGAGGCATCCGTCCAGTTGCGGTGATCTTCCATCTCCCAGGCGTCCCCCTCCATGCGGACGGTTGCTCTTAGTCCAGGCAGCACCTCGTGGGTGAGCGAGCGGATGAGCAGGAATGGCTGGACCGGATTGACCAGCGGTGGGAACCTGGACTTCTCCACCTTGCCGTCGACATGCTCCACTTCGACGGGCTCACCCGCCACGCCTTTCAGCGGATGCAGAACTACGAAGCCGGTGCGCGCGGTGAGGAAATCGGTCTTCGGCGTGGCGGTAGCGCTGAACTCGAGGCTGCCGTCCGGCTTGCCTTCTATGCTTGCCTCGAAGGCGATCTCCATGTCGCCGCGCCTGCAGGTGGCCGAGTAGCTCACCGAGAACGAGTTGGCGCGCTGGTCGATCTTCAGGCCGCTCAGGGTGGGGATGTACGTTCCCCAGTTCTCGTCGCGCACCAGATAGGCGAGCGCCCGCAACACCTCTACGCCGGCGACTTTGAGATAGCGCAGGTTGCCGTTGTCGAACTCCGCCGACAACGGCCCGGCCGTCAGGGTCTGCCCGACAACGTCGGGCTGCTCCGTGCCGCAGAGCTTGATAGCCCGGGAGACGTTTGGCGCTTTCATGTTGGCTCCGTCAGAAAATCAACACCCACCGCAGAGGCGCTTCAGAGCGCAGAGCCCGCAGAGACAAGGAAAGCTCCTCTTCGGTGATCTGCTCTGCGTTGCTCTGCGTCCTCTGCGCCTGAAGCGTTGCGAAGCAAATTACGAGATCACGAGTTCGGTAGAAGGATCGATCAGCACCGCGCGGTTCATGTCGATGGCCAAGTCGATGCTCGTGCCGGGTTCCGACACGTCGTGCGCCTGCAGCTCGGCCACGGCCTCGGTGCCGCCGAGCTTGAAGGTGGCGTAGGTGCGGGCGCCGGTGGGCTGCACCAGGTCGATCAGCGCGGTGAACCGTGCCAGTCCGGGGCGCGTGTCTCCGGAGAGCGCGCGGCTCATGTGCTCGGGGCGCACGCCCAGCACGACACTCCGGTCGTGGCGATCGGCCAGCTTCTGCGCCCGCGCGGCCGGCAAGGCCAGTTCGGTGCCGTCGCCCAGCCGCACGGCCAGGCCTGTGTTGCTGCTCACCAACTCGGCGCTGACAAAGTTCATCGCGGGCGAGCCCAGGAATCCCGCGACGTAGCGGGTCGCCGGCCGCTCGTACAGATCCAGCGGCGCGCCCTGCTGCTCGATCCCGCCGTCGCGCAGCAGGACGATGCGGTCGGCCATGGTCATCGCCTCGATCTGGTCGTGTGTGACGTAGATCATGGTCTTGCCCAGCTCCTGGTGCAGGCGCTTGATCTCGCCGCGCATCTCGTCGCGCAGCTGGGCGTCCAGGTTCGACAGCGGCTCGTCGAACAGGTAAAGCCGCGCGTTGCGCACGATCGCGCGGCCGATCGCCACGCGCTGAAGCTGGCCGCCGGACAGCTGCCGCGGGTAGCGGTCGAGAAGGTGGCCAATGGCCAGCATCTGCGCGGCCCGCTTGACCTTGCCGTCGATCTCCTGCCTGGGGGTCTTGCGCGCGCGCAGGCCGAAGGCGATGTTGTCGTACACCTTCATGTACGGGTACAGCGCATAGTTCTGGAACACCATCGCGATGTCGCGACGGCGAGGCGGCTGGTCGTTGACCACCTCGCCGCCGATCTCGATGGTGCCCTGGTCCGCGTCCTCCAGGCCGGCGATGGTCCGCAGCAGCGTGCTCTTGCCGCAGCCCGACTGACCTACCAACACGGTGAACTCGCCGGCCGGGATCTCCAGGTCGACGCCCTTCACGGCGTGGACCTGGCCGTAGTACTTGTGCAGGGCGGTGATTTTCAGATCAGCCATTGCTGCTCCGGTGAGGCGTGAGGCGCGAGGCGTGAGGCGTACCCCCACCCCCACCCTCCCCCTGGGCCCCCTGGGAGGCGGAGGGAAGTTTCGCTGCACGCCGTTGCGAGCGACTGCGCGCATGCGTGTCGCTGACATGCGGCCCGGCCGCCGGGTCCTTACGCCTCACGCCTCACCCTATCCTTTCACCGCTCCCAGCGAAATCCCCCGCACCAGATACCGCTGCATGAATCCGACCACGATGAAGATCGGCACGGTTCCCAGTACGGACATGGCGGAGATCTTGGCCCAGAAGTTCGACTGGCCGCCGAAGTAGTGGGTCACCTGCACCGTGTAGGTGGTGGCCTCGGTGCGGGTCAGCACCAGCGCGAACAGGAACTCGTTCCAGGCGAACACGAAGGTGAAGATGGCGGTGGCGAAGAGCCCCGCCCGCGACATCGGGAACACCACCTTCCACAAGACCTGCCACCGAGTATAACCATCCACCAGCGCTGCTTCCTCCAGCGCGGGCGGGATGTCGAGAATGTACCCACGCATCATCCAGATCACGTAGGGCAGATTGAATGCGGTATAGAGCAGAATCAGGCCGTGATAGGTGTCCACCCAGCCGAAGAACACATACAGCAGGAAGATCGGGAAGACCACTGCGATCGGCGGAACCATGCGCTGGGAGATGATCCAGTTCGCCAGGTTCTCTCCGCCGGTACGAAAGCGCGCCAGGCTATAGGCGCAGATCGTGCCGAGGAACATGGCCAGCACGGTGCTCAGCCCGGCCACCACGAAGCTGTTCCACACCGTCGTGGCGTCGCCGTCCTTGAACAGCACCGCGTAGTTCTCGAACTGGATCTGGCCGGGCCACCACTTGGGCGGATAGGCGAAGATCTCGTCCGGTGTCTTGAAGGAGATCATGAACAGCCAATAGATCGGGAACAGGAAGAACAGCGTTACCGCGATGGCGACGGCGAGCCGAAGGCTCAGCCCGAACGCGCGGCGCTGACGGAGGTTCATCGTGCCGCCTCCAAGTGGCTCATCGCGTTGCCTCCGATCGGTTGCTGGTATGCATTGCGGCGTCTGGTCGGCAGCTGGCGCGATTCGTCTGGCCGTCGATCCCCGTCCTGCGGCCGGGGCCCCTCGCCGGGTGGCTCATCTCGCC
>DAIQQA010000067.1:0-2602 GCA_036787045.1 Burkholderiales bacterium | reverse complement strand
CGGGGCCCCTCGCCGGGTGGCTCATCTCGCCAGCTCCACACGCTTGAGGCCCCAGAAGACGAGCACCGACAGGAGTACGATGATCAGCAGCGCGACTGCGGCGGTGTAGCTCGTGTCGAACTGCTGGAAGCCCTTGACGTAGGTGAAGATCGAGATGGTTTCGGTCATCGTGCCGGGGCCGCCCTTGGTGAGCGCCCAGACGATGTCGAACAGGCGGAACAGGTCCAGGCCGCGGATCAGGATGGCCACGGCCATCACCGGCCAGATGGCGGGGAGCACGATCCTGAAGAACGTGCGCCAGTACCCCGCACCGTCGATGGATGCGGCTTCGAGCTGGGACTTGTCCACGGCCGACAGTGCGGCGAGCAGCAGCAGGAACATGAACGGCGTCCACTGCCAGATCTCGGCGACCAGGATGGCGGGGTAGACCAGGTGCGGGTTGATCGTCCACAGCAGAGTCAGTTCCTCGCCCGCGATCCAGCCGATGATCTGGTTGATAGGGCCGAAGCGGTTGTCGAACATCAGCGACCAGGTGGCGCCGGCCACGATGGGGGACACCACTACGGGCAGAACCAGCAGCGCGATGAACACCTGGCGCCCCGGTATGCGGTCGATGAACAGCTGCGCCATCAGCAGCCCGAGGATCAACTCGACCGGAAGCGCGATGACGATGAAGATGACGGTGTGGAGAAGTGCTTCCCACAGGCGCTGGTCATGGAACAGCAGCCTGTAGTTGAGCAGCCCGTGGAACGAAGTGTCCACGTCGGTCATGGTGATGTTCTGGAAGCTCACCACCAGCAGATAGACGAGCGGGAAGATGCCGATCAGCAGCAGCACGAAGATCGACGGCGCGACCAACGCGTACTTGAAGCCGCGGTCGCGGGCGCCGGGGCGTGCCGCTGGCGTCAGGGGATCGGCTTGCGAGGCGACCATTCAGAAAACGAGGCGGGCTGTCGCCCGCCTGCGGTTTCTCCTCCCCCGCGGAGGGGAGGAGAGGTGAAGGGGGAACCAGCTACTTCGGGTATGCCCCCGACTTGGCTGCCCATGCGTTGTAGACGGCCTTCTGTTTCTCCACGCCTACGCGCTGGGTCGTCTCATCCCACTGCCGTGCGATATCGTCGAGGATCTTCTTCGGGTCCTCGCCGGCCCACAGGCGGCTGATGCCCTGGCGCAGGGCTTCCTCGTATTTGTCGGTCTGGATCAGCGACAGGTCCAGCAGGCCGGTATTGGCCCCTGCCTTCAGCGCCGCCAGGTAGTCCTTGGCGTCGGGCCAGAGCTTCAGATAGCCCGGGTTGGTGAAGTGCGAGTCGCGGAACGGATCGCGCAGCGCATAGGGCAACTGCACGCGCTGGTTGGAGATCTCTTCGCTGTTGAGCCACTGGATGAAGAGATAGGCCTGCTCCTTCTGCTTGCTGGTCGAGGCCACCGACAGTGCGAAACCTGCCGCCAGCTCCGGATGTCCGCCCGGCGGCAGCGCATAGCCGACCTTGCCTGCGATCTGCGACTTGGGCACCCAGGACAGCGCCTTTTCCTCGGACAGATAGCCGGCGGCGAAGCGGCCATAGGGCGGCCACGAGATGGTCATGGCGCTCTGGCCCTGCAGGAACACCGCGAGGTTCTCCACGAAGCCGAACTTCTCGACCCCCGGCGGCATGAAGCGGTTCTCGTTGCGCCATTCGGTCAGGACCTTCACCCCGGCCGGGGTGTTGATGGTCGCCTTCATGGTGTTGGCGTCGAAGAACTTGCCGCCTTCATTACGGAAGCGCTCCTGGAACATGAAGTTGCCGTAGCCCGCCTCGCGGAACATCGAGGCGCCGTAGATGCCTTCGCCCTTCAGCTTCTCGGTCAGGAAGCTGCCGATGTCGTCGAACTGCTTCCAGGTCTTGGGTGGAGCGAGGTCGTAGCCGTACTTGGCCTTGAATGCACTCTTCAGGTCGGCACGGGCAAACAGGTCCTTGCGGTAATAGAACACGAACACGTCGCCGTCGTCCGGGAACCCGTAGATCTTGCCGCCGACCATCATCTGGTTGTCGCGGTAGGTGGGCGCGATCTTTTGCAGCTCAGCGCGGAAGCCGTACTTGTCCACGTATGGGTCGAGCACCTCCAGCGCCCCGGCCTGGGCGAGGTCCGGCATCCACGCCGGAATGACGTTCAGCGCGTCGTACGCCCCGGTGCCGGCGCGGTACTCCTGCATGATCTTGGTGAACATCTCGGCGACGGGCACCTCGACCACCTTCACCTTGCAGCCGGTGAGCTGCTCCCACTTCGGGCCCGAGAAGTTGAGCGGGTCGAGCGACTGCAGGCCGGCTTCCCAGACGATAGTGATGGTCTTGCCGGAACAGATTTTCTTGGCCGCGTCTACGGCGCGCTGGGCCGCGCTCTGGGCAGCCACTGGGCCCGAGGCGGCCAGCGCTGCGATTGCCAGAGCCGGCAGCAGGGCACGCCCGCCGATGGCGAGCAGGCGCGGGACGGCATTGACGACCGACATGGTGGGTTCTCCTCCTGAATCGTTGTTTGGTTGTCTGATCGGCGACCCGGTTTACGCGGGGCGCGGGCAGCGCGTCGATTATGTTGACCGCCTAACCGCAAAGTCAAGCAACCC
>DAIQQA010000201.1:0-8196 GCA_036787045.1 Burkholderiales bacterium | reverse complement strand
CCTTTGATGTACCAGTTGCCGACCACGGTCATGACGCCTTCGACCATGTCCTTTCCGAGTGCGGTCAGCATCTCCGGCGCGGCGATATGGGCGCCGTTCGACACCACGGGAAGGCGGCCGCGCCCGAGGCCGAACTCGTTGAGCTTCTCGACCAGGAGCTTGTCGTCCGGCAGTGCGGTGGGCAACAGGAACAGCAGGTCGGGCCGGGCCGAGCGGACTTTCTGCACCAGTGCCGTGGCGTCGGACAGCGGCGGCGTGAATGTCTCGTCGACGACGACGTTCATGCCGAACTTGGCCAGCCCGCCCTCGCGCATGGGCTTGGCGAAGCTCACCGACGCGGCAGTGTTGTCCATGACGATCGCGACATTCTTCGGTGCGCGTCCCGTAGCGGTCTCGGCGAGCTTGATGATCGTCGGTAACGCCTGCTTCGCCTGCTCGTCGCCGGTTGGGGAGGTCTGGAAGATGAAACGGAAACCGCGTGCCGTGATCTGGTCGGAATAGGACAAGGTCAGACACGGCAGCTCGGCGCGCTCGGTCACCTCGGTCACGGCCAGCGTGAAGGAGCTGAGCCACGCGCCGGTGCAGCCGACCAGATCGGTCTCCTGGGCGACCATCCGCTGGGCGGCGTTCTTGGCCTTCTCGATGCTGTCTCCGGCGTCGATGACGACCAGTTTGAGCTTCGCGCCGCCCATCGACTTGATGCCGCCCTGAGCGTTGATGTCGTCGACCGCCATCTCTGCGCCTTTTCGCATGAGATCGCCCTGCCGCGCCCATGGACCGGAGAACGGCGCGATCAGCGCGACTTTGACTTCCTTGGTCTGAGCCACTGCCTGGGCCGCGAACGTCGCGAGCGCAAACGCGACGGCTGCCGCCGCGATTGCATGACTCGAACGTGCATGCGAGATGTTGAGCATCGTGTTGACCTCCTCTTCACTTCGTTGCAGAACCTGCATATCAGTCCACCACCCCGTCACGCCTTGCGTGCCACCCGGTACTCCCCTCCTTTCCAAGGAGGGGTGGCGCGGAGCGGGTTGGTTTGCGCAGGCTCCCACCACCTCGTCCCTTCGGGCCACCTTCCTCGGGCAGGCTCCCACCACCCCGGCGCTTCGGGCCACCCCTCCTCGGGCAGGAGGGGAGTTTCTTCTCTCTCCGCCTCTCACGAGGCGGGGTGGCGTGGGGTTGCGTCACAGCGGTCACACAATAAAGTCGCCCGGTATCACATCCCCAGATACGCCTTCCTTACTGCATCGTCCGCGAGAAGCGTGTCGCGCGGCCCCTGCAGCACGACCCGCCCCGTCTCCAGCACGTAGCCGAGGTCGCAGGTTTCCAGCGCCTCCACCACGCGCTGCTCGACGAGCAGGGTGGTCACCCGGTCCTCGCGATGGATCTCCTCGATGCGCTCGAAGATCATGTCCGCCACAGTCGGCGCGAGTCCCATCGAAGGCTCGTCCAGCAGGAGCAGCTTCGGGTTCGAAGCCAGCCCGCGCCCAATCGCCACCATCTGCTGCTCGCCGCCCGAAAGCGTGCCGGCGAGCTGCTGGCGCCTGTCGGCGAGCACCGGGAACAGCGTGAAGATGCGCTCGAGACTGCGGCGCCACGCGGCTCGGCCCGCCGGCAGATACGCACCCATCTCCAGGTTCTCGAGTACGGTCAGGCTGGCGAACACCTGGCGTCCCTCGGGTACATGCGCGATGCCCAGATGCGGGCGGTGCGCCGGCGGTACCGCCATCAGGTCCTGGCCCTGGTAGACGATGCGCCCCGATATCGGCGCGACGGTACCCGAGATGGTCTTGAACAACGTCGTCTTCCCCGCGCCATTGGGCCCCACGATGGCGACGAACTGCCCCTCTGCGACGCTCAGCGAGACGTCGGTCAGCGCATGCAATCCGCCGTAGGCGACGGTGAGGGACTCAACCTGCAGCACCGGCCGTCATCCACTTCTTGCCGAGGTACGCTTCGATCACGGCGGGGTCGCGCGTCACCTCACTGGGCACTCCGCTCGTCAACACCCGGCCGTGGTCGAGCACCAACAGCCGCTCCGCCAGGCGCACCATTGCGTGCATCGTGTGCTCGATGATCACGACGGTGGTCCCGTCACTCGCCAGCGAGCGGATCAGCTCGATCATCTCCTCGATCTCCTGCCGCCCCAGGCCGGCCAGTGTCTCGTCCAGCAGCAGCAGTCTGGGCCGCGATGCCAGAGCCCGCGCCAGTTCCATCAGCCGTAGCTCCTTGGTGCTCAGCGTCGACGCGCTGGCGTCGGCACGCGCCGCGAGACCCACCTGTTCCAGCGCGCCGTTCGCGATCCGCACTGCCTCGGCGTCGGATCGGGATGCAACGAGCGCCCCGCACACAACGTTCTGCAGCATCGACATGCGGCCGAAGGCACGCACCACCTGGAACGTGCGGCCCACTCCCAGGCGGCAGATGTGGTTCGGTTTGAGGCCGACCAGATCGCGGCCCTGGAACACCACGCGGCCGCCGTCGGGGCGGGAGAATCCATTCAGCAGATTGAACAGGGTCGTCTTGCCTGCGCCGTTCGGCCCGATGATCCCCAGAATAGAGCCAGCCGGCACAGTGAAGCTGACCGCCTCCACCGCCTTGAGTCCGCCGAAGGATTTCGACAGGTCGCTCACCTCCAACACCGGAGGTCCCGCCTCTGCAGGCCGTGCATGCCGGATCGGTCTGGTCGAAGCGCTTGGCGGTGCAGGATGCGCGTCGCGCTCGGTTGCGGGGTCGCGCCGCCGCAGCCGATCGCGCACGCGCCAGAGCACGCCCTCGGGCGCGACCAGGATCACGAAGATGATCGCCAATCCATAGACCACCCCCTGGATACCCGGGATGACATTCCCGAGATGGGCCTGCAGTGTCTCGCTGAGCGGGATCAGGATGGAGGCGCCGATCACGGGCCCCCACATGGTGCCGACCCCGCCGAACAGGGTCACGACCAGCGCCTGGGCCGAGGTGAGCATGCCGAACACGGTCTGTGGCGTGACCACGAGCAGCACGACGGCGTACAGCCCGCCGGCCAGCGCGGCGAGCGCGCCGCTCAGCACGATAGCGCGCATCTTCCAGCGCAGCGTGTCGATCCCGGCGGCTTCGGCGGCGGGCTCGTTCTGCTTGATGGCCAGCAGCGCCATGCCGAACCGCGAGCGCTCCACCGCGAGCGACACAAGCAGCGCCACGACCAGCATGACCAGCGCAACGCCGATGTAGACGTGGTAGTCGGAGAACTGCATGTACCAGCCGGCATCGGTGCGCTTCATCGGCAACGCGACCTCCTGGTAGCCGAGCCACTCGAACACGTAGAGGAGCGCCAGCGGGTAGGCCAGCATGGACAGCGCGAAGTAGTGCCCGCGCAGGCGGAATGTCGGCAGGCCGATTGCCGCCGCAGCCACAGCGCCGACCATCATCCCGATCGGTATGCCGATCCACGGCGTCAAGTCGAGGTGCACCAGCAGCAGTGTCACGGTATAGGCGCCCAGCCCGAAGAAGGCGGCATGTCCAAAGGAGACCAGGCCGGCGTAGCCGCTGAGAATGTTCCACGACAACCCCATGACCGCCCATATCGGTACCAGCGTCAGCATGAGCTGGTAGTACTTGTTCGTTACGAACGCCGAGCCGACGGCATAGACCAGCGTGAAGACGGCGATGGCCGCGAGCGAAGTCGCAACACGGCCCCGACCGCCCAGTGCGCTCACGTGCGCTCCACGCTGCGGCCGTACAGCCCCTGCGGCCGGACCAGCACGATCAGCAGAAACACGACAAAGATAGCCACGTTCTGCAGCTGGAACGGCAGCACCAGAGCGGAGAGCTGCTGCACCAGGCCGATGGTCATGCCACCCCAGAACGCGCCCGTGATGCTGCCCATCCCGCCCAGCACCACGCCGGCGTACATGATGATGACGAAGTCCAGGCCGACGTAGGGTTGGAACGGGTAATAGGTCGCCACCAGGCCGCCGGCGATGGCCGTCACACCGGTCCCGATCCCGAAAGCGATCCGGTGGGCGCGGTCGACGTCGATGCCCATGTAGATCGCGGCTTCTGGATTGTCTGCGGCAGCACGCAGCGCCTTGCCGAGCCGGGCGCGCGTGATGAACCAGTACAGCGCCCCGGTTGCGGCCACCGAGATCACGGCCGACACGACGCGTGCCTGGTTGACGAACACCGCCGCGAACTCGTCGAAGGGCAGCCCGATCTCCCACGCGCTGGAGGACAGCGGCGTGCGCACCGACTGCGGCGTGGAGCCGAACAGGATCAGACCGCCGTTCTGGAGCACCAGCGCGACACCCAGCGTCAGGATGAGCTGAGCGTAGTGCCCCTCGCTCTCGGCACCCAGCGCACGCACGCCGGTGACACGCGATACCAGATAGCGGTGCAGGAGGTAGCCGCCCACCATCAGTACCGGGCCCGCGAGAATGGCGCCGGCGAAGGGGCCGACGTACGGCCCGAGAAACGACGTGAGCCCGAGCCCGGTCACGATGTAGAGCGTGACGTACATGCCGAGCATCAGGAACTCGCCCTGGGCGAAGTTGATCACCCGCATGATTCCGAAGATCAGCCCGAGGCCCACGCACATCATGCCGTAGAGGCTGCCCATGAGAACGCCGGCGACCAGGGCTTGCAGGAAGTTCTCGATCAGCGCGATTGCCGGCATGGCTTCAGCTCACGCTCTGCGCACTGACTGGCTGGCTGATTCGATGCCAACCCCACACCGCCCCGCGAGCTGCGCTGGCACCCCGCCTCGTGAGAGGCGGGGAGGAGTTAAGACTCCCCTCCTGCCCGAGGAGGGGTGGCACGCGCAGCGTGACGGGGTGGTGGGAGCCTGCCCGAGGAGGGGTGGCACGCGCAGCGTGACGGGGTGGTGGGAGCCTGCCAGAGGAGGGGTGGCACGCGCAGCGTGACGGGGTGGTGGGAGCCTGCCAGAGGAGGGGTGGCACGCGCAGCGTGACGGGGTGGTGGGAGCCTACCCGAGGAGACGTGGCACGCGAAGCATGACGGGTGGTGGGAGGCCGCCCGAGCAACGCTGATAGGCGCAGCGTCCAGGCCCATAGACTCACCCGGCGATGGACAGCTGCACCAGCGCGCTAGCATCCCGCGCACCCTCAAGCTCCGCGACTGCGGCTATGAGATTCTGGATCTGCGCGGCGCTCAGCACCGTGGCGGCGTTGCGCTCGAACTTGCCCAGCAACTCGTCGCGGGTCATGGGATTCTCCGCCGAGCCGCGGTTGTGCTCCTCCACCGCCTCGAACTCGGCGCCACTGCACATCACGATCCGCACCGCACCCTTGAACTGATCGGGCCCGGGGAATGTGGGGTCGACGCGATAGGTCACGACATCCGCGAGGCGCAGGATCTCCGGGTTGCGCAGCGATGCGGCCTGATAAGCGTCCTTGCCAAGGTCGCCGAAGTACAGCGCCTCGGCCAGCGTGTACTGAAAGCTGACGCGGCCATGCGAGTCGGTGTTGGGGCGACGTTTCTCGTCCACCGGCTCGCACACGATCGGGACGATATAGCTCGCCACAGGACACACGATCTCCCGAATCTCGCGCGGATCGATGCGATGCTGCCTGCGCAGCTTCAAGGCCGCGTCGATGTAAGGGTGGAGCACGTGCGCGGCCGGGAAGGGCTTGAAGGATGCCCGTCTGCTCTCCCACAGGCGGCCCAGAGAATCCGTCACGCGATGCAGGGCGCGCGGGACGCTGCGGTCCTGCAGATGCGCGTCGAACAGCCCGAACCGTCCCTCGAGCACAGCGCGCGGACCGGTGGTGCCGGCCCGCCCCAGGTAGGCTGCAGTGATTCCGCTCTGGGCAGCCCAGCCCGGATGCAGGAACTTCGACTGCGTGCCGTCCACCCAGCACTCCAGGATGCCAGCGGCGAAACTGCCGACGATACCTGCGGCGTTGGCAAGTTGCGCTTGGGTGAGACCGAGCAGGTGGCCGGCGAGGTAGGTCGTGCCGAACGGAGCGAACAGACCCGTGGGATGGAATCCGCGGCGGTGGAACTGGCCTGGCGCAACGCTGCCGATCCGGCAGGAGATCTCGTTGCCGAGAGCGATGGCAGTGATCAGCGCTCTGCCGGAGATCGTCTGCGTTTCGCCCAGCGCGAGGGCCGCAGCCACGGACGGGCTGCTCATGTGGACGATCGACTCATTGTGCGTGTCGTCGAACTCCAGAGCCTGGGACAATGCACCGTTGGCGAAGGCAGCCGCGGCGACCCCGACACGCTGCCCGATACCCAGGATCCGGCTCGGTCCCGGCGGGTTCATCGCCGCAGAGGCCTGCGTCACCGACTCGCCGAACGGCGTGCCAAGCCCGGCCAGTGCGAGGCCGATCACGTCGAGCACTCGGTCCTTGGTGCTGTCGACGACGTGCTTGGGCAGCGCGTCGAACTCGAGAGCGCGCGCCCAGTCTGCGAGTTCTTCCGAGTACGACGGCATGGTTTCAGTCCGCGGGCGCGCTGTTCCTGTTCTTCCCGGCCCAATGCGGAGAGCGGAGAGGCCCCTGCCGGAACCAGCGTGACACGGCGCGGCACAGCAATCACGGCCGCGTCGCCTTGCCTGGTCTCCTCTCCCGCCTTTGTTGCCGGTTCCTGGTCCTCGGTCGCCTCGTAGTGCGCGACCTTGTCAGTCCGATCTTATCGTATTATTGTCCTACAGTCCGCTCGCTGGCGGCCGCAATCACCAACTTCGCACCCAGAGCGAACGCGGTCACAGCAGGCATATCCGCAACCAGGAGGAAGACGATGACGACCAGCCTGTTCGACAAGGGGCTTGCAGTGCGCAAAGCGGTGCTCGGCGACGAGTATGTAGAGGCATCGATCAAGAGTGCCGACGACTTCAACCGGCCGCTGCAGGAGCTGGTCACGGAGTATTGCTGGGGCGCGGTGTGGACGCGCGAGGGATTGCCACGCAAGACCCGCAGCCTGCTCAACCTCGCCATGCTGGCGACGTTGAACCGGCCGCACGAGCTCGAGCTGCACCTGCGTGGCGCGCTGCGCAACGGCTGCACCAAGGAGGAGATCCGCGAGGTCCTGCTGCAGGTCGCGATCTATGCGGGCGTGCCGGCGGCCGTCGACTCGTTCCGTACCGCGCGCAAGGTCCTCGCGGAAGAGGCTGCCAAGTCTTGAACCTCGTGCAGACCGCGTTCGACAGGAAGCGACCGTGAACAAGCATCTCGGGTTTATCGGGCTGGGCAAGATGGGCGCGCCGATGGCGAGCCGTCTGCTCGACGCCGGTTACGCATTGACCGTTTTCGACACGCGCGAGGCGGCAGCCGCGCCATTCGTGGCGCGCGGCGCCAAGGCCGCCGGTTCGCCGGCTGCGGTGGCATCGGCCGTCGAGACGGTGCTGGTGAGCCTGCCCACGCCCGGCGTGGTGAAAGAGGTTGCCCTGGGCCGCGATGGGATCGGTGGCGGCAGCAAAGCGAAGACGTTTATCGACCTCTCGACCACGGGGCCGCGCGTAGCACAGGAGATCGCCAAGGGTCTCGCATACAAAGGGATCACGGCGGTAGACGCCCCGGTGAGCGGTGGTGTCGGTGGTGCTCAGAAGGGCACGCTCGCGGTGATGGCGTCCTGCCCGCCGGCTCTGTTCCAGACGCTCAAGCCGATGCTCGAGATTCTCGGCAAGGTCTTCTACCTCGGCGAGAAGCCCGGTCTCGGTCAGACCATGAAGCTCTGCAACAACCTGCTCTCGGCGACCGCTCTGGCGATCACCTCCGAAGCGATGGTCATGGGGGTGAAGGCCGGCCTCGACCCGCGCATCATGCTCGATGTGATCAACGCCGGCAGCGGGCGCAACAGTGCGTCGCAGGACAAGTTTCCGAAGGTGATCCTGCCGCGCACTTTCGACTTCGGGTTCACCAACGAGCTGATGTACAAGGACGTGAAGCTGTTCCTCCAGGAAGCCGAAGCGATGGGCATACCGATGTGGGTGGCGAGCGCGGTCGGGCAGCTCTGGTTTCTCACATACAGTCAGATCGGCCCGGAGAAGGACTTCACCACGATCGTGCAGTGCGTCGAGAAGTGGGCCGGTGTGGAAGTCAAAGCGCCCGACGCGACCTGAACGGAGCACTTGGCCACCAGCCCCACGCCGCCCCGCCGGCGGCGCCGGCACCCCGCCTCGTGAGAGGCGGGAAGGAACTAAAACTCCCCTCCTGCCCGAGGAGGGGTGGCACGCGCAGCGTGACGGGGTGGTGG
>DAIQQA010000318.1:0-2266 GCA_036787045.1 Burkholderiales bacterium | reverse complement strand
GCGCCATTGAGACGTGCTGCTTCGTCGATCAGAGACTCGTACAAGGCGTCGCTGTCGCGAAGCGCGTGCAGGCGCAGGCCCGTGTTCACCAGACGTTGAAGGAGTTCGGCCAGCTCGGCCGAGTTCGAGGCGCGCAGGCCACGCCTCGCGATCGGACCGAATGCGTCTGCGTTGCTCTTGTTCGCCATGTCTCGCGAATGGTGTATCTGAAACGCCGGTGGGTCGAGGTTCGATGAGTGAAGCCCAACCCCCGACTTGCATACACCCCGGCCCAGTTTACTTCCAGGGGCGTTCCGTCTTAGGACATCCAACGGACGGATGATAACGGATGCGGATAGCGGGTAGGAGGACCAACCGTAGTAGGCGTCGCGGGAAGACTCGAGGCGGGGTGTGGGATGCCCGCGCGAGAGAGCTGGGAGCGACTGGCGAGCATGCGTCCTCTGCCTTCCCGCGTTGGACTGTAGCGCCCGTAGGCGATAGGCCCACCGCGGCGCGCTGTGGTACTGTCTGCCCGGCACCCGGCCCGTGAAACCGGCGAAGACAGCGCAACCCCGATGCAGCCCACCCAACCCTCGCAGCAGACGCAGCCGCCGCCCCCGACAGCCGGCATCCTCAGCACCCTCTGGGGCTGGACCGACCGCAACATCCTGGACCTCGGACGCCAGATGCGGCTGTCCTACCTGCCGCCGCTGATGGTCTACCTCGCGGCGGGCATCCAGGGCCTGACCGCCATCGTCGGCACCTTCTTCATCAAGGAGTACCTCAACCTGTCAGCGCAGTTCCTGGCCATGCTCGGCTTCTGGATCATGCTGCCCTGGGCCCTGAAGATGCCGCTCGGGCATCTGGTGGACCTCATCTGGAAGCACAAGGCCGGGCTGGTGTATCTGGGCGCAGGCCTGATCGCCTCCGGCCTGCTGATCATGGTCGGCCTGCTGACCGACCGTGCGGCGATGGACGCCATCATGCCGGCCGAAGTCTGGTTCGTGATCTCCGTGCTGCTCTCGCCCGTCGGCTACGTGCTGCAGGACGTCGTGGCGGATGCCATGACCGTAGAGGCTGTGCCGCGCGTAGACGCCGAGGGCCAGCCGGTAGCGGAGGAGCAGCGCAGGCTCGGCCACACCACCATGCAGACGCTGGGGCGGGTCGCGATCATCGGGGGTGCGTTCCTGGTGTCGATCGTCAACGTGGCGATGTTCAGCGGCGTCGAGTCGATGGACACCGCGCAGAAGGTCGCCATCTATCGGGAGATCTACCAGCTCGCGCTCATCATTCCGGTGGTCTCCGTGTTGGGTACGGTGCTGGCGGGCTGGCTGCGCCGGCGCGACGCGAGACGGCTGGCGGCGCGCGGGTTCGACCGGGGCCAGATCGAGCGGATGCTGCACGGCGACCGCGAGCACACCGAGGTGAACTGGTGGATCCTGGGCGGCGGCCTGGTGTTCGCCGTGTTCTCCATCACCATGGGGCTTACCCAGATGCCTTTCAACCAGGAAATCATCTTCGCCGGCTCGATGGCGGTGGTGCTGTTCCTGATGTGGCGCCTGGTGCGCGAGCTGGATCCGGCCGCTCGCGCCACGCTGGTCGGAACCGCCTTTCTGATCTTCGTATTCCGTGCCTCCACGCTGGTGAGCCCCGGCCCGGGGGTGGACTGGTGGGTGATCGACGTCCTGGGCTTCGACCAGCAGTTCATGGCCAAGCTCGGGGCGATCGGCACCGGGCTGACCCTGGTGGGCATGTTCCTGTTCCGCCGCTTCATGGCCGAGCGCTCCATCGCCCACATCGTCGGCTTTCTCACCATCGTCGGCACCATCCTTTCGGTGCCCAACGTGGCGATGTACTTCGGCTTCCACGAATGGACCGCGGCGCACACCGGCGGCATCGTGGACCAGCGGTTCATCGCGCTGATCAACACCGCCCTGGAGTCGCCGCTGGGCCAGGTGGCCATGATCCCCATGCTGGCGTGGATCGCCAACTCGGCGCCCGAACGGCTCAAGGCCACGTACTTCGCAGTGATGGCTTCGTTCACCAACCTCGCCCTGTCGCTCGGGCAGCTGGGCACCAAGTACCTCAACCAGATCTACACCGTCACCCGCGAAGTGAAAGACGCAGCGACCGGTGCGGTGCAGGTGCCGGCCGACTACAGCGAGCTGGGGATGCTGCTGATCACCGTGGTGCTCCTCGGCTTCCTGGTGCCGATGCTGGCCATTGCCATGGTGAAGGCTTTGCGCCTGGGCAGTGCCTGACGCACGGCAGGGGCGAGCCATGTGTG
>DAIQQA010000066.1:0-24705 GCA_036787045.1 Burkholderiales bacterium | reverse complement strand
AGGCCCTCGCGGTCGCGCAGGTCGATGAAGATCACGCCGCCGTGGTCGCGGCGGCGATGCACCCAGCCGAACAGGGTGACGGTCTGGCCCAGGAAGCGTTTGTCGATCAATCCGCAGTAGTCGGAGCGCATGAAGCGAAGCAGGTGGGTCGAAGGGTGGAGAGGATGGATGGCGGTCGGGCGGCCTCGCGCCGCCCGCTCAGAGGCGCTCGGCCGGCGGTGCACTCAGCGTGCGCCGGGTTGGCCCCGGGGCGGCCACGCCCATGGATATCACGTATTTGAGCGCTTCGTCGACGGTCATGTCCAGCTCGACCACGTCGGCCCGCGGCATCATCAAGAAAAAGCCCGACGTCGGGTTCGGCGTCGTGGGCACATAAACGCTGACATACTCGCCGCGCAGATGGTTCACTACGTCACCGCCCGGCGTGCCGGTCTGAAAGGCGATGGTCCAGGAGCCTTGGCGGGGGTACTGCACCAGGAGCGCCTTGCGGAACGCCTGGCCGCTGCTGGAGAACAGAGTATCGGAGACCTGCTTGACGCTGACGTAAATGGACTTGAAAAAGGGGATGCGGGAGAGTGTGGCCTCCCACAGCGCCAGAAGGCGCTGGCCGATGATGTTGGCAGTCAGCAAGCCGGTGAGGAAGACCACCGCGAACGCCAACACCACGCCCAGGCCCGGGATGTCGACCCCCAGCCAGCCCATCGGCTCCAGGGCCGCTGGCAGCAGGCTGTCCATCGTCGTCACGACCAGGTTGATGACCCAGACCGTGATGCCGAAGGGGATCCAGATCAGGAGCCCTGTGATGAGGTACTTCTTCACCCGGCGGGGCCTGGCCTACTGGCAGGCCGGGCAGGCCCCCGCGCCGCAGGCCGGTGCCGCGCCGGATTTCTCCGAGGAGGATGCGGACTTCTCGCCAGACGATTCGGCGGTCTGCGACTTGGGATCGGCTTTACCGTCGGATCCGTCCTTCTTGGCGGCGGCTGCGCCGCTGTTCTTGAAGTCGGTGGCATACCAGCCCGATCCCTTGAGCTGGAAGCCCGCAGCGGACACCAGCTTGGCCATCTCCGCCTTGCCGCAGCTCGGGCAGTCGGTAATGGGTGCATCGCTCAGCTTCTGGAGATACTCTTTCTCAAAACCGCAGCTGCGGCAGCGGTATTCGTAGATCGGCATCTTTGCCCTCGTGAATTCGCGCAGAAAAACCAGCGGATTATACCGGCATCCGCCCCGTAGCCCTGATATGGGCGGCGGGGCGGAAATCCAAGGGCCTCCGGCGTGAGCTCCTATCCGGCCGCCCTCTGGCCCTTTCCCCGGCTGCTGGCGCACCGGGGGGGAGGCGCACTGGCACCGGAGAACACGCTGGCGGGACTGCGGCTCGCAGCCCGCCTCGGTTATGCCGGCGTCGAGTTCGACGTCAAGCTCACTGCAGATGGCGTGCCCGTGCTGATGCATGACGACAGCCTGGAGCGCACCACGTCCGGGCACGGCCCTGTGGCCGCTGCCGGCTTCCTCGAGATGCGTGGGCTGGACGCGGGGACTTGGTTTGGCACAGCCTTTGCCGGTGAGCATGTGCCCACTTTTGAGGCTGCCGCGAACCTTTGCAGGGCCCTCGGGCTATGGGCCAACGTGGAGATCAAGCCCTGCCCCGGCCGTGAAGTCGAGACTGGCGCAGCGGTCGCCCGCGCCGCCATGCGGCTCTGGGCGGGCGACGCTCACCCACCGCTGCTGTCGTCCTTTTCGGCCCCGGCCTTGGTGGCGGCACAGGCGTCGGCGCCCCTGTTGCCCCGCGGCCTGCTGGCGGTCGACCCGCCCGACGACTGGCGTGGCGCACTCTCCGAGCTCGGCTGCATGGCTCTGCATCTCCAGGACGGCCGGGCCACGCCCGAGCTGGCGGCAGCAGTCCACGCCGCGGGGTATGGCCTGCTCTGCTACACCATCAACGACCCCGACCGCGCGGCCCTGCTGTCCGCGCTCGGGGTCGATTGCATCGTTACCGACCGGCTGGACCTGTTCGACCCTGCAGCCCGAGGCTAAACCGCTCAACGCCAAGGACGCAGAGGACGCCAAGGAACAACAGATGAACCGTAGAGGCGCGCAGAGCGCTGAGACAAACCCGGGAACACCTGAACGATGCGCCCTGGCAGCACCGTTACGGGCGGACCACTGGGATTGGCGTTGAGAGCTTGTGTCTGAAGCTCAGTCCTTCCCCGACCGCCAGATCGACACCAGCACCCACACCCCGCCCAGGAAGGCGAGCAGAAAACCCAGCAGCCCGAACAACGGCAGCCCGAACAACGTCGGCCCGCCGCTCACCGTCATGACGATGGAGGTACCGACGATGAGCGCGGCGGTGACGATGCCCACCGTGACGCGGTTTGCGCTGCGCGAGAGCTGCAGGCCGAAGTGATCCAGCCGCTTGAGGTCCAGCTCCAGCTTCATGCGTCCGCGCCGGGCCTCTTTGAGCAGCCGGCGCAAGTCCCGCGGCAGGCCGCCCACCAGTGACAGGTAATCGGCGAGATGGCGGCGCCCGCGCGCGACGAGAGCGGCGGGTCGATAGCGTTGGCGCATCACCAGGCGCAGGAACGGCCCGAGATGCTCCACCAGGCGGAAGTCCGGGTCGAGCTTCAGGCCCAGCCCCTCCAGCGTGAGCAGCGCCTTGAACAGCAGGGCGAGGTCGGAGGGCAGGACGATGGAGTGTCTGCGCACGATGCCGGTGATGTCGTTCACCAGTGCCCCCATCCGCACGTCCTTGAGCGCGACCTTCTCGTACTCGAAGATCACGTCGCCCACATCGGCGGCCAGCTTGGCCTCGTCGACGTCGGCGTCGCGCACCCACTCGAGCAGCACGTCGGTCACGCCCTGCTCGTCGCGACGCGACAGCGCCCACAGCATGTCGACGATCTCCCGCCGGCGCTGCTCGGACAGCCGCCCGGCCATGCCGAAGTCGATCATCGCGACGCGATTGCCCGGCAGGTAGAACACGTTGCCGGGATGGGGGTCGGCGTGGAAATAGCCGTCCACCAGGATCATCTTCAGCACGGCATCCGCTCCCCGCCGCGCCAGAGCGCGACGGTCCAGACCGGCAGCGTCCACTGCCGCGAGATCGTGCCCGGGGATGCCTTCCACGCGCTCCTGGACGTTCATCGACTCGTGCGTGTACTCCCAGTAGATGCGTGGCACCAGCACGCCGGGGTCACCCGCGAAATTGAGCGCGAAGCGCTCCTGGGCGCGGGCCTCCTGTGCCAGGTCGAGCTCGCGGCGCATCGAGCGCGCGAACTCGGCGACCATCTGCGCCGGCTGGTAGCGGCTCGCCTCCGGGACCTCGCTCTCCAGCAACCCGGCCAGGTAGGCGACGATGCGCAGGTCCGCATCGATCTTGGGGCGGATACCGGGCCGCACCACTTTCACGACCACGGCAGTACCGTCCTGCAGACGCGCCCCATGTACCTGCGCGATGGAGGCAGCCCCCAGCGGTGCTTCGCTGAGCTCCTGGAACACCTCGTAGGGCGAGCGCCCCAACGCCTGCTGGATGACCGGCAGCAGGGTCTCGAAGGGCACCGGCGGGACATCGCTCTGCAGCCGTTCGAACTCGGCGATCCACTCCGGCGGGAACAGGTCGACGCGGGTGGCCAGCACCTGCCCCAGCTTGACGAAGCTGGGACCCAGCTCGGCCAGGGCATGACGTGCGCGCTGCGGCGGCGTCAGCGCCGCCGTCGGCTCGCGCGAGCCCCAGTGCAGCACCTGCCCGGCGCGCTCCAGGGCGCCGACCACGCCGGTGCGCCGCACCAGGTCGCCGAAGCCGTGCCGGATCAGCACCGAGGCGATCTCGTGCAGGCGCGGCAGATCGCGCATGGCAAGCAGGGTTTCGATCAGCATGGCAGGGGATTATCCATGCCCGCGGCCGGATGCGCTCAAGATGGCTTTGCGCGGGCCGATACAGGCTGCGACATGAAAGGCATCGTCTTCACCGAGTTCCTGGAGATGGTCGAGACCCGCTTCGACCCGGGCATGGTCGACCGCATCATCATGTCCGCCCAGGTTCCCTCCGGCGGCGCCTATACCGCGGTAGGCAGCTACGACCACGGCGAGATGTGGAGCCTGGCCGCCGCACTGTCCAAGGCCACCGAAACTCCCGTCCCAGACCTGATGCGCGCCTTCGGGCAGCACCTGTTCGGCCGCTTCGTCACCGGATTCCCGCGCTTCTTCGCCGGTGTCGGCTGCGCGTTCGACTTCCTGGAGAATCTCAACAGCGTGATTCACGTCGAGGTTCGCAAGCTGTACCCGGACGCCGAGCTGCCCCACTTCGAAGTGCTGGAGCGCACCGCTGGACGCATGGTGCTGCTGTATCAGTCCGCCCGCCACTTCGCCGATCTGGCTGAGGGCCTCATCCAGGGTTGCGCCGAGCACTTCCGGGAGCCGCTGGCCATCGGGCGCGAGAGTGTGTCGGCGGAGTCCGGCAGCCGCGTTCGCTTCACGCTGGAGCGCGCATGAGCGGCGACGACCGTATCCGGAACCAGCCCTCCGGGCTGGCGGCGGCACGCGCCGCGCGCGACACGCAGGCGCCGGTGAGCGGTGAGATGGAGATCCTGCTGCGCCGCGTCGAGCGCGAGCGGCAGGCGCGCAAGCAAGCCGAGCAACTGCTCGAGCGCAAGAGCCTGGAGCTGTACGAGTCCAATCAGCGCCTGCAGGCCCAGGCGGCCAAGCTGGAGATCGCCGTTCAGGAGCGCACCCGCGCGCTGGAGGACGCCGCGGCAAGGATGCAGGAAGCGCTGCGTACCAAGGGCGAGTTCCTTGCCGTAGTCAGTCACGAGATCCGCACGCCCATGAACGGCGTGCTGGGCATGGCGCAGCTGCTGCAGATGACCGACCTTACCGAAGAGCAACAGCGCTACGTCGAGACGATCCAGACCAGCGGCGAGACCCTGCTCACCATCATCAACGACATTCTCGACGTGTCCAAGCTCGATGCCGGCAGCGTTCGCCTGGACAGCCGGCCCGTCGAGCTGCGCGCTGTGGTGAAGGAGGTGGTCGACCTGCTGAGCACGCAGGCGCAGAAGAAGAGCCTGTACCTGGACATGGAGATCGGCGCGGACGTCCCCGCCTGGATCCGGGGCGACGCCACACGGCTCAAGCAGATCCTGACCAACCTGGTGGGCAACGCACTGAAGTTCACCCACGCCGGCGGGGTGCGGATTGGCATGAGCACGTTGCAGCAGGGTCAGGTGCTGCAATGCCAGGTCCAGGACACCGGCATCGGCATCCCGCCCGACAAGGTCGATCGACTGTTCGAGAAGTTCTCCCAGATCGACAGCTCGATCACGCGTCGCTACGGCGGCACCGGCCTGGGCCTGGTGATCTGCAAGCGTCTGGTCGAGGGCATGGGCGGGCAGATCCGGGCCACCAGCAAGCAGCGCGAGGGCTCCACCTTCACGTTCGTCATCCCACTCGTGCCCGCGGACGAGCCGGGAAAGCAGGCCAAAGCGGCGCAGACGGCGCTCAAGGCCACCAACCTGAAGATCCTGCTGGTAGAGGACAATGCGGTAAACCAGATGCTGGCGCTGGGCATGCTGCAGAAGCTCGGGCTGAATGCCGATCTGGCCACGGACGGCGCCGAGGCGGTGGAGCGCGTACGCGATACCAGCTACGACCTCATCCTGATGGACATGCAGATGCCGCGCATGGACGGGCTCACCGCCACCCGGGCCATCCGCAGCATGCCCGACATCCGCCAGCCACGCATCGTGGCGCTCACCGCCAACGCCATGGAGAGCGACCGCGACGCGTGCCTCGCCGCCGGCATGGACGATTTTCTGTCCAAGCCCTTCAAGGCGGCGGAGCTGCAGGACAAGCTGGTCGCGCCCACGGTGGCAGGAAAGCGTGACCGGGCAGCGTGACAGACCGAGCGTGACAGGAAAGGCGTCACCGGTCAGGCTTACCCCTGAAGCGTAACCGCCGGGACCTGACAGGTATTGCCTGACTGGCCGTTCGGGGGCGTGAAGGTAGGTCCGGGGGTCCGCAGTGGGCGACCCAGGTTTGCGGGGTGACAGGCGCTTTTCTGTCACGCCTTTCCTGTCACGCTCGATCTGTCACGCGTTTCCTGTCACGTCTCACCTGTCACGCCCCACCTGTCACGCCCTATCTGTCACGCTTCTCATCCGTATCCGGACGCAAGGCCTCCGACATCCCCTGGAGAATGCCGCTCGCCATCGCCGCAAAGCGCTCGCCGAAGGTGCGCGCCGCCTCCATACCGGTCAGGGCGCTCTCGCCCATCGTGCTGGCCAGGCGACTGGAGAAATCGCGGGTCGTGTCGGCAACGACGCGGCCGGTGTCGGTGCCGGTGCGCTGCACATGGGTGAGCAGATCCTGCCACTCGGTTTTCACTGTGCCGCCAGTGGACTTCGACACCTGCCGCACCGCCTCGAGAAAGTCGCTCTCCATCCTGCGCATCCTTTCCAGCCCTTGCTTGAGCTCGTTCTGGGAGAACTCCCGCCCGCGGTCGGTCAGCTCCTTCATGGCCAAGCTCCCGGCCTGAGCTGCCTTGCTCATGGCCTGGTCCATCCCGGCGAACGCCTCGGACAAGGCGTGGCGGACCTCCCGCCCCCTGTCGTCGGCACCGATGCTGATGCCTTCGGTCATCGAGCGGATCACCTCTCGCATGCCGGCATAGTCGAACTTACGCGCACGCAGGGCCTGCAGGGTCAGGTCCCGAACGCGATCGCGGATGTGCTCGCCGCCCGCAACCGATGCGCTCGCTGCGGCGCGGATCTCCTCGCTGCTCATGTCCTTGTCTTCCATGCTGTCCTCCGTTCGGCTCAGCGCTGGTGCGCCAGCTTGGCGCACGCGGCTCACCGCCAGTATGATCCAGAACAACGCGCTGCGCTCCCAGCCCGGGCCGACTCGTTTATCATCCGGGCTGGAGCGCCCCCAACCTCAGGCCTTCGTCATCGTCCATGCCCCAGCATCTGCGCGCCGCCGTGATCGGCGCCGGCTATCTCGGTAGGTTTCACGCCCAAAAATACGCTGCCCTCGAGGACTGCGAGCTGCGCGCCGTGGTGGACATCGACGCGGCCCGTGCACGGGAGCTCGCTGGCAGCCTGGGCGCCCCGGCCGCAACGGACTATCACGCGGTGCTCAACGACGTCGACGTCGCGTCGATCGTAGTGCCCACGGAGATCCACTACGAGGTGGCGCGGGCGTGCCTGGAGGCGGGCGTGCACATCCTGGTGGAAAAACCTGTCACTCGCACGGTCGAAGAGGCCTCCGAGCTGGTCGAGCTCGCCGCACGCAGAGGGTTGGTGTTCCAAGTGGGGCACCTGGAGCGCTTCAATCCCGCCATCCTCGCGGTGCGCGACCAGATCACCCGGCCGCTGTTCATGGAATCCGACCGGCTGGCGATCTTCAAGCCGCGCGGCATCGACGTGAACGTGGTGCTGGACCTGATGATCCACGACATCGACCTGATCTTGAGCTTCGTGCGCAGCGACATCGCCTCGGTGCGGGCGAGCGGCTTCCCAGTGCTGACCCCGGCGGTGGACATCGCCAACGCCCGCATCGAGTTCGCCGACGGCTGCGTCGCGGACGTGTCGGCCAGCCGCGTCAGTCAGACTTCGCTGCGCAAGCTACGCATCTTCCAGCCCGACCAGTACTTCTCCATCGACTGCGAGAAGTTCCACGTGCGCAGCGTGCGCAAGGAGGGCAGCGGGCTCGGCCCCGGAGGCATGCCCCAGATCGCGTCGAGGGAGCAGCAGTTCGAGAAGGCCGACCCGCTGATGGCCGAGATCCGCGCCTTCGCGCACGCGGTGCGCACGCGCACTGCCCCCCCGGTGACCGGTGCCGACGGCAAGCGTGCGTTGGAGGTGGCGCTGGAGGTGTGCCGCCAGATGAACCTCACCTTGAGCGCGGTGTACGGCGCCGCTGATGGCATTGGATGATCCACCGACGGGAATGCATGGCATGAACACCCAGACGCACGGCGCGGACGCCACACCCATCCCCATGCTCGACCTGAAAGCCGAGTACGCCCTGTTCGAACCCGAGCTCAGCGAGTGTCTGCAGGCGGTGCTGCAGTCGACCCAGTTCGTTCTGGGGCCCCAGGTGAGCGCCCTGGAACGGGAGGTAGCGGACTACTGCGGGGCCGGCCACGGTGTGGGCGTGGCCAACGGCACAGACGCGCTCCACCTGGCGATGCGGGCACTGGGCATCGGCCCGGGCCACGAAGTCGTCACCAGCGCCTTCACCTTCATCGGCACCGCGGAGGCGATCTCCTACTGCGGTGCCACACCGGTGTTCGTGGACATCGACCCGGACACCTTCAACATCGATCCCGTCGCAGTGGAGGCTGCGATCACCCCACGCACCCGCGCGGTGATGCCGGTCCACTTGTTCGGACAATGCGCGGACCTGGCCCGGCTGCAAGCGATCTGCGAGCAGCGCGGGCTGGCACTCGTGGAAGATTGCGCCCAGGCCATCGGCGCCGACTGGGAGGGCACGCGCTGCGGCAGTGTGGGCGTTGCCGGATGTTTCTCCTTCTACCCGAGCAAGAACCTGGGCTGCTATGGGGACGGCGGCATGGTCCTGACGCGCGATGCGAAGCTGGCGGACGAGATCAAAGTCCTGCGCAACCACGGCAGCCGCACCCGCTATCACCATCATGTCATCGGCTACAACTGCCGGCTCGACGAGATGCAGGCGGCCATCCTGCGTGTGAAGCTGAAGCAGCTGGACAAGCTCAACGCCCTGCGCCGAGAGAAGGCTCACGCCTATAACCGGCTGCTCGCCGGGTCCAGCGTGGTGACCCCACGCGAGCATGGCAGCGGGATGCACGTCTATCACCAATACACACTGCGCAGCGCCAAGCGCGATGCTATCAGGGCCGCACTGGACGCCGCGAAGATCGGTTCGATGATCTACTACCCAATCCCGCTGCATCGCCAGGATGTCTATCAGGAGATGTGCCGAGGTGTAGGCCTGCCACACTCCGAGCAGGCCGCCGCCAGCGTGGTGTCCCTGCCCATGTTCCCGATGCTCACGAACGCGCAGATCCAACGCGTGTGCGAGGTGGTGCTGGGCGCTCTCTAGCCCACCGCGGCTTAACCAGAGGATGGACGGCTTCGAGGCGCAGGGGCTGGAAGCGATGCTGGCAGAAGCGGGGTCGTGACGCGCAGGGGCACGAAACCGACGGCATCATAGCCGTAGCGTAACAACGCCGCGATCCGGGAGCTGCAGCGGGCGGCGGACGCCTCACGCCTCACGCCTCACGCCTCACGCCTCCCGCCTCACGCCTCACGCCTCACGCCTCACGCCCCACGCCTCACGCCTCACGCCTCACGCCTCACGCCTCACGCCTACACCTTGAACTCGTGCAGCGCCACCCGGTTCTTGGCGATGAGCTCCCAGTCGTACTCGACCCCCAGCCCCGGACCGGTGGGTACGGACACGCAACCGTCCTTGCCGATGCAGTCGAGCTGATCGCTGTACCCGCACTTGTAGACCGGCGGCACCGCGTTGGGCGCGTCGGGGCCGACCAGCGCCACCTCATAGTAGTTGCTGTTGCGCATCGCGGCCATGCAGTGGCGATGTGCCGGCCCGCAGGCGTGCACCTCGACGTCCACGCCGAAAGCCTCACCCAGATGGGCGATCTTCATGGCGCCGGTGATGCCCATGTCGTACTCGGGGTCGGAACGCAGGAAGTCGGTACCGCCCTGGATCAGGAAATCGGCCTTCGGCTCGACCCCGCGCACATGCTCGGTCTGCAGGATGGGCGTCTTGATCATCTCGCGCAGCTTCTTGTGGGCGAAGGCCGAGGTGCCGCTGTCGCGGAAGGGGTCCTCGTACCAGAAGTAGCCAGCCTCGTCGCAGGCGCGCCCCACGTACAGCGCATCGGCGAAGGTGCGCAGCTCGCAGGCCGGGTCGATCATCAGGTTCATTCTGTCGCCGACCACTTTGCGCACGTGGAGAAGATTCTCGGCCTCCTCGCGCGGGTTGCCGTCGTTCCAGCCGTGGATCTTGAAGGCGCGGTAGCCCATCTCGTAACAGCGCTGCGCAAACCCGGCGAACGCCTCCTTGCTGTCCAGACCGCCGTTGCGGTCGCCGTGGTAGGTGCTGGCGTAGGCCGGGAGCCGCTTCCGGTAGCCGCCCAGCATCTCGCTGACGGAGCAGCCTAGCTTCTTGCCATGCAGGTCCCACAGCGCGATGTCGAGCGGGCCGTGGCCCATGTGGTCGAACTGGCGGGCCTGGCGCTTCAGGTCGTCGTAGATGAGCTCGCGCTCCTCGGCTTCGCGCCCCAGAAGGTAGGGCGCCAGCATCAGCGTCTGCCCCAGCGCCGCGGACGAGCCCACCCAGTGGGTAACATACTCGCCGCGCAGGCCGTTGGCGGTCATGATCGCCACGGCGTATTTGGTGATGCGCGTCTTGGCGCCCTTCATGTAACCGAAGGCACCTACGCCGCCACCGCCTACCGACCCCAGGTTGACGGCATCGAACTGGAAGACATGGATCTCGACTCTGCTGATGCGGCTCATGCTCTCCTCCCTGCGCTGGATGCGCGAAGAATAGCACCGGTCCTCGCCGATAAACCGCCGCACGTCCCCAGCCTCGCGCGGCCCAGGCCGGCGGAACCAGCGGCGCCCTTGACCCAGATCAACGAGGCGCACGGGCGACCCGCGAAGAATGACCGGCAGGCTGGCGCCGAGATGGCCCTCAGAAAGAACCTGTACCATGCATGAAATGTCTCTCGCAGAGAGCGTGCTGGAGATCGCCGAGCAAGCCGCCCGCGAGCAGGGCTTCCGACGCGTCAAGGCGATCTGGCTGGAGATCGGCGCCCTGTCCGCGGTCGATCCGGAGGCGATGCGCTTCTGCTTTTCCGCGGTAGCCCGCAACAGTCTAGCGGAAGCCGCGCGCCTGGAAGTGGTCGCGGTGCCGGGCAGCGCTCAATGCCTGGAGTGCGCGAAGCAGGTTGAGGTACAGACGCTCGGCGACCTCTGCCCGGAGTGCGGCAGCCATCGACTCGAGATCACTGGCGGGATGGAGATGCGCGTCAAGGAAATGGAAGTCGAGTAGCACCAAGGGGAGGAGCGCCTCATGTGCACAACCTGCGGCTGCGGCCAGGGCGAAACCCGTTTGGACGGGCACACCATGAACGATCCGCATCCCGCCGACACCCGCGCGGAGGAAAGCCATCAGGTCCGGTATCGCGGGCATGCGCAGCCGGGTTCTCTCCTGCAGTCCCGCTTCACGCCGGCGCACGCCCACGCACCGAGCCTGTCTGCAGCGCGCATGGTGCAGATCGAGCAGGATATTCTGGGTCTGAACAACGTTTACGCCAATGCCAATCGCCGGCGCTTCGCCGCGCACGGCATTCTCTCGCTGAACCTCGTGTCCAGCCCCGGGTCGGGCAAGACCACGCTGCTCACACGCACCATCGAGTCCCTGCGCGACCGGCTTGCGGTGAGCGTGATCGAAGGCGATCAGCAGACCAGCAACGACGCCGAGCGCATCCGTGCCACCGGCGCCAGGGCGGTGCAGATCAACACGGGGAAGGGCTGCCATCTCGATGCGCACATGGTCGCCCACGCGCTGGAGCGGCTGGCGCCGGCCGACGGCAGCGTGGTGATGATCGAGAACGTCGGCAACCTGGTGTGCCCGGCAGCGTTCGATCTTGGCGAAGCACACAAGGTCGTGGTGCTGTCGGTCACCGAAGGCGAGGACAAACCACTCAAGTACCCGGACATGTTTCACGCCGCCTCCGTCATGCTGCTCAACAAGGTCGACCTGTTGCCTTATCTGCAGTTCGACGTGGCACGGTGCATCGAGTACGCACACAGGGTCAATCCCGGGATCGGCGTGATGCAGATTTCCGCAAGCCGCGGCGACGGCATGGAGGAGTGGCTGGCGTGGATCGAGGATGGGGCGCGCGCGGCAAGACAGTCGCCGGGAAACGCTGCCGAAGTGGGCCGGCGACCTGGCCAGCTCAAGGAACCTCCTGGTGCGGTTCCCGCGAATGCGGGAACCCGGCCTGGCCGGCCATCCCTGGATCCCTGCCTGCGCGGGGATGACAGCTAGCCGGATGTTCGCTGCGTGAGCATGCCCGCGTCCTCACCGATCGGTCGACTGGCACGCCGTACCGTGCGGGTGCGGGGCGTGGTCCAAGGCGTGGGGTTCCGCCCGTTCGTCTACCGCCTGGCCACCGAGATGGCGCTATCCGGCTCGGTGCGCAACGACTGCGAGGGCGTGGCCATCGACGTACAGGGCAAGCCCGCCGCACTCGACCGCTTCCTGCAACGGCTGCGGCGCGAAGCGCCCGGCCTGGCGCGCATCGACAGCATCGAGGCGCGCACGGAGGCCGCCCAGCCCGGCGCCGCGCCGTTCTGCATCGAGGACAGCGGCGGCGGCAACGCACGCACGGCGATCGGCCCCGACGCTGCGGTATGCGAGGACTGTCTTCGCGAGATGCTGGATCCGGCCGACCGGCGCTATCGCTATGCCTTCATCAACTGCACGCAGTGCGGGCCGCGCTACACCATCACGCGCACTCTGCCCTACGACCGCGCCAATACCAGCATGGCGTCGTTCGTCCAGTGCAAAGCCTGCCAGTCGGAGTACGACGACCCGCTTACCCGCCGGTTCCACGCACAACCCAACGCCTGCCCGCGCTGCGGGCCGCGTCTGAGCTTAACCGATGCGGCAGGAGCCGTGCTCGACTACGGCGACCCAGTCGCCGCAGCCGTGGAACAGCTGATGCGCGGCAAAATCCTGGCCATCAAGGGGTTGGGCGGCTATCACCTGGCCTGCGACGCGCGTAACCCGCAGGCAGTCGCACGGCTGCGCCATCGCAAGAGTCGCGAGGAGAAGCCGCTGGCGGTCATGGTCGCGGGCGCTGCGGCCGCCCTGTCGCTCGCGCAGCTGGATGGAACCGCCGTGCATCTGCTCGAGTCGCGCGAACGCCCGATCGTGCTGCTGCCCAAGGTTGGTGCCTGCGACGAACTGCTGTCAGGGGTGGCTCCCGGGATCGCCTGGCTCGGCGTCATGCTGCCCTACACACCTCTGCACTATCTGCTGTTCCACGAAGCGGCCGGACGTCCGGCGGGCACCGCCTGGTTGCGGGAGTCGCAGCCGCTCGCGCTGGTGATGACCAGCGCCAACCCGGGCGGCGAGCCGCTGGTGATCGACAACGACGAAGCGTACCGGCGGCTGCACGACATCGCCGACGCTTTTCTCGTGCACGATCGAGCCATCCTGGTCCGCTGCGACGATTCGGTCGTCCGGCGCGATGCCCGCGTGGCATTCGTGCGCAGGGCGCGGGGATACACGCCCCGCGCGATCAAGCTCCCGGCGAATGGGCCTTCGGTAGTTGCCACCGGTGCATGGCTCAAGAACGCCGTGTGCGTAACACGCGGTGACGAAGCGTTTCTGTCGCAGCACGTCGGCGACCTCGACAATGCGGCCACCTGCGTGGCCATGCAACACACGCTCGCACACCTGCTCGATGTGCTGCAGGTGGCGCCTGCCGCGGTCGCCCACGACCTGCATCCGGACTTTCACAGCACACGCTTCGCGGCCGACTTCGCGCAGCAGCATGGGATCCCAGCCATCGCGGTCCAACATCACCATGCGCACATCGCCGCAGTGGCGGCGGAGCACGGTGTGCGCAGGCCCGTCCTGGGCCTCGCTCTCGACGGGGTCGGGCTGGGCACCGACGGCACGCCCTGGGGCGGCGAGCTGCTGCACGTCGACGGCGTGCAGATGCAACGGGTCGCGCATATGCGCACGCTGCCGCTGCCCGGCGGTGACCGTGCGGCGCGCGAGCCCTGGCGGATGGCGGCCGCTGCGCTGCACCTGATGGGTCGCACGGACGAGATCGCAGCGCGCTTTAGCCAACCTGCAGCCGCAATGGTCGCGCAGATGCTGGCTCGCAGCCTCAACACTCCGGCTACCAGCAGCGCGGGCCGCTGGTTCGACGCGGCCGCGGGCCTGCTCGCCGTCAAGCCCATCGTGAGCTTCGAGGGTCAGGCGGCCATGCTTCTGGAGGGTCTGGCTGCGCGCCATGGCCCTGTCGCACCCCTGAGCCGTGGGTACGCCATAGACGCCGACGGTACGCTCGACCTGCTGCCGCTGATGGCCGCTCTGGCGGAGCCGATCGAACCGGGCTACGGCGCGGCGTTGTTCCACGCCACTCTCTCGCAGGCACTGGGCGACTGGGTCGTCGCGTATGCCCACCGCAGTGGCGCCGATGAGGTTGCGCTGGGCGGCGGGTGCTTCATGAACAGCATCCTCTCGACCGCCTTGCGCCGGTACTTGTCTGCGAGTGGCCTGCGCGTGCTGGAGGCGAACCAGGCTCCGCCCTACGACGGGGGCCTGGCATTGGGCCAGGCGCTGGTTGGGCTGCAGCATCTCCTGGCCACCCGCGAAGCAATTTCTTCAACAGCCTGCTGACCTGCAAGGAGCGACGCGCATGTGTCTCGCGATTCCCGCCATCATCGTCGAACGCCGGGCGGGGGACGCCGCCGTCATCGAGATGGACGGCGTGCGCAAGGAGATCTCGGTGGCGCTCGTCCCCGAAGTCCAGCCGGGCGACTACGTGATCGTGCACGTGGGCTATGCGCTGACCCGGCTCGACCCGGACGAGGCGCAGCGCACGCTGGCGCTGTTCGCCGAGCTGAGCGACGGGAGGAGCCGATGAAGTTCGTCGACGAGTTCCGCGACGGCCAGCTCGCCCGCATCATCGCCGGCAAGATCGAAGCGGCCGCACAGCCCGACCGGGACTACAACCTGATGGAGTTCTGCGGCGGCCACACCCACGCCATCTCGCGCTACGGCATCGCCGACCTGTTGCCGCCCGGTGTGCACATGATCCACGGCCCCGGCTGTCCCGTCTGCGTACTGCCCATCGGCCGCATCGACAGCGCCATCGAGCTGGCAGACAGGCCTGGGATGATCCTTTGCACGTACGCCGACACCATGCGCGTGCCCGCCTCGAAGGGTGCGAGCCTGCTGAAGGCCAAGGCGCGCGGACTGGACATCCGAATGGTGTATTCGGCCGCCGACGCGCTGCGCATTGCAGTCGCGAACCCAAGCCGCGAGGTGGTGTTCTTCGCTATCGGCTTCGAGACCACCACCCCGCCGACCGCGCTCGTGATCCGCGACGCAAGCCGGCTCGGCCTCACAAATTTCAGCGTGTTCTGCAACCATGTCGTCACCCCCGCGGCCATCGCCAGCATCCTGGAGTCGCCGCAAGTCCGCGAGCTGGGCGCAGTGCCGATCGACGGCTTCATCGGTCCGGCGCACGTGTCCTGCGTGATCGGCAGCCAGCCCTACGAGTACTTTGCCGAGAAGTACCGGAAGCCGGTAGTGATCGCCGGCTTCGAGCCGCTCGATGTGATGCAGGCCATCCTGATGCTGATGCGGCAGCTGAACGAAGGCCGCGCCGAAGTGGAGAACGAGTTCTCACGGGCCGTGACCCGGGAGGGCAATCCCACCGCAAAGCAACTGATGGCCGAGATCCTCGAGCTGCGCCGCACCTTCGAATGGCGGGGCCTGGGCGAGGTGCCCTACAGCGCGTTGAGCATCAAGGCGCAATACGCGCGCTTCGATGCCGAGCAGCGTTACGGCGTCGCCTACCGCCCGGTGCCGGACAACAAGGCCTGTGAGTGCGGCGCCATCCTGCGCGGGGTCAAGCAGCCGCGCGACTGCAAGCTGTTCGGCACCGTGTGCACCCCGGAGAACCCGATGGGGTCGTGCATGGTGTCCAGCGAAGGAGCCTGCGCGGCACACTACAGCTATGGGCGCTTCCGCGACGCTGACTACACCCAACGCAAAGGCGCAAAGGACGCAAAGGTCGCAAAGGAACCCCGCTAGTGAGTGGGTCGGTGGTCTGGGGGGCGACTCGCAGGCCCGGCAAACAACATGAGCTTCCAGCGACGAACTTCCTACCCCTTTGCGGCCTTTGCGCTCTTTGCGCCTTTGCGTTGAGGTTCGACTGGGGAGTCGGTAGATGAGCGAGGTCAAGAGAGGCTACGTCAGGCCGGTGGACTTCAAGCACGGCGTGGTGGACATGAGCCACGGCGGCGGCGGGCGGGCGATGGCGCAGCTCATCGAGGAGCTGTTCCTCGCCGCCTTCGACAACGACTGGCTGCGGCAGATGAACGACCAGGCCTGCTTCGCGGTGGCCACCGGCCGCATGGTGATGGCGACCGACAGCCACGTGGTCTCGCCGCTGTTCTTCCCCGGCGGCGATATCGGTTGCCTGTCCGTGCACGGCACGATCAACGATGTCGCGATGGCCGGCGCCAGGCCGCTGTACCTTTCGGCCGGCTTCATCCTGGAGGAGGGCTTCCCGCTCGCGGACCTCAAGCGCATCGTCGCGTCCATGGCAGAAGCCGCGCACCAGGCGGGCACGCCCATCGTCGCCGGCGACACCAAAGTCGTCGAGCGGGGTAAGGGCGACGGCGTGTTCATCACCACCACCGGCGTGGGCGTGGTGCCGGACGGTGTGAATATCTCCGGCGATCGGGCCCAGCCGGGCGACAAAGTGCTGGTGAGCGGCACGATGGGCGACCACGGCGTGGCCGTGATGTCTTTCCGCGAGAATCTCACCTTCGAAACCAGCATCCGCTCGGACACCGCCGCACTGCACGGCCTGGTGGCACGCATGCTCGAAGCGGTGCCGGACATCCATTGCCAGCGCGATCCAACCCGCGGCGGGCTGGCCACCACGCTGAACGAGCTGGCAACGCAGTCCGGTGTGGGGATCCGCATCCGCGAGCAGGCGATACCGGTGAGCAGAGAAGTTGCCGCCGCCTGCGAGTTCCTTGGGCTCGACCCGCTGTACGTGGCCAACGAGGGCAAGCTCGTCGCGATCTGCGCGGCACAGGATGCCGAGCGGCTGCTCGCCGCAATGCGCAGCCATCCGCTGGGGTTGGATGCGGCCATCATCGGCGAGGTCATCGAGGACGCGCACCGGTTCGTGCAGATGCAGACCGCTTTCGGCGGGTCGCGCGTGGTCGACTGGCTCTCCGGCGAGCAGCTACCCCGCATCTGCTAGACCACACAGTTGAACGGCACCGGGGTCACCGACGCGGGAGTGGGTATGGGCCAGGTGGAGCGAACGCAGGTCTCGGCCTTCCGGCCGCAAACGCTCGATGGCGCTCGCGCACGGCACCCTGAAGTGGCGCCCACCTCTGCCGTAATGCATATTGCAAGATTGTCGCTCGGCACGGATATTGCGGATTGCATGGGTAAGCGGTGGCGATCCGACGCACGCTCGTGGTAAGGCACTGAAAAAACGGCACCAGCATGCGACGGCGCCGAAAGACCTGCGGGTTTTTCCGTGCACTGAGTTGGAGCCTGCTGCAACGTTCTGATGCAGGCGCACGCCTGGCGCGCCGGAAAGGCAACAGTCAAACTAACCGGGAGGAGGTGAAGCGAAAGGAGCGTGTCATGTTTCGCAAGCTGATCGGTGCGGCAACCGTGCTCGCACTCCTCCCCCTGCCAGCGGCAGCCCGCGACAGCTGGGAGATCTTCCAGCAGGTCCGACCGAGCCTCGTGCAGGTCGTCGGCGTCGGCGCCAACGGACGCTTCCACATGGGATCGGGCGTCAGCCTGCCCAACGGCACCGTGGTCACCAGCTGCCACGTCACCCTTGCCGCCAAGCGGGTCATGCTGTTCGGCGGGGCCCGAGGCGAGGGCGCCCAGCTCCAGGCGGCCGATGTGGCTCACGACATCTGCGCGCTTTACTTCCCCGAAGTTCTTCAGCCGCCCGCCGTCGTCAGCAGCTCGCGCAGCCTGAAGATCGGCGATCCGGTGTACGCCGTCGGCTTCAACGCCGGCCGCAGCGTCAACTTCCAGTCCGGCGAGGTCGTCGAGCTGTTCGAGCACGACGGCGGCATGGTCATCCGCACCACCGCCGCCTTCACGCACGGGGCGTCCGGTGGTGGGCTGTTCGACCAGGAGGGCCGGCTAGTCGGAATCCTCACCTTCTTCCGCACCCAACCGGGTGGCACTTCCTACTTCGCGGTCCCGACCGAATGGTTGCACGCTCTGGACAAGTCGCCTGCTCAGGAAGTGGGTCCGCTGGCCGGCATCCCCTTCTGGGCCGAGCAGACAGACCGCCAACCGGCCTTCCTTCAGGCCGCGGTTCTGGAGGCGGACCATCGCTGGGAGGACCTGCTGACGCTGGCTCGCGGATGGACCAGTTCGCGCCCGGACGACGGGCAAGCCTGGCTGGCACTGGGCAAGGCGTCGCTCAACACCGGCGAATCAGCCGTGGCGCGAGACGCCTTCAGACGTGCCAGCGAGTTGGGCGTGACCTACCCCGCCGCAGCCGTGTCGAGCGAGCCCGACCCGCAGCAGTCCGCGCCGCCGACGAGCCGATAGTACCGGGCTGGTCCCGGAGCTCGCACAGGGAGAAGCGGTGCTTCGGTGCAGTTCCCGGGTTACCTGCGGGTGACTCGATTCGCGGAAGCAGCTCGTCAGTCTCCCAGAGATCCTTGTGGCATCTCTTTGACCTTCGTGGTCGATATGCGCTTTACAAGGTGAATGGTCCCCGTCTCCGCGCGACCAAACCGGTGGCCGCAGGGGTATACTCGCTTGCACTGGGCATCGGAGCGCAAGGGAGGCGTGATGGATCCAGTGAAAGTAGCGAAGATGGGCACGCACACCATGGTCTCGGGCGCCGACAAGTCGGCAGTCGAGGCCAAGGTTGTCGAGCTCGCAGGCGAGGGCTTCAAGCTCGTCTCCAAGGTCGAGGCGCTCGGCCGCAACTGGGTGGCGACACTCGAAGACCCGACGGCAGTGCCCGATGTTGACGGCTGCCGGGTTGCGCGCCTCGGCCTGCAGATCATCGTCACCGGCCCCGACAAAGCCGCGGTCCACAAGCGCGCGCAGGCGCTGATGAAGCAAGGGGCAGTGCTTAAGTCCGGGCCGCAGGAGCACACCAGCGCCTGGTCCGCCGTGCTGGACGAGGGCGGCCTGGACACGACCGTGTAGCGCTGACAAGCGCCCACGCCCGCAGTGGGCGGTGCCATTCGCCGCCGATCTGCAGCACTCGCCCGACCGCTAGCATCGGGCAACACCCTCATCACCGCAACGTCTGCTGCCGATGGCATGCCGGTCGAGACCGCCCGGGCCGTTGCCCACCCCCGGCTATTCCAACATACTACGCGCGGGCAGGCTGTCCGCCCTGGGCGCGACACGCCCCAGGGCTCCTTCCCGGGGCAACCGCCCGGGCCGCGACGGCCAGCGCCTGGATCGCCGGCCGCATGGCGCACCGCGGCCGCGCGCTACTCACAGAAAAACCGGGGGGGAGTGTCATGGCCAATAAGAAGCAGGTATCGGGGGTCGAATACCATGAGGCGGGGTCGGAGTACTTCGCCAAGCGCCAGCTGCGGAAGCACGCGCGCGTGTGGTCGCTGTGGGCGCTGGGGGTCGGGGCGGTCATCTCCGGCCACTTTTCGGGCTGGAACTTCGGCCTCGGGGCCGGCGGGTTCGGCGGCCTGTTCTTCGCCGCCATCATCATCGGCATCATGTACGTGTGCCTGTGCTATTGCCTGGCCGAGATGTCGCCTGCGCTCCCGCACACGGGCGGCGCCTACTCCTTCGCGCGCAGCGCGATGGGACCCTGGGGCGGGTTCGTCACCGGGCTGGCGGAGAACATCGAGTACGTCCTCACCCCGGCGGTGATCGTCTTCTTCATCGGGTCGTATCTCGGCAGCATCTTCGGCACGTCACCGGAGTTCCAGCCGGTCTGGTGGGTGCTGATGTACGTGGTCTTCGTCGGCCTCAACGTGCTCGGTGTCGAGTTGTCCTTCAAGGTATCGGTACTCGTCACGGTGCTTGCGCTCGCCGTGCTGGTGATTTTCTGGGGCAGCGCGCTCGCTTCCGGCCAGGTCGACTTCACGCGCTGGGCGCTGAACATCGGGCTCGGGCCGGACGGGAGCCTCATCGAGTTGCCGGACGGCGGTGGGCCATTCCTGCCCAAAGGCCTGGCGGGCATCCTGGCGGCCCTGCCCTTCGCCGTCTGGCTGTACCTCGCCATCGAGCAGCTGCCTCTGGCCGCGGAAGAGTCCCACGACCCGAAGAAGGACATGCCCAAGGGCCTTCTGCTGGGAATCGCCACGCTCGTGTTCTCGGCATTCATGATCCTGACGCTCAACTCCAGCGTCCCGGTCAAGGCGCCGGACGGCAGCGCGAGCGGCGCTTTCTATCTGGGCGGATCGGGGGAGCCGCTGCTCGATGGGTTCCGCGCCATCTACGGCACCGAAGCCGCCAACATCCTGTCGCTATGCGCGGTAATCGGCCTGATCGCGAGCTTCCATACCATCATCTTCGCCTTCGGCCGGCAGATCTATTCGCTGTCGCGTGCAGGCTACTTCCCGCACTCCTTTTCGATCACACATGGCCGGCACAAGGTCCCGCATGTCGCGCTGATGCTCGGCGCCGTGCTCGGCTTCGTCGTGATGATGACGGTCTACCTGATCAAGGGCGAGGGCGCAGGCGCCTTCATCGGCGCTCAGCTGCTCAACATGGCCGTGTTCGGCGCAATGATCTCCTATGCGCTGCAGGCGTTGTCGTTCATCCTGCTGCGGCGGGGTCTGCCGAACATCGAGCGCCCCTACCGCAGCCCGCTCGGCGAGTTCGGCGCCTGGCTCACCCTGATCATCGCGCTGATCACCTTGTACATGCAGTTCCAGGACCCGGCCTATCGCGGCGGTGTGATCGGGGTCGCGATCTGGTACGCGATCGGCATCATCTACTTCGCGCTGTATGGCCGCAAGACGCTGGTGTACTCGCCGGAGGAGGACTTCGCCGTCAAGGCGCGGGCGCAGGCCGGGCTGGACAGGGCCTGAGACCGCTGCCACTGTAGACTGGGCTGTACCGCCGGCCGGGGGCGTCTGCCCCCGGCCGGTGTGCGTTGCGGCAGGCACCCGCGGCCCGTCCACCAACCCCACTGCTGGATCCAGCCATGAAACCAGAAGACGTCATGACCGCCGACGACGCGAAAAAGATCGTCGAGGAGCGCGGCCTCACCCACGTCAAGGTAGGCGTGTTCGACATCGACGGCATCCTGCGCGGCAAGTACATGTCGCGAGAGAAGTTCTTCAGCTCGCTGGACAAGGGCTTCGGCTTCTGCGACGTGGTCCTGGGCTGGGACTCCAACGACCAGCTCTACGACAACGTGCAGTACACCGGCTGGCACACCGGCTATCCGGATGCAGCGGTGCGCATCCTGCCCGAATCCTGCCGCGATATTCCCTTCGAACCGGGAATGCTGTTCTTCCTGGGCGAGTTCGTCGAGCAGCGCGACGTACCTTGCCCGCGTGGGGTCCTGCGCCGGGTGATCGACCAAGCACGCGGCATGGGCTTCGAGGTGTACGCGGGCTTCGAGTACGAGTACTTCGTGTTCGACGAGACACCGGACTCGGTGCGGGCCAAGCACTACCGCGATCTCAAGCCGATCGCGCCCGGCTTCTTCGGCTATTCGGTCATCCGCAACTCCGTGCACTCCGAGCACTATCTCGAAACCCTGGATCTGTGCGAGAAGATGCGCTTCCCACTGGAGGCCCTGCACGAGGAAACCGGCCCCGGTGTGCTGGAGGCGGCCATCGCGGTGGACCATGGCCTCGAGGCTGCTGACAAGGCGGCGCTGTTCAAGACGTTCGTTAAGATCCTGGCGCAGCGCAAGAACCGCATGGCCACTTTCATGGCGAAGTGGTCGCCCGACTATCCGGGGCAAAGCGGTCACATTCATGTCTCGCTCAAGGACCGCGCCGGCAAGGCGGTGTTTTTCGATGCGGCCGATCCGCATCGCATGAGCCCTCTGATGAAGCATTTCGTCGCAGGACAGTATGCGCTGATGCCGGAATTGCTCGGCATGATCGCGAGCACCGTCAACTCCTACACCCGACTGGTGCCGGGGTTCTGGGCACCGACCCACGCCACCTGGGGCGTGGAGAACCGCACCTGCGCGCTGCGCGTGATCCCAGGGTCCGAGAAGAGCCAGCGCGTGGAGTACCGGATTGCCGCGGCCGACGCGAATCCGTATCTCGCTTTGGCCGCCGCTCTCGGATCCGGGCTCTGGGGCATCGAGCACCAGCTCGAGCCGGGCAAGCCGGTCAGCGGCAACGCCTACGACCAGAAGCCGCAGGCGAAGAACGCGCTTCCTGGTACGCTGTGGGAAGCCGCGCAGCGGCTGAAGGCATCGAAAGCGGCGCGGGCACTGTTCGGCGACGCGTTCGTCGAGCACTTCGCCGCCACCCGTGAGTGGGAGGAGCGTCAGTTCCGCAAGGCTATTACCGATTGGGAGCTGGCTCGCTACTTCGAGATCATTTAGAGGTCAAAGCGCAAATCTTGAACCGCAAAGGACGCCAAGGAACGCGGAGGAAGATCGAGTTGATGTTCGGGAGCCGGTGCAGATCCTTCAGCGCGAATAGGCACGGTCGCACGGCGACGCGTTTGCACGATGCCCACCAGAGGCCCCCCTCTCCCCTCGCGGGAGAGGTCGGGGTGAGGGGGGCTGGGACACGGGGCGCGGCCGTTTTGCTACAGTCCGTTCGCTGGCTCCCCAGTCGAGAGTTGCATCCCTTTGCGTTCCTTCGCGTCCCTTTGCGTCCTTCGCGGTGAAGATTTGATCGAGATATGACCGAAACCCAGAAAACCGTCTCCCCGGTCGACGGCCGGGTCTACGTCGAGCGGCCGCTCGCGACCGACGCCGCTATCCAGCGCGTGCTGGAGCGCGCGCGGGCCGCACAGGCGAAGTGGAAGCACGTGCCGCTTGCCGAGCGGGCCGCGATCGTCACGCGCTTCGTCGATGCCTTCATCGCCCGCAAACAGCAGATCGCCGAGGAGATCTCCTGGCAGATGGGCAGGCCGATCAGCCAGTCGCCCGGCGAGGTGCGCGGTTTCGAGGAGCGCGCGCGCCACATGGTGGCGATCGCACCGCACGCGCTGTCGGACCTGGATGCAGGCCCGAAGGAGGGCTTCCGCCGCTTCATCCGCCGCGAGCCGCTCGGTGCGGTGCTGGTGCTGGCGCCGTGGAACTACCCTTATCTGACCTCGGTGAACTCGGTGGTGCCGGCGATAATGGGCGGCAACGCGGTCGTGCTGAAGCATTCCAACCAGACCCCGCTGTGCGCCGAGCGCTTCGCCGAAGCGTTCGCGCAGGCAGGATTGCCGGAAGGCGTGTTCCAGTTCGTGCATTGCAGTCACGACCAGTCGGCACGGATGATCGCCTCGCCGATGGTCGACTTCGTCGCGTTCACCGGCTCCGTGGCCGGTGGCCATGCAGTGCAAAAGGCCGCTTCGGACCGCTTCATCGGCACGGGGCTGGAGCTGGGCGGCAAGGACCCCGGCTACGTGCGCCCCGATGCCGATCTCGCCCACGCGGTGGAGAACCTGGTGGACGGCGCCATGTTCAACTCGGGGCAGTCCTGCTGTGGCATCGAGCGCATCTACGCGCATGAGAAGGTCTACGACACCTTCGTGGACGGCTTCGTCAAACTCACGCGCCAATACCGCCTTGGCAATCCGCTGGACCCGAACGTGAACCTCGGCCCCATGGTGCGCGCGCGCGCCGCCGACTTCGCCCGCGGGCAGGTGCGCGAGGCGGTTGCCGCGGGCGCGAGATCGCTGGTCGATCCCAAGGATTTTCCGGCTGACAAGGACGGCACCCCATACATGGCGCCGCAGGTGCTGGTGGATGTGAACCATTCCATGCGGCTGATGCGCGAGGAAAGCTTCGCGCCGGTCATCGGCATCATGAAGGTCAGGAGCGACGAGGAGGCCATCGCGCTGATGAACGACAGCGAGTACGGCCTCACTGCCGCCATCTGGACCTCGGACCCCGATGCGGCGATCTCGATCGGCGAGCGCGTGGACACGGGCACCTGGTTCATGAACCGCTGCGACTACCTCGATCCGGCGCTCGCCTGGACCGGCGTGAAGAACTCGGGACGCGGCTGCACGCTCTCGGTGGTCGGGTACGAACAGCTCACCCGGCCGAAGTCTTTCCACCTCCGTGTAAGGACTTGAACCTCCCTAAGAGAAGATCTTGAACCACGGAGGACACGGTGGACACGGAGGAAAAGGAAATCTGATGGCTTGAGAGTGGGTGTTCCCGCAGTAGGCAAACGGTATAGGTATTCACGACATGTACGTACTTGCTTCAGTCCACAGTTCCTTCGGACTCGACCGGCGGGATACTTAAACACTACACCGATCCTGCTACGAGACAGGCCACCCAACTATCAGTTCGCTTTTCCTCCGTGTCCACCGTGTCCTCCGTGGTTCAAGATTTTCGCCTTTCCAATGCTCGCACACCCATGACCATCGATCCCAAGAGCCTCACACGAAACTGGAACTACCCCACCTCTGTCCGCTTCGGACCCGGCCGCATCGCCGAGCTGCCTGCAGTGTGCAAAGAAGTGGGCATGAAGAAGCCGCTGCTCGTCACCGATCCCGGCCTGCGCAGGCTGCCGATGATCGACAACGCGCTGGCCTCGCTGCGAGCGGCTGGGCTGGGCGATGCGGTGTTCTCCGATATCCAGGCCAATCCCGTGGCCAGGAATGTGGACGACGGTGTGGCCTTCTACAAGAGGAACGGCTGCGATGGTGTCATCGCCTTCGGCGGCGGCAGCGCACTCGACGTGGGCAAGACCATCGCGTTGATGGTCGGGCAAACGCGTCCGCTGTGGGACTTCGAAGACCGCGAGGACTGGT
>DAIQQA010000065.1:0-24707 GCA_036787045.1 Burkholderiales bacterium | reverse complement strand
ACGGCGGTCACGCCGCCAACCACCCCGTCGCCTTCGGCGCCACCCCTCCTTTGAAAGGAGGGGAGACACTTCCCTCCTCTCCGAGGAGGGGTGCCGGCTGCACCGGTGGGGTGGTGTGGAGGTCTGCAACCTGATTCTGCAAGGCTCAATAGATATGCGGGGTCGTGCGCGACCCGTGAGCTGCCATTCGCGCCAAGCCGTCGGCGGACTAAGAGGTTCAAGCCCCTGCGTCCGCGCGGTTGACTAGAAGCTTGTCCACCAGGCCGTATTGGATGGCCTCGGTCGCTCCGAAGAACGTGTCGCGATCGGTGTCGCGCTCGATGGCGCTCATCTCCTGACCCGTGTGCTTGGCCATGATCTCGTTGAGCCGCCGGCGCAGGTACAGGATCTCCTTGGCGTGGATCTCGATGTCGGTGGCCTGCCCCTGGAAACCGCCCAAGGGCTGGTGGATCAGCACGCGCGAGTTGGGCAGGCAGAAGCGCTTGCCCTTGGCTCCCGCGCAGAGCAGGAGTGCGCCCATGCTCGCCGCCTGGCCGATGCACAGGGTGCTCACGTCCGGCTTGATGAACTGCATGGTGTCGTAGATCGCCAGCCCCGCCGACACGAGCCCGCCCGGGGAGTTGACATAGATGGAGATGTCCTTCTCCGGGTTGTCCGACTCCAGGAACAGCAGCTGGGCGACGATCAGGTTGGCCGAGACCTCGTCGATCGGCCCCACCAGGAAGATGACGCGTTCCTTGAGCAGGCGCGAGAAGATGTCGTAGGCGCGTTCCCCTCGCCCACTCTGCTCGATCACCATCGGAATGAGCCCGATACCGCGCGGGCCGGTTCCGTTCTGTTCCCAGATCATGATTTACCTGCGCGTCCGTCGTTTCTGCCCGGAGTTCGCGCCGTCGGGCGACGCCGGCGCTTGGACGTGCAAGGTCTCGCGCGGATCCGGTGGCAGCTCCTTCATCCTGTGGAGCGCTCTTGCGAACAGGTCTCGGATCTGTCGGCTCATCGCCGTGCGAGGGTACTTGCCCTCTCCTGTGTTGCGCGGGTCGTACGACTTGTCGAGGCGGCGACAGGACTCGATGACCTCGCGATCGCTTCCCGTCGCGAGGCCGGAAAGCTCATCCGGCAGGTCCTGCTCAGCCTGTCCACCGATCAGGTCGTTTAGCTGTGTGGCCAGAAAGCCGCGCACTTCGCTGCGCGTCTTCAGTGAAGCTATCGAATCTGAATAAAGCATCATGGGCCCCGAGGGATCCCGCGAATCTGATTTGTGCCTCGAGCCGACTAGCGTCGCGGGCGCCGTCGATGAGGGTGTTCTGTTCCTTGCCGATCTGAATGCGCTCGGTCCGGCCCGGATCGTTCTGCGCGGCAGGCGCTTGGCGTTTTTGGCTTTCGGCAGCGGCCGGCCTGCCCTGGAGACTTGTTCGAGCACCGGCAGTGGATCAGGAATGCCGGTAAGTGACTCATCATGCAGCAATACTCGAGCGTTGTCGAGAGCGGCAGGAGGGTGGCGCCGGCGTGGCCACACTCACCCTATCGACCAATGCACAGAAAACCTGAAGCCCTCACCGGAAAGCGCGTAGCATTGGGAGGTTGCCCGAATGGAAGAGAGAAAATGTTCTATCAAACGAAACAGAAGCCGGTTGCGGTCTGCACGGTGTGCGGCGCGTTCGGATACTCCACACGCTACATCGGTGAACGTTGCGGAAAACCCGCCGGGGGCAGGCGCTGCATGGGCATTCGTGCCCGGGCCACCGACGGGGAGAACTGGAGACAGTGCCCGAAGTGCGGCGGGACAGGCCGTTACGACGGCGACGAGTGCAGCTTGTGCTTGAACAGGGGTTGGCTGTACGTGCGGCCGACCGTGCACGAAGCTGCGCCGGGTTAGCGTGCGGCGGCGCGATCGGCGAGCCCGGGTCGCGCTTCAGGCGCGCGTGCGTCGCTTCGTAGCAGCGACCGGCGGCGCTTCGTAGACGACCTCGAACCGATAGTGCAGCTGCAGCAGGCAGCGGGCGTGGTCCGGGCGCGTCGGGTTGATCCAGCCCTGGCACTCCAGGGTTCCGGCCGATGTAGTTGCACCGCGGGCGAGCATGGTGCGGACGATGGCATCGAGATCGAAGCCACCGTCTAGACAGAGCGTCCGCGGGCAGGCAATGGCGAAGAAGGCCTTCGCAGGAGCAGAGAAGCTGCGCATCTGCGGGGAGTAGATCCCGAGCGCCTTCAGATCGGTAAACGCCATGTCGAGAACGAGCTGCTCGACCTTCGGGAACCGCTCCCGCAGGCTGAGAGCCTCGGCGTACGCTCGACGCCAGGTCTCCTGCTGCTGTCGGAACGAATCTCCCTGCTTCCGGCTTGTATCCTTGTTTCGTAAGAGCATCATAGCTTCAGCACCGCTTGCAGCACTGTGCACCTCGTCATGGACTTCGCATCGCGAGCGGGCGTCGCCTTGGCTGTTTCCAGCACAACGCCACTCCGGGCTCTCGTTCTCTGTTGTTATACGCGGACTGCGCCCCCGGGTCAAAGGAGATGTGTGCGGTGCCGATCCTTCACGCCTGGCGATGCTTCACCGGGTTGGGTGCGAAATGCTGTCCCGGTCTGGCGCGGCGACCGAGCCACGACTCCACGTCTCTGCGGGTCGGTCCGCCCATGAAAAAAGCCCGGTCGCCCGGGCTTCTTCTGCGACGCGCTACGGACTTACTCGGGGCGGATGTTGGTCGCCTGCTCGCCTTTCGGCCCGGTGGTCACGTCGAAGGTCACGCGCTGCGCTTCCTTCAGGGACTTGAACCCGTTGTCCTGTATCGCCGAGAAATGCGCGAACAGATCTTTGCCACCCCCATCGGGGGTGATGAAGCCAAAGCCCTTCGCGTCGTTGAACCACTTAACCGTACCTGCACTCATCTGAATCTTCCTTGAGTTGAGCTGAAATGGGCTTGCGCCCGGAGATGCGGGAACTTCAAGAGAAGTGAGGAGATCTGCTAGGACCGCGAACGCGGGTAAGAGGACCAACTGACGTCAAGGCTTAAAGGCTCCTGCCCGGCTACTTATACGCAGGTATGGAGGGTAAGTCAAAGGAATTCGAGGGGCGCGCGGACGGGCGCGGGTGCGTGTATCCGGATTTTCGCTCGCAGCGACTGCCAGCACGATGCCAATCATCCAACGCCTGCAGCCCGGTGTGCGCCGGGTCGCAGGCGTCGGTCCAAGCTCCGGATTGTCAGTCCGGTCGCGGGTCATCGAGAGCGCCGAACCCGGCGCGTCGATATCGCCGCACTGCTCCGAGGGCAGTGACGCCCCCTTCCTCAGCTTTCTGCGCGAGGTGAGCCGCGACGGGCTCTACGGACAACCCGGGTCAATCCGATCCGGACCGCGCACCGGGAATGTGTCATGATCGCCTGCTGAGAAGTGCATTGCACCATCGCACAGCGGTCCTGTCTGTTCGGCAGCTAACGCAAGAAAGAAAGACCAGGCCGGGCCGGCCATTCACCTTGCGCCCGAGCCGGCTCGATTCCCCGTGCGGCTGGCCGCCATCCGGCGCCGAGGGCCAGGGATCAGGGAGAGTCAAGGAGAAGGCAGCGGAGTTCCCCTGATGTCTGTCGTGATGCCTCCACCGGCTTCACCTCGCAACCGGCTCCTCGCCTTGCTGCCGGCGGACGATTTCGAGCGACTGCAGCCGCACCTGTCACCGATTGTGCTGACTGCGGGTCAGGCGATCTACGACTCCGGCCGCCCGGCGGACTGGATCTACTTCCCGACCACAGCGGTGGTGTCCTTCGTCCACACCACGGAGAGCGGGGCCACGACGCAGGTGGGCCTGGTCGGCAACGAGGGCGTACTTGGGCTGGCGGTGCTGCTAGGCGCCAAGTCGCTGCCCGACGGTGCGATCGTGCAGATCGCCGGCGAGGCGTTGCGCTCCCGAGGCGAGGTCGTCGCAGAGGAGTTCTGGCGCGGCGGCGCGTTCCAGCAACTGCTGCTGCGTTACCTGCAGGCCCTGATGACACAGATCTCCCAGACCGCGGCCTGCAATCAGATGCACTCGGTGGACCAGCGGCTGTGTCGCTGGTTGCTGCTGTGCCTGGATCGCGTCGAGTCCAACGAGCTGACCATGACCCAGGAGTTCCTCGCCGGAATGCTGGGGGACCGTCGCGAGAGCGTCACGCTGGCCGCCGGCAATCTCCAATCGCTGGGACTGATTCAGTACGCGCGCGGCCACGTTGCCGTGCTCGATCGTGCCGGCCTGGAGGCGAGAGCCTGCGAGTGCTATGAGATTGTGAGGACCGAGGTCGCGCGGCTGCTCGGCCAGACGGAGTCCGGAACAGGGTCCGCTACGATGGCGGGTAGCCGCTGGAGCAGTTGAGCGCTGCAAGCCTGCCCACCCCCGGATGTACTCGCGGTCCGCGCCTGAGCTGAGGAGACTGCGCACATCGCACCGCTGCGGCTCGGATCCGGAGTGCTGCCCCCGGAAAAGGTTGGAAGAGGCTTTTGTCCCCTCCATTCGAAGGAGGGGTGGCGCTGAAAGCGACGGAGTGGTGACCAGGCTCCCACCACCCCGCCCCTTCGGGGCACGCCTCCTCAGGCAGGAGGGAAAGAGCTTTTCTCCCCTCCTTTCGAAGGAGGGGTGGCGCCGAAGGCGACGGGGTGGTTTGCCAGGCTCCCACCATTCCGCCTGATGTCGTCGGCATCCCTCCTCGGGCAGGCTCCCACCACGCCGCCCACTGCCGTGGGCGCCCTTCCTCAGGCACGCTCCCACCACCCCGCCCCTTCGGGGCACCCCTCCTCGGGCAGGAGGGGATAACTTCCGTCCTCAGCTACTGCACGACAGCATCGAGCACCCAGCCCGGGTGCGCGCCCAGTCGGGCCGGAGCTGGGCGAACTGCGCGCGGCCGGGTTGATCGTCGTAGGGGCGACGCAGGACGTCGAGCAGCTCGTGGATGCCCGCATCGTCGCCCTGCTCGGCGCGGTCGATCGCCTGCTGCGCGAGGTAATTGCGCAGGACGTAGCGGGGGTTGGCGGCGTGCATGCGTGAGCGGCGCTCGCCCGGCGGCAGGCTGTCGCGGCGCACGCGCGCGCTGTAGCGGGCCAGCCAGTCGGTGAACGCCGGCTCGGTACGACGCTGCTTTGCCTCGCCATAGAACGCGTGGCTCAGCGGCGCCAGCGTCGGCGCGTCGAGGTCGACATCGCTCAGCGCGCGGAAGAAGAGCGTCATGTCGACCTCCGCTTCCTGCAGTAGCGCGTACAGCGCCTGCATCAGGTCGGCGTCCTCGTCCAGGCATTCCGCCAGGCCCAGCTTGGCTGCGATGTTGTTGCGATCGGCTTCGACGAATACGTCGACATAACGCTGCAGCCCCGCCTGCAAGGGATCGATGGAGGCGAAGCCCGGCACCAGCGCGTTGGCGAGCTGGGTCAAGTTCCAATATGCGATCTGGGGCTGCTGGCCGAAGCGGTAGCGGCGCTGCCCCGCATCGGTGGTGTTGGGGGTCCAGTCGAGGTCGAAGTCGTCAACCCAGCCGTAGGGCCCGTAGTCGATCGTCAAGCCCAGGATGGACATGTTGTCGGTGTTCATCACTCCGTGCACGAAGCCCACCCGCATCCAGTGTGCGACCATGCGCGCGGTGCGCTCGCACACCTGCCCGAACCATTCCGTGCGGAGCTGCTCACCGTCGCCGCTCAACTCCGGAAAATCCCGCCGGATGGTGAAATCGACCAGCCGGTTCAGCAGCGCCACGTCGCCGCGCGAGGTGGGCAGCTCGAAGTTGCCGAAGCGGATGAACGAAGGCGCCACCCGGCATACGATCGCACCCGGTTCGGCCTTGGGGTTGCCGTCGTAGAACATGTCGCGGACCACCTGCTCGCCGGTCGCCACCAGGCTGAGCGCCCGGGTGGTGGGCACACCGAGGTGATGCATCGCCTCGCTGCACAGGAACTCGCGCACCGAGGAGCGCAGCACGGCACGGCCGTCGGCGGTGCGCGCGTACGGCGTCGGCCCCGCGCCCTTGAGCTGCAGCTCCCAGCGCTCGCCCGCCGCGTTGATGATCTCGCCCAGCGTGATGGCGCGCCCGTCACCGAGCTGACCGGCCCAGTGACCGAACTGGTGCCCGCCGTAGTTGGCCGCGTACGGCTGCATGCCGTCGAGCAGCGCGTTGCCGCCGAAGACCTGCGCAAACGCCGGCGAGGCGATATCGGCCGCATCGATGCCCAGCAGCGCCGCTACCTCCGGCGAATGGGCGACGAGTCGCGGCGCGGACACCGGCGTGGGCTCCACCCACGAGTACAGTGCGCCATGCACCTGCCGCCGCTGCGGCCCGATGTGAGGATCGGCGGGCAGCTCGCGGATGAAGCTATTGTCGAAGCGGAGGGTTTGCATGGTCGGGGCGATGCAGGTCGCGATTTGACGGAACCGATCATTCTACCGAGAGCACGCAGCAGACTTTGGCGACGGCTGGATCCGATGGGTGGACGCCGTGCCGATTGCTCTTCCACTGTCGTTTCCGCGGAGGCTGGAACCCAGGAACAGCTCGCAATCTGCCGAAGTACAAAGTATAGGCCTGACCCCAAATGCGTCCCTGGCTCGCAAGGTCCCGGTAGGCTCAAAGTGGGAGCGTGGTTGCTGCTGACTTGATCCGATCTGTTGTCTTTGCTACACTTAGCGTAGCAATGTAAACAAACTGCATCATGGAAGCGCTAATCACCGCCTCGCCTGAAACGATCCCCGAACCCAGCACCCGAGAGGGTCGGGAGCGTCTGGCGAAGATGGTCACCCAGTTGTTCCAGCACTGGGGACTGTCGACCGCCGAACAGGCGGCGTTGCTGGGGCTTTCCGCGGACAACCGCTCGACACTCGCACGCTACCGGAAGGGCGAGCCTCTGGCGGACAGCCGCGATCTGCTGGACCGCGTGGGTTGTCTGCTCGGCATCCACAAATCGCTGCGCATCCTGTTCCCGCAGGACCGCGACCTCGCCTACAGGTGGATGACCACACCGAACCGGCGCCTCGGTGGACGGCCCGTGGATCTGGCGACGGAGCGAGGCTTCGAAGGCCTCCTCGCGCTGCGCCGCTATCTGGACTTCGAGCGGGGCATGTAGGGTAGTTTGGTGAGATCTCCGGGCCGGCCCCGCAAAGCTGGTCGGAGCTTCTCGTGAGCGCCTCCAAGGCGCCTGCTCTTCGTGAGGTACACGAGGGCCCTACGCGCCGCTACCTGCGTTCGACCTGAACCCGCCCTCTATCGAATCACACATCACGCTCCATTTCACTGCTCTCCACATGTTTGATGCGCTCTGCTCAAAGAACGTCGGCTTCCAGAGCGACCTCGTCCGGAACATCAAGAGCATCCGCGAATCGCAGTCCCTGTTCGACGATCTGTCGGGCGATCCGACCGACTGGGCCGTGGGGATCGCCGCCGAGGCGGCGAGCCGCATCGCTACGCCTTCCGCCGTGCTGACACGTCCCTTCGACTATGGGACGGTGATCAGCTACTCGTTCGACTCGTCGCACTGGCAGGCCACGCGCTTGAGCGACGGCCGGCGTTACGGCGTGTGGTACGGCTCGCTCGAGGTCGAAACGACCGTCTACGAAACGGTGTTCCACTGGCATCGCTTTCTCATGGACAGCTACTCGGACGAGGACCGTATGGTGACCGGTGAACGCCGCGTCTTCGATGTCCGTTGCGACGCTCTGCTCATCGATCTGCGCGGCGCAGAAGCGGCCTACCCGGATCTGGTGAGCCGCAACAGCTACGCCTTCACGCATGCACTCGGCGCGTATCTGTTCGAGCAAGGCTCGAATGGTGTGCTCGTCCGCTCGGCCCGCTGCGCGGGCATGAACGCCTCGATTCTCAGGGCAGAGCGGCTTTCCAACGTGCGCGAGAAGATGTTGCTGACATATCGCTGCAACCCGAAGCGGGATCACTGCTCCGTCGAGCGCACACCCGGAGAGGTGTGGCTGGACGTCACGCCGAGCACACTGTACTGATCCGAGCCATAAACTATACGCTCGACGCCATCGTTCGCGCGCAGCCAACCACCCCGTCGCCTTCGGCGCCACCCCTCCCTTGCATAGTTTGGGGTCAGGCCTATACTTTATACTTCGGCAGATGCCGAACAGCTCCGGGTTTCGGGCGACCGGGCATTTGCTGACGACTGACCCAGCCTCCAAAGTCAGGCCAGATAGCGCCTGAGGTCCAGGGCGTTGTGCACGGCGTGGCCGCCGATGTCGTTGTTGAAGTAGACGTAGACCTCGAGGCCGTCGGCGAGATAGCCGCGGATGCGCCTGGCTTCTGCCGCGAGGAACTGAGAGCTGTAGCTTCCGCCGTAGGCTATACCGTGGAAGCGACGGTAGGTGAAGCCTGCCGTGATGCGGCGCGGATGATCCTCCAGCAAGTCGTGGATGCACAGCGCGGCCTGGTGCTTCTCCAGCACTGCGTACACCTCCTCGCACAGCCAACTGCGATCGCGGAACTCCAGCACCCACTGCCGGTCGTGCGGCGCCGCCCGCAGGAAGGCATCGAGCCGCGCCGTGTCGGCGTTGAAGTGGGGCGGGAGCTGCACCAGGATCGGCCCAAGTAGAGGCCCGAGCCGCTGCGCGACCGCCATGAACCTGCCGATGTGACCTTCCGGCTCCTTCAGCCGCTTCAGGTGGCTGCCGTAGCGGCTGTATTTCAGTGCGTAGCGGAAGCCGGGCGGCGCCGCGTCCCGCCACTCGTCGAAGGTGCCCGCACCGGGCAGGTGGTAGAAGGTGTTGTTGATCTCCACCGTGTCGAAGTGCTGCGCGTAGTGCGCAAACCACTGCCGCTTCGGCAGGTGCTCGGGATAAAACCTACCTCTCCAGTCGTCATACTGGTAGCCGGAAGTGCCGATCCACAGATGTTTGCTCATTTGGCTCGCCGATTCACGCACACTACAGCAAGAGGTATATACACCCGCGCACAGAACTTGCCTCCGCTCCAACTCACCGCATACAAGAATAAAACATCGTCAAACCGCCATGGCTACATTGCTGCCTACCCTGTCCAGCTGTGCACGGCGGATGACGCCGGGCGAGTTGCGCTTCGCCCAGCGCCTGCTGGAGAAGCTCGAAGACGACTACTGCTGCTGGTACGACGTGCCGCTGGCACCGAAGCAGCATCATCCCGATTTCGTGATCCTCCACCCGCGCCGGGGCGTCCTGGTGCTGGAGGTGAAGGACTGGACGCTGCAGCAGATCCGGCAGGCCTCGCGCACCTCGGTGACGCTGCTCACGCCGCAGGGCGCCAAGCAGGTCGCGAACCCCCTGGAGCAGGCTCGACAGTACGCATTCTCGGTCGCCGACCTTCTCGAGAAGGACCCTCGCCTGCGTGCGCAGGATGGGCCGTACCGCGGCAGGCTGATGGTGCCCTGGGGCTACGGCTGTGTGCTCACGCGCATCACGCGCAGGGACTTCGAGGCAACCGACCTGCACGAGGTGCTCGACCCCGCGCTGGTGATCTGCCAGGACGAGATGACCGAGGCAGTGGACGCAAAGCGCTTCCAGACCCGGCTGTGGGCGATGCTGCGCGTAGCATTCGCCAGCGTGCTCACGATGCCGCAGATCGACCTCATCCGCTGGCACCTGTTTCCGGAGATCCACCTTGCTCCCGGCCAGGAATCGCTGTTCCTCCCCACCGACCAGCCGGCGGCGGAGCAAGCCGAGAGCGTGCCCGATATTCTGCGCGTGATGGACCTGAAGCAGGAGCGCTTTGCACGCAGCCTCGGCGATGGGCACCGCGTGATCCACGGTGTGGCGGGCTCGGGCAAGACCATGATTCTGGGCTATCGTGCCGTGCGCCTGGCGCAGGAGCTGGACAAGCCGATCCTGGTGCTGTGCTACAACGTGGCGCTCGCAGCGAAGCTGCAGCACGTCGTCGCGGCACGCGGACTGGGCGAGCGTGTGGCGGTGCGCCACTTCCACGGCTGGTGCTCGGACCAGCTCAAGCTCTATCACGTGCCGCGGCCCGAGGCCGGGGAGCGCTTCTTCGACCGCCTGGTCGGCGCAGTGATCGACGGCGTGGAGCGCGGCCAGATCCCGCGGGCGCAGTACGGCGCCGTGATGATCGACGAAGGCCACGACTTCGAGCCGGAGTGGCTCAAGCTCGCCGTGCAGATGGTCGACCCCGGAACGAACTCGTTCCTGATGCTGTACGACGATGCGCAGTCGATCTACGGCCGTCGGCGCGGCCTGCGCTTCACCCTGGCGAGTGTGGGCATCCAGGCCAAGGGGCGCCGCACCACCGTCCTGGGCGTGAACTACCGCAACAGCGCAGAGGTTCTCGCCCTGGCCTACGACTTCGCCCGCGAGATCCTCACGCCCGGCGATACCGCGGACGGCGACATGCCGCTGGTGTTGCCGGAGTCGGCCGGGCGGCACGGCCCGGCGCCCGAGATCATCACGTTGCCGAACCTGAAGAGCGAGGTGAACTACATCGCCTCGCGCCTGCGTGCCTGGCACGAGCACGGCCGGCGCTGGAACGAGATGGCGGTGGTCTACCGCACCCACTTCATCGGCGAGGAAGTCGTTGCCGGTCTCGAGGCCGCCGGCATACCGGTCGAGTGGCTGCACCGCGACAAGTCCTCTCGCAACTTCCGTCCCGATGCGGACAGCGTGAAGGTCATGACCATGCACAGCAGCAAGGGGCTGGAGTTCCCGATCGTGGCCATCCCCGGCTTGGGCTTCATGCCCCACGTCAACGAGGACGGGCAGGCCGAAGCGCGCCTGCTGTATGTTGCGATGACGCGCGCCATGGACGACCTGCTGATGACTGGCCACCGCCAATCGGAGTTCGTCGCGCGGCTCATGCGCGCCGCCGAGGCCGGCAAAGCGGCGTAACGCGCCGATCCTCTCCCCGGCCCTCCCGCTTTTCAGGGACACGAAGGCCGGACCCACCCCACGCAATGCGTTGCGTGCACGCCCTCTACTGTCTTGTCGAGGGCAGGTGACACCCGACCGGATGTCCCCTACCATTCCCGCTTGCGCCCCCCGGTGCGTCGGACAGCAACCGTGCGCCATACCTCGCTCGCAACCATCGGCCAGATCATCAAGGGCGTGCTCGAGCTGCACGGGCTCGACGCGGGAGCGTTGCTCGCCGAGCAGGGCATCACTCCGGTACAGATCCGTGACCCCAACACGCGCATCCCCTCGCACAAGTGGGATGCCCTGGTCCACCGTACCGTGCAGCTGATCCCGGACCCGGGCTTCGCCTTGCGCGCTGCGCACTGCTGGCATCCCTCCAACCTCGGCGCGCTCGGGTTCGCCTGGCTGTCCAGCTCCACGCTCAGGACCGGCCTCCAGCGCGTGGTTCGTTACTGGCGCCTGCTCGGCGACAGGGCGGCTGCGCACCTGAAGGAGAATCACGACGGGCTCATGACCGTCTTCGAGAGCGGCCGCACCGAGCCGGTTGTCGCGCCCGTATCCGTCGATTTCACGATGGCGCTGCTGGTGAGCATGTGCCGCCTGAACTTCGGCGACGCACTGCGGCCGGTGCACGTTTCACTCAAGCGCGCCAGGCCCGAGGGGTCGCAAGTCTACCGCACCCATTACGGCTGCCCGGTGCATTTCGCTGCGCCCGAGGACAGCTTCACCCTGGCGCGCGGCGACGTGGACAAGCCCTTGCCGACTTCCAACCGCCAGATCGCCGCAACGCTGGACCAGATCCTCACTCAGCAACTGGCGCAGCTGGACAACAATAATGTCGTGGCGCGCTGCCGAGCTTCGCTCCTGGAGCAGCTGTCTTCGGGCCAGCTCTCCGAGGAGGAGATGGCGCAGCAGCTGCACATGAGCCGCAGGACGCTGCAGCGCAAGCTCGCCGACGCCGAGACCACTTACCAGGAGCTGGTCGACGACACGCGACGCGACCTTGCATTGCGCTACATCGAAGACCCCCACCGTTCGATCACCGACATCACTTTCATGCTGGGGTTCTCCCAGCAGAGCGCCTTCACCCGCGCGTTCCGGCGCTGGACCGGCGTCGCGCCGAGCGAGTATCGCCAGCGCACCGTCGCGGCAGCGAGCTGACGCCGGCGCCATCGCGTCTGCGCCCACACCCAGGGCGCCTACTCCCCACGCCAAGTGCGGCGCGCCTGTGCCCCTGACCACCGCCTGGCACCTGCGGGCTAGCGATTGGCGTCCCGGGTCAAGCCAGTGCCGGCGCGTTGAGCGAAAGTGTCGGCATCGAACTCGGGAGCACAGGCAGATGCGCCCCGCAGCCACTCATGCAGACAGCACAACGGCACCGATGAGCTTCAGACTGTTCACCTACTACAGCGGCGAGCCGATCGACACCGTGGAGATGCACGTCCTGGCGAAGGCGTACCGGGCAGCCTGGCGGTCCCAGTACACGGCTGACCCCGTTGGCGTGCATGTGATAGCGAGTCTGGCTCTGGTGATCGACTTCGGCGGCACGGCGGCCGCCGATCTCGTCGATCCGCCGGGGACGGACCCTCTTTTTGAACCGACACGCAGGAGGGATTGGGGATGAGCGCACTGATCGTGCGGGCGGCGGAGTTCGCCCGCCACGCACACGATGGTCAACTGCAACCCGACGGCATGACGTACTTCGAAGGGCATCTGATGGTCGTCGCCGATATTCTGTTCGACGCCGGCGCTTCCCGGGAGATGATCGCCGCGGGTTACCTGCACAGCGCGGTCGTCCAGGGGCTGGCCAGCCTGGACGAGATCGAGCGCGTGTTCGGTGTGGAGGTCGCGGCTCTGGTCGGCGCGCTCACCGACCGCTGGCACGGCCACATCGGCAGGCTGAATCAGGCGCAGGACAGAGCGCTGGAGCTGGAGCGGCTCGCCTCGGAAAGCACCGAGGTGCAGACCATCCAGCTCGCAGACGATCTTGCGCGGCTGCGAGAGGCAGACCTCCTCGATCCGCGATCACGCGAAGGCCTGCTCGCGGATGCGGCTGGACGCGTGCAGTATCTGGTGCTGGCGGATTCGCAGGTGCGCTACCAGGTGCACGCGGCGCTGTCGCGCTGGACGGATTCGAGCAGCACCCTCCTGCGCGCACTGGCGATCATGCAATCGCCGGCGGACAGCCGCAGGCATTGATCCGGCAGCGTGCGGTGCACGCCACCGCTGCGGACGTCACGCCGTTTTTCTAGCGCGCTGCTCCGGCGCCAGCAATCCCGCTGCCACCAGCGCACCGCGGATGCGCTCGATCTCCGCGCCGGACAGCTTCACCAGCGGCGGCCGTACGACCGCGCGCGGTAGCTTGCCGAGCAGGACCAGCGCCTCCTTCATGCGGTTGTGCATGTCCACCCAAGGCTCGGTGTAGAACACTTCCACGGTGGGCCAGATGCGCTCGTGGAGCGCACGCGCCGCGGCCAGATCGTTGCGTTGCACCGCTTCGAACAGGCGCGCCTGCAGGTCGGCGATGACCGACCCGCTGCCGGACAGCAAACCGTTGCAGCCCAGCACCAGGGAGCTGAACAGCCAGGCGCTGTGAGTGGTGAGCACATTCACCGGAGGATCGAGCTGCTGCAGCGCGCGGATCTGGCGCTCGTGCAACTGCGGGTTCGCGCACCAGTCCTTGATGGCGCGCACTGTGGGCACGGCTTCGACGATGTCGAGCAGCGTGGACAGCGGGTAACCCTGCCCGCCTGCCAGCGGATACTGGAATACGATCAGCGGCAGATCGGTGGCATCGGCGATGCGCCGGAAGTGCGCCACGGCCATCTCGGGCCGCTGTCCGAAGGTGAACACGCCCGGCGGGAACACGAGCAGTGCGGAGGCACCGCCGTCATGCGCCATTCTGGCGATGCGCGCGGCTTCGAGGCTGCCCTCCGCGTACACACCGTTGACGACGGGGATGCGTGCACCGATCTCGTCCTGCGTGATGTCGAGCACGCGTTTCTGCTCGTCTAAGCTGCAGGACGCGACTTCGGAGGCGTGCGCGTTCACGGTGAGGGCGCAGACGCCCTCCACCGCCGCGACGTCGCGCAAGTGAGCCCGATAGGAAGGCTCGTCGATGGAGAGATCTTCCCGGAATGGCAGCAGGACCGCGGGAATGACGCCCTGCGGTACAAAGTCGCGATGTCTTGGCATGCGTGTCTCCTCGCTTCCGGGCATCAGGCGCGGCCACTGCGGGCCGAATGCGCCGTGCGCGGACTGAGCTTGCAGTTTAGGACAGGCGCGGGTCTGCCGCTACTCCTTGCCCCTTCGGCTCAGGCCTCGGAGCGCTGCAGATCGAGGCGCACGATGCGTACGGTGTAGTCGTCGTGATCGGGCTTGCTATCGAAGCCCAGGCTTTTCGCCAGGGCGAGCATCGGGTGGTTGGTCGCCAGGACGAAGCCTTCCATCGTGCGCAACCCCCGCTGCCGGGCCGCCTCGATCAGCCGGCGCATGAGCAGGCTGCCCAGTCCGCAGCCCTGCCAGCCGTCGACGATCGTGATTGCGAACTCGCAGGTCTGGGGATCGGCACCGACTACGAAGCTCGCCCCGCCCACGATGTCGACGCCGTCGGCTGCAGGCACCGTAGCGACGACCGCGAGCCCGCGTTCAAGAAGCTGCGCGACCGCGCGGCGCAAGGCGGCCGGCTCGAGATGCGCCACCCCGCGCATGAAGCGCATGTAGCGGGTGTTGGCCGAGAGCCGGGCGAAGGACTGCAGCAGCTCGTCAGCGTCGGTGGCCTGCAATGCGCGGAGCTGTACGCTGCGCCCGTTGCGCAGAGTGACATCGACCGGCTCGATTTGGGCTGGACCTGCCAACGCTTGTGCCGCCCGCCGCGCCCTACTCGATCGCCTCGAGCTTGCGCAGCCGCTCGCGCAGGTCCTCCACGCGGCTGCGGTTCGCGCCGAAGTCGTAGTAGCCCACGCGCGATGCCGAGCGCACGGCGATGACCCCCAGCTCGGGCCGCAGACTGAACTCGACGTCATCGACGAATCGCAGCACGGTGCTGGTGAACTCGGCGTGGAGGTACTGCTGGGTGTGGGTGACGATTTTCACGCGCGGCGCTTCGACGAGCAGTCGTTCCAGCGCTACCCAGGCATCGGCCGGTGCAGTCTTGAGCTTGAACGGCGCAATGGCGTGCTTGCCCTGCTCGTCGCTGCTCACGCAGTTCGGAGAATCGGGACAGGACGCGAGCCTGCCGTCCTGGAGACCTGCGGCGAAAGTCGGGGACATGGCAAAGACCCAGAGCAGGGAACCAATAGCGATTCGTATCATGGTCTCACATCTGAGGGTAAGGCATTCGTTCGAGTCGCCTTCGACCGGGAAGGAGCTGGGAGGAGGGGGGAGTCTTTTTCCTCCCCTCCTTTCCAAGGAGGGGTGGCGCCGGAGGCGACGGGGTGGTTGGCGCCGAGCCACCGCAGCTTGCACCAGTCGCCCGTCCAACCGGCACCGTGACCCTCTCCCGCAACGGGAGGGAACAGAGGTTCCCAAGCCGATACCGACAGGGAGCTGCAACGCCTTACCCCGCCTTCTTCTCCGCCTTCTCCTCGGGCGGCCGTACCACGCGCACCGCAGTGCCGGCGCCGATGGAATCGGAAGGATTGAGTATGACGGCATCGCCGGCCTCCAGGCCGGAGAGGACTTCCACCTCGGTGCCGAAGTCCCGCCCAAGCACGACGGTCTTCAGCGCCACGCGCTGATCCGGCCCCACCACACCCACCTGTGTGCCTTCGGCGCGGAACAGCAGCGTGTTGACCGGCAGCACCAGCGCCGGCTGGCTGGCTTGCAGCTTCAGGTGCACCTGGGCGTAGGCGCCGGGCAACAGATCGCCTTTCGGGTTGTCGACATCGACCTCGGCGCGCATGCTCCGCGTGCCCGGATCGATGGCCTGGGCCGTGCGTACCAGCTTGGCGGCAAAGCGCCGCCCCGGGAACTCCGGCAGCGTGAGCTCTGCCTCCACGCCGGGCACAGCCTCGCGCGAGTAAGCCTGCGGCACTTGGATATACACGCGCAGACGGTCCGAGTGGGCGATGTGGAACAGCGCTCTGCCTTCGCCGCCACCGGCATCGATGAGCGCGCCAACGTCGACGTTGCGCGCGGTGACCACGCCGCCGAAGGGGGCGTAGATGCGCTTGAACGCCTGCAGTTTCTCCAGCCGCGCGACATTGAAGCGCGCCGATTCCACCGCGGCAAGGCGCGCGTGCATGGTCCCGGTGGCCTGATCAGCGTCCTGCTTGGAGACATTGCCGGTCTGCGACAGCTCGTTCCAGCGCGTGGCGGTCTTCTTGGCGATCTCGTAGTTGGCCTGGGCCGTGGCCAGATCGGCGCGCGCCTGCTGGAGCTGGTCGTCGACCTCGGGGGTCTCGATCTCGGCCAGGAGCTGCCCGGCTTTGACTCGTGCACCGATGTCCACCAGCCAGCGCTTGAGATAGCCGTTGGTGCGCGCATAGATCGGCGTGTCGACGTAGGCCTCGATGCTGCCTGGCAAGACCAGCTCCTCCACCGCGGCGCCGCGCTTGGGCTGGATCACCGCTACTGTGGGCACATTGAGCTCGCGCGCCTGCTTCTTCAACTCTTCCTTCGCGCTCAGCCGCGGCAGCAGGCCCGCAGCCAGAGCGGCGGCGAGCACGAGCACACCCAGTCCTACCGCGATCCAGCGTAGCGGTACGCGCGCCCTCGATCCCCCGGCGGGAGACCTGTCAGGCGTCGCGTTCGAATTCATCCGTTGCTCCTATCGAGAAACATCACCGAACCTCGGCTGAGCCAAACCCCGGCTCGTGACAGCCAGAAAGAGAGAACACTCCCCTCCTGCCCGAGGAGGGGTGCCTGCGCAGCAGGCGGGGTGGTGGGAGCCTGCCCGAGGAGGCGCGGCACAGCGAACCCCACACCGCCCCGGCGGCTGCGCCGCCACCCCGCCTCGTGAGAGGCGGGGAGTAAAAGACTCCCCTCCTGCCTGAGGAGGGGTGGCACGCGAAGCGTGACGGGGTGGTGGGAGCCTGCCCGAGGACCGGTGGCACGCGAAGCGTGACAGGGTGGTGAGAGCCTGCCCGAGGACCGGTGGCACGCGCAGCGTGATAGGGTGGTGCGCTCGTGCATCCGTGTTTTCCTCCCTCCACTTGCCCGCCAGCCGAGTGAATGCGCTCCAAACTGCCGCTCACTCAGACCAACGCCGGCGTGCGGGCGCGCCCGCGCCAGCCGTGGATCAGCGCGAACACCACCGGCACGAAAAACAGTGTCGCCACCGTGGCAAACAGCAGGCCCCCGATCACCGCGCGTCCGAGCGGTGCGTTCTGCTCGCCGCCCTCCCCCACGCCCAGCGCCATCGGCAGCATGCCGATGATCATCGCAAGTGCGGTCATCAGCACCGGCCGCAGGCGGTTGAACCCGGCCTCGATGGCCGCGGTGATCGCATCGTCCCCGCCGCGCAGGCGCTCGCGCGCGAAGCTCACCATCAGAATGCTGTTGGCCGTGGCGATCCCCATGGCCATGATGGCTCCGGTGAGCGCCGGCACGTTGATGGTGGTCTGGGTGACGAACAGCATCCACACGATGCCGGCCAACGCCGCCGGCAACGCGGTGATGATGATGAAGGGGTCGAGCCAGGACTGGAAGTTCACCACCATTAGCAGATACACCAGAACGATGGCGAACGCCAGCCCCCACAGCAGCCCGTTGAACGACGAGAGCATGGTTTCCATCTGCCCGCGCATGATCAGGCGCGAGCCCTTCGGCAGGTCCTTCATGCTGTCGTCGACGATTCTCGTGACGTCGTCGGCAACTCCACCCAGGTCGCGGCCCTGCACACCGCCGAACAGGTCGATCACCGGCTGCACGTTCCAATGACTGATTACCGCCCGCTCGGTGCCGCGGCTCACGCTGGCGAAGCTGCCCAGGATGTCGGGCTGCGCGCCCTTGCTGCTGAGGGGGATGTTCGCCAAGGCCTGCAGCGAATCCATGCGGTACTGTGGGGCCTGGGTGATGACCTGGTAGGTGACGTTGTTCTTCGGGTTGAGGAAGAAGGTCGGATTGGTCTGGAAGCTGCCCGATAGCGTGATGAGCAGGTTGCTGCCCACATCGCGCAACGAGAAGCCGGCCTGCTGCGCCTTGGTCCGATCCACGGTAACGTCGAGCTTGGGCTGATCGAAGGGTTGCTGGATGCGCAGGTCGGCGATGCCTTCTACGCCCTTGAGCCGCTCCAGCAGCTTCACTGCGAACTCGCGGTTCTCCTCGACTGTGCGACCGATCACTTGGATGTCGATGGGCGCCGGCAGCCCGAAGTTGAGGATTTGGCTGACGATATCGGCCGGCAGGAAATAGAAGGTGACGCCGGGAAATTCGAGCGGCAGCTGAGCCCGGAGCGTGCGGATGTACTCCTGTGTGGGGCGATGGCCCTTCTTGAGCGACACGATGATGTCCGCGTCCGCCGGGCCGATCGTACCGGAGTTGTTGTAGGTGAGGTTAGTGCCGCTCGTCGGCAGACCGATGTTGTCGAGGATGGTCTCCAGCTCCGACTCCGGAATGATGCTCCGGATCCGGCCCTCGACCAGATCGCAGAGACGGGCAGTCTCCTCCAACCGGGTGCCCGTCCTGGCGCGCAGGTGCAGCTTGAACTGCCCGGCATCCACTGTGGGGAAGAAGTCGCGTCCCACCCAAGGAACCAGCGCCACCGACACGATGCAGCCGGCCAACACCGTACCAATGAACGGCACTGGCGCGTTCAAGCAGCGCGCCAGCAAGTTGCGATATCCCTCTCGCATCCGCGCGAATCCCGCCTCGAAAGCCGCGTGCAGGCGCCCAGGCAGATCCCAGCGGCCCGGCGCGACTTGCGCGTCGTGCTCGTGTCCGCGCAGCAGGTACTTGGCCAGCGTCGGCACCAGGGTACGGGAGAAGAAGTACGAGGCGAGCATGGCGAACACCACCGCCATGGCCAGCGGCACGAACAGATAGCGCGCCACGCCCGTGAGCAGGAACATGGGCACGAACACGATGCAGATGCATAGCGTGGAGACAAAGGTGGGGACGGCGATCTGCTGCGCGCCGTCGAGAATGGCCTGCTCCAGGCCCTTGCCCTGTTCCAGATGCTGGTTGATGTTCTCGATAGCCACCGTGGCATCGTCCACCAGGATGCCGACGGCGAGCGCCAGCCCGCCGAGAGTCATGATGTTGATGGTCTCGCCCAGCGCGGACAGGATCGCGATGGAGGTGAGGATGGACAGCGGGATCGACACCGCGATGATCAGCGTGCTGCGCCAGCTGCCCAGGAACAGCAGGATCATCAGCGCGGTCAGGCACGCGGCGAGGATCGCCTCGAAGATCACGCCATCCACCGCGGCGCGCACGAACAGCGACTGGTCGAGCGCGGTCTGCATCATGAGTGCCGGCGGCAGCCCGGCCTGCATGCGCGGCAGCTCCGCCTTCACGCGGTCCACGATGTCCAGCGTGGAGGCGAGGCCGTACTTCATCACGGTGAGCAGGACCGCCCGCTCGCCGTCGTGTCGCACGATGTTGATCTGCGGCTGGAAGCCGTCGCGCACGTGGGCGACGTCGCGGATGTAGGTGGTGCCCCGGCCTGCCATCGTGCGGATGGGCAAGTCGTTCAGCTCCTCGATGCTCTTCGGGCTGCCGTTCAGCGCCACGTCGTACTCGAGCGATCCGATCTTGACGGTGCCGGTGGGGAGGATGAGGTTCTGCTGGCTGAGCGCCTCCACCACGTCCTGCGGCCCGAGGTTGTTCGCCTGCAGCGCCTTCGGGTCGAGATCCACCATCACCTGGCGCGTCTTGCCGCCGTACGGAAAAGGCAACACCGCTCCCTGCACCGTGGCGAGCTGTGTGCGCATGAAGCTGTTGGCGAGGTCGTACAGCTCGTGCTCGGCGAGCGTCTTGCTGGACAGGGCAAGCTGCAGAATCGGAACCGTGGAAGCGTTGTACTGCAGGACGAGCGGTGGTGTGGCCGCGGGCGGGAAGGTGTAGAGCATGGTCTGGGCAATCGCCACGATCTGCGCCAGGCTGGCCTCAACGTTCGCGCCTTGGTGCAAGAAAACCTTCACTACCCCCACGCCGTTGGTGGTCTGCGATTCGATGTGTTCGATGTTACTGACCGTAGCCGTCATCGCGCGCTCGAAGGACGAGACGATGCGCCCCTCCATCTCCTCCGACGACAGGCCGGTGTAGCGCCAGATGACGCTCACCACCGGAATGTCGATGTTGGGGAAGATGTCGACCGGCGTGCGCTGGATCGTCAGGGGGCCGACGATCAGCAGCAGCAGGGCGAGAACAATGAAGGTGTAAGGCCGGCGCAGGGCCAGCTGGACGATCCACATGGGGAGCACGGCCGGGTCGCGGGCCGGCCGATGTTGCCCGGCCGGCGCGGACCCGGATTTGTTCTGCTTGTGTCGAACGCGGCGACGGAGCCGCTCAGATCAGCTTCTCGCCGTTGAAGAAGGCCTTCCGCCAGCGCGTGACCGTGATCTTGGCGAACAGTCCGGCCTTGGTGAAGGGATCCTCGTTGATGAAGCGCTCGGCCTCGGCGCGATCGTCGATGTCCACGATCAACACACCGCCATGCCCGCCGGTGCCGTCGTCGCTGATCAACGCGCCGGCGGCCAGCAGCTTGCTCTTGTGCTTGGTCAGGTACTCGACATGGGCGGGACGTGTTTCGGCACGTATCTTTGCGCCGTCGGGCTTGTCCTGGGTCTGGATCACGTAGGGCATTGCATCTCCTCCTCTCGATCGGTCCGGGGTGACGCGACATAGGCTATCGGAAAACGCGCCCGACGGCAGGAGCGCGGTGGGGGTACGCCGGCCCGAGGCGAGTCCGCGCGATTGTAGCGCAGCGACGACGTCGCGCTGCGCAGACACGCGTCATGAAAATGCCATTGCCCCGTTGCTTCGCTGCCTCGCTCCCTGCTATGGTTTCATTTGGGGACCAGAACAAGTCCGGAGGAGGGCCGCAATGAACGGGGATAGATCGGGCTTTGCGCTCGCAATCGTCGGCACCGGGCGTGCGCGTGGCCAGATCGCGATCACCTGCTGCCCCGGTCGAGCGGGCGGGATGCCGATTCCCAACCAGGCGGCACGCCTGCTCGAGCGCGATGTCGCGACCATCGCCCGCTGGGGTGCGGAAGTGCTCATCACTCTGCTCGACGACCTGGAGCTTGCCAGGCTGCGGGTGAAGGCCCTGCCCAGCCTTCTGGAGGCGAATCGAATCGCCTGGCACCAGGTCCCCCTGCACCCGCATAACATGGCCGATCCTGCGTTCGAGCACGCCTGGCGCGCGCTCGCCCCACAGCTTGTCGGCATCCTCTGGCGCGGCGGCCGCATCGCCGTGCACTGCCGCGATGGCAGCACCCGAGCCGGCCTGGTGGCGGCGCGTCTGCTGGTGGAGGCTGGCTGCAGCGCACAGGATGCGATCAATCGCGTGCGGGCTGCGCGGCAGGGTTCGCTGGACGGCCCCGAGCAGCAGGAGTACGTGCGAGCGCAGTCCTTCCTGGGTGGCCCCGGCGAGTTGGACCGCGAAGATCTGGTGGAGCCCGACGGCGAGCCGGCCGCGGTGGAGCGCATCGCTCGCCGCGTCTCGGTCAGCGGTTAAGCGCCCAGTCAGGAACCCCCGCAAGTCGGTTATCTCCGCCTGGCGCGTGCCGGGCCAACGGCCAGCCGGATCCCCAGCAGGCCCAGCAACGTCCCCCCGACGCGCGACCTACTGCATCCGACGATCCAGCCTCGCGAACAGCCAGCCGGACGATGCGCCCAGCACGAGCCAGAATACGGCGGCGACGAGGCCCGACCAGAGGATGAACGTCTGCGCCAGCTCGGGTGGCGGACCGAAGCGTGCCGCCTGCTGCGGCGCGCCGATGACATGGGGGACGATCAGCAGCGCGACCCCCAGGCCCTTCGCCCACCCCGGCCGTCCCAGCAGCAGCACCGCCAGACCGACTACCGTGGCCACCGCAGTCCCGAGCCACCACGCCTGGCGTGCACCCAGCTCCGCGAGGTCGCTGCCGGGAAGACTCGGCGGGAGCCCGATCGAGGGAGCCAGGTAGAAGGCAGCGAACCCAGCAAGCCCCCACGCAACCCCTGCGCGCCAGTTCACCGCGCCGCGCAGGCTGTAGCCCGCCGCCAGCAGCAGGCCGAAGCCGATGCCGGCCAGCGTGTTCGACACGAACGTCAGGCCGCCGCGCTGCAGAGGCGAGGATTCGTGCTCATGGCTTTCGTGCTGCGAGTCCGGGGCGGGAGGGTGCACCGCTTCGCTGCGCTCGGCCTCCAGAATCAGCGGGGTGACCAGGAAGGCCTGCAACACGCTCGCCGCCAACCCGGCGACCACGCCCGCCACCAACCCCACCAGCAGCAGATGCCGCAGGCGCTTCACTTCACTGGATCAGTGGCAGGGGAAGTTGAAGCTGTGCCGCGTGTCGTGCGCGGCGTCGTGGAGAGCGTGCAGCGGCGCGAAGCCGACCCCCAGCAGGATGACCAGCCCGATCAGCGCAACAACCGCCGTCTGCCATGCTTGCCGCAACGCCCGCGCGGGGATCGCGTGTTCGGCCGCGGTGCGGGTGCGTGTGTCGGACATGCCAGCCTCCTGTCGCATGCAGTCTGTGGGCAGCGAGATCATACGCCCAGTGCGCCCCGAAGGCGTGGGACAGAGGCAGACATTGTTTCCGCCTCCTCCCGGAGGAGGGGTGCCTGCACAGCAGGCGGGGTGGTGGGAGCTGGACCGAGGAGGGATGGCAGCGAAGCTGACGGGGTGGCGGGAGCCTGCTCGAGGAGGGGCGCCGGCGCAGCAGGCGAAGGTCGACGTTATCGGTAAGTAATCTGTAACCCCGCGGCACGTATCCTGCGCCCTGGGATGCTACGGTGGACCACGCGTCAGCCGGCAGCCCAGCCATGGGAACAATACGAACCGTAACGGAGGAAACCATGCAACTGAAGGAGCGCCGTACCGCTGCACACCCATCCAACCACCTCTCCGTCGCAACCGTAGTGGCGGCGATGGCCATCGGGCTCACCCTGCCGGCCCAAGCTGCGGACAAGGTCACCGGCGAGTTCGGCTGGTACGGTGTGGGGAAGGCAACCGAGATCGAGAAGGGCCACTTCTACTGGGTCGGTGAGTTCAGCGGAACGTTCTTCAACGACAAAGGTGCGGGCAGCATGTTCCATCGCGCCGGAGTAAAGTGCCCGGCTTGGTTCGACGCCGACTTCAACAACAAGAAGAGTTCGGCGGGCGGCTATTGCATCGTCACCGACCTCGAGGGCGACCAGGCCTACCTGACCTGGCAGAATGCCGGCACCCCCGGGCCCGGTGGCGCAGGCCCCGGCACCTTTACCTACACCGGCGGTACCGGCAAGTACAAAGGCCTCAGTGGCAACAACACGTTCAACGGCGTGACGCAGGTGAACTGGGCCGACGGCAACTCCAGCGGCTACGCGACCTGGAATCGCTGATCCTTGTCCGTTAAGCAGTAACCGGCCCGGCCGATCGCCCACGCGGCGCGGCCGGGCCGCCCGCGTGAGCGGCGCGGCGCGGTATCATGCCGCCCATGATCTCGATATCCCCCGAACGCCTGCAACAACTCACAGCCGACGTCTTCACCGCTACCGGGTGCTCCCGTCCCGAGGCGGAACGCGTCGCCCATTACCTGGTCGCAGCCAACCTCGCCGGCCATGACAGCCACGGCGTCGCCCGCATCCCGCGCTATGTGCAGATGCAGCGCGAAGGAATGCTCCTGGCAGACCGGCAGATCGAAGTGGTGGTCGACACGCCGGTGCTGGCCGTGGTCGACGGCAAATATGGCTTCGGCCAGACCGTCGCGCCGCAGGCAGTGCAGATCGGCATCGACAAGTGCAAGGCGATGGGCCTGTCCGCGGTCGCGCTGCGCAATGCCGGACACATCGGCCGGGTGGCCGACTGGGCCGAGATGGCGGCGGAAAGCGGGCTGGTCTCGGTGCATTTCGTGAACGCGGCAGGCAGCCCGCTGGTGGCCCCGTTCGGCAGCGTCGAGCGGCGGTTCTCCACCGCGCCATATTGTGTCGGCGTGCCGGTCAGCGGGCGCGCGCCGCTGCTGCTGGACTTCGCAACCTCGGTGGTCGCTGAAGGCAAGGTGATGGTCGCCAGTCAGGGCGGCAGGCCCATTCCCTCCGACGCACTGATCGGCCCGGACGGCCGCACCAGCGACGACGCCCACCTGCTGTACGGTGACTACGAGACGACCGGCCGACGCGACATCCGCAACGGCCAGGGTGCGCTGCGCGCCTTCGGCGAGCACAAGGGCTCGGGGCTCGCGCTGATGTGCGAGCTGCTCGGCGGCGCGCTGTCGGGCAACGGTTGCGCGGCGGCCGGCAGGCGATTCACCAACGGGATGCTCTCGATCTACATCGATCCGGTCCGCGTCGATCCCGGCGGGATGTTTCCGCAGGAAGCGGTCCGCTACGTCGACTTCGTGAAGTCGAGCAAGCCAGCCTCGCCCGGCGGCGAGACCCTGCTGCCCGGCGAACCGGAGGCACATATGCGCACGCAGCGTCTGGCCGAAGGCGTGCCGCTGCCGGACGAGACCTGGAGTCTCATTCTCGAAACGGCGCGGTCGGTGGGACTGGATACGGACGTCATGCAGCGCGCCGTGGCGGGGCATCGTTGAGCCCAGGCGGCTGCGCCGGAGCGTGAGCGGGCTCCCCACCACCACTGCTCCTCAGGCAAGCTCCCACCACCCCGTCAGCTTCGCTCCCACCCGTCCTCGGGCAGCCTCCCACCACCCCGCCGGCTGCGCCGGCACCCCTCCTCAGGCAGGAGGGGAATGTTCTCTTCCCTCCTTTCCAAGACGAGGTAGCGCTG
>DAIQQA010000317.1:0-2273 GCA_036787045.1 Burkholderiales bacterium | reverse complement strand
CGGTGTCCGATGGAGACGAACAGTGGCTTGACGCCCGTGCGCGTGCGCAGGACCGCGCCGATCACCTCGCCGCCGTCGGTGAGCGGCGTCCATCTGCCCTTGGCGGCGGCCACACGGCCATGCTCGCCGATGAGTATCGTCTCCGTTCGCTGCAGCAGCCTCTGGAAGCGCTGCGCGTCATCCACCACAGTCATGTTATGAACAGGCAATAGACTTGGCCATCACACCAGCTGAGCAGCCGCCGCAGGTCGCCGGCGGAATAGGTGTGGCGATACGTGCCGCCCCTGCGCTTCCGTTCTACAATCAGTCCCATCTCACGCTGCCAGAACCATGCAACAGATCATAGAACTGTCCACCCACAAACGCTGAAGGGCATGGAGTGGAACGATGCAGCGTTGGACGTCTGGATCACCAATACGCAGGCCTTCGGCATGTCGCCGTTCATCTGCTCTGATAACGCCAGGGCTCGAACTGGTGATTCACCGGCACTCCCCCGAAGGGCTCCCTCCCTTGCGTCCGCAGTACGCGGGGGAGGGCTGGGGAGAGGGCAGTCGGACAGGAACGCCCGCATCCCGATCTTCGAAGATTGCACCTACACCAGCCGATACCCTGCCTCACACTTGCGGCGAATAGCGAGGACGAGGACTTTGTCCAGGCCGGGCTCGTAACGGTATGGGGCAACATAGCCGGACTTACCCCTCGACAGGCTGAGCTGCCGGCGACCATGGGCGGCGGGATGCCCTATGAACGGATGGCTGGCCACCACATCGACGATCCGATCTCGCACCCACGCAGCGACTGGCGCAGCGCCGCGCTCGCCAAAGCGACGGTCGGTCACCGTGAGGAGAGAAGCGATGGAAGCGCAAATGCAGCGCAAGATCCTCCGAACCCGGCTCAGCGTATGAACCTCAGCAGTCTGCCGGTGGCCGAGGCGCTGGCGAGCCTGCGCAGCCGCGTGGACGGGTTGACACCCGACGAGGTCCGCGTCCGGCTTGCGGAGTACGGTCCGAATCGCCTGGAGGAACTGCGCCGCATGCCGCTGTGGCTTCAGCTCGCACGCGAGTTCGTCCATTTCTTTGCATTGATCCTGTGGGCCGCGGCCGGGATGGCGCTGTTGGCCGAGCTCCTGGCGCCGGGCCAGGGCATGGCCACGCTGGGCTGGGCCATCGTCGCGGTGATCCTGGTCAACGGCGTCTTCTCTTTCCTGCAGGAATACCGGGCCGAGCGGGCGGTGGCCGCGCTGCGCGCCCTGCTACCGGCGCAGGCCAAGGTCCTGCGCGAGGGCGTGGTCGTGCTCGTGCCGGCGGATCAGATCGTGCCCGGCGATATCCTGGTCTTGCAGGAAGGCGACGAGGTTCCGGCCGACGGCCGCGTGATCGAGTCGGTCGGATTGCGCGTCAACGCCGCGACCATCACCGGGGAAGCGGCGGCCACGGAGAAGCATCCGCACCCGAGTGTGACCGAGGACGTGGCGCATGCGCGTAACCTGGTTCTGGCCGGGACCGCGGTTGTCTCGGGCGAGGGCCGCGCGCTCGTCTTCGCTACCGGGATGCACAGCGAGTTCGGCCGCATTGCCGGGCTCGCCCAGCGTGCGGTCGGGCGGCCCTCACCGCTGCAGCTCGAGATCCAGCGACTGAGCCGACTGGTCGCTGTGCTTGCTACGTTGACCGGTGTGGTGTTCTTCTGCATCGGTTGGGCGCTGGGAGTTCCGTTCTGGGAAGCCTTCATCTTCGCCATCGGCATCATCGTGGCGAACGTGCCCGAAGGGTTGCTGCCGACGGTGACGTTGTCGCTCGCCATGGCCACCCAGCGCATGGCCCGCCGCAACGCGCTCATCCGCCATCTGCCGGCGGTCGAGGCGCTGGGCTCGGCGAGCGTGATCCTGTCGGACAAGACCGGAACGCTGACGCAGAACCGCATGCAGGTGCGGGCGCTGTTTTTCGGCAGCCGGGAGCACGCCTGGGACCGGCTCGATCCCGCACTCACGCAGGCTTACCGGCGCTTCTTCGCCGTCGGCCTGCACTGCCACAACTTGCACGAGATAGTGGTGAATGGTCGACGCCAGGTCAACGGCGATCCCATGGAGGTCTCGCTCCGCTCGATGGGGCAGCGCGCCCTGGGCGCCTTCCCTGTCTTCCCGCGGGTTGCAGCGATCCCGTTCGATACCGATCGCAAGCGGCTCAGCACTTTGCATCACACGCCCGAGGGCCTGCTGCTGTACTGCAAGGGCGCGCTCGAGGCGGTGCTGCCCCTGTGCCAGCAAGTGCAGGAAG
>DAIQQA010000200.1:7139-8256 GCA_036787045.1 Burkholderiales bacterium | reverse complement strand
CATCCGGGCGCGCAGATCCGCGACAACGCGCTGTCCAAGGCGCGCTTCGAGTTCCGCTGGGAGGACCAGTTCAATCTCGGCCTGGACCCAGACACCGCCAAGCAGTTCCACGACGAGACCTTGCCGCAGGAGGGCGCCAAGCTCGCGCACTTCTGCTCCATGTGCGGCCCGCACTTCTGCTCCATGAAGATCACCCAAGACGTGCGCGAATACGCGCAACAGCAGGGGATGTCCGAAGCAGACGCGCTGAAGAAAGGCATGGAGGAGAAGGCCGTGGAGTTCCAGCGCAAGGGCGGCGAGATCTACTCGAAGGCGTAACGCCGATGGGCGCACCGCAGAAGGCCGTGGCCTGGATCAAACCCGACGAATACCTCGCGCTGGAGGAGAAGGCGACCACCAAGCATGAGTACCTGGACGGAGTGATCTACGCCTGGCAAGGTTTCGGCCCTGAGGCGACGGCTGGAGGAAGCCGGGCTCACAATCAGGCAATCCAGAATCTGGTCGTCGCCCTCCGACAGTGCCTTCGCGGCACGCCTTGTACCACCTATGCCGCCGACCTGCGGCTGCATGTGCGCCAGCGGCGCGCTTACTTCTATCCCGATGTCGCGGTCAGCTGCTCACCAGCCGACAGCCCGGTGGGTGACGCAAATGCCACCGCGTTCTCGGAGCCGCGTGTGGTCTTCGAGGTGCTGTCGGATTCCACCGAAGCATTCGATCGGGGGGAGAAGTTTGAGGCCTACAAGCAGATCCCTTCGCTCGAAGAGTACGGGCTCGTCTCGGTTCGGGACCGGCGCGTCGAGGTCTTCCGGCGTGCGCGCGGGTGGATCTGTGAAGAGTCGGCCGGTGGACCGGTCGCACTGGAAAGCCTGGATCTCGTGCTGAAGCCTGACGAGATCTTCGACCAGCTCGGTTGATTCGCGCGCAGCCTCTGGCGGGAAATCCGCGTGCAACTCGACCTGTTCCTGGACTCGCATGAGGTGGTGCTCGCGAACCAAGTGGTCGAGGCGCTGCTTGCCCGAGACGCAATGCGGGCTACGACAGCGTTCGCGGCGCTCGCGCACGACGGGCCGGACCACCCTGCCCTTCCTGCGCTGAAGGTCCTGTCCTGCGCACTTGC
>DAIQQA010000200.1:0-7039 GCA_036787045.1 Burkholderiales bacterium | reverse complement strand
CGGCTTCTGCTTCGCGAGTGGAATGCGTTCGAGGCAGCTTGTGCATGGCGCAGCGTCGCTGAGCACGAGCTGGCCAGCTGGTTCCCGGCCTGGCACCTGGTCGAGCACCCCGGGGCCGCCGGTGAATTTCGCGACATGTCCCTTCCCGATACTCCAGCGGCGACCGCAGTACGCTTGCTGCTTCGCCTGCTGGACCTGGAGAGAGAGGCTGACGTCAGGGCCCTGTCCACCCAGCGCGCCCGGCTGCGGAACCTGAATCCAGACCTCTTCACGCTATACATGGCGCGCCGGACGGTGCAGCACCGCTGAAGCGGGTCGCTTCAGCGGCTGCGCCTGGAACGGGCGAACTGCACGACCTCACCCAAGCGTCTCGGTTCCTCGAAGATCGGCCATCGCGCCGGTTACAATCCACGCGATGGAAATCCCGCTCCTGCTCAAGGCGCTCATCCTGGGCGTCGTCGAAGGTCTCACCGAGTTCCTCCCCATCTCCAGCACCGGCCACTTGATCCTGGTCGGCGATCTGCTCGGCTTCAACAACGAGAAGGGCAAGATCTTCCAGATCGCGATTCAGACCGGCGCCATGCTGTCGGTGGTATGGGAGTACCGGGCCAAGTTCGCCAGCGCGCTGACCGGACTGCTCTCCGAACGCGCGGCACAGCGGTTCGTGCTCAATGTGAGCATCGCTTTCGTGCCCGCAGCCGTGTTCGGATTGCTGTTCGGCGGTTTCATCAAGGCGACTCTGTTCCGGCCCGTGCCGGTTGCCATCGCCTTTATCGTCGGCGCGCTGGTGATTCTGTGGGCGGAGCGCCGCCGGCACGTCGTCCGCGTCGAGTCGGTGGACGACATGACCTGGCTGGACGCGCTGAAGGTCGGGGTGGCGCAATGCTTCGCGCTGATCCCGGGCACCTCCCGCTCAGGCGCCACCATCATCGGCGGATTGCTGTTCGGGCTGTCCCGCCGCGCCGCCACCGAGTTCTCCTTCTTCCTGGCGGTGCCCACGCTGGTGGCCGCAGGTGCGTACGATCTGTACAAGAATCGCGGCCTCCTCCAGGCTGACGACTTCGGGATGTTCGCCGTCGGGTTCGCCGCCGCGTTCGTTTCCGCTTTCCTCTGCATCCGCTGGCTGCTGCGCTACATCGCGCGCCACGACTTCACCATCTTCGCCTGGTACCGGATCGTGTTCGGCGGCCTGGTGCTGGTGACGGCGTACACCGGCCTGGTCACCTGGACGCTCGGCTAGCTCGAGCCGAAAGATCGAACCGTTTGAACGAAAGCTGGACTTAGCTTTGATACCAAGGCAGCCCGGCGACCCGCCAACCGCCGACGTTATCCCGCTGGCCCCGGCTATCCTTGTCGCCCTGGAATCCCTCCAGGACGTTGTAGCACTGCGTGTAGCCGGCTCCGGCGGCCAAGGTGGCTGCCGCGTGGGACCGGGCACCGCTGCGGCAGATGAACAGGACGAGCGCCTCCTTGTCCACTTGCCGCTCGAGTTGAGCGAGGAAATCCGGATTGGGTTGTCCGCCCGGGTAACCGTGCCACTCGATCTCGATGCTATCGGGAATGCGGCCCACGAAATCCAGCTCGGCACGGGTGCGGACATCCACGATCTTCGACCCGGGCGCTTTCTTCAGCAGGTCGTAGGCCTCAGCCGGCAACACGGCACCCTCGTAGGGCAGTCCCTTCTCCTGAGCACGTTTCTGGGCGGCCGTCAGAATGTCGGATATGTTCGGCATGGATCCTCCTGCGGGGGGCTTGTTGATTCGCGAGGATAGTGCGTGAGGCGGCTTGGTGCCAGTGGCGCTCTCATGGGGCGCACTGCTATGATTACGCACCGTAAAGGTGCAGTTGGAGTTTAGATGCGCACCATATCGGTGCATCACCGAGCCGGTAATAGTCGTTATCACATTGTATTCATTGATTTTTGTGCACCGCAAGGCATGGGCATGTATTCTGCTGAGTTGCACTGCGCTTCAAGCCATATCCTTCATCAAAAGACCAATCGCTTCCCAGGAGATTTGAAATGACGACGCCAGCCGATGTCCTGAAGATGCTCAAGGACAACGAGGTCAAGTTCGTTGACCTGCGCTTTACCGACACCCGCGGCAAGGAGCAGCACGTGACGGTGCCGGCCAAGCAGTTCGGCATGTCCAAGTTCGAGGACGGGCATGCCTTCGACGGATCGTCGATCGCCGGCTGGAAGGGCATCCAGGCTTCCGACATGCTGCTCATGCCTGACGCCGACACGGTGCGGATGGACCCGTTCACCGATGAGCCTACGCTGAACATCACCTGCGACGTCATCGAGCCGGCGGACGGCAAGCCCTACGACCGCGACCCACGCTCTATCGCCAAGAAGGCCGAGGCTTACCTGAAGTCCACCGGCCTCGGCGACACGGCTTACTTCGGGCCCGAGCCCGAGTTCTTCATCTTCGACGCGGTGCAGTGGGGCGTGGACATGTCCGGGTCGTTCGTGAAGATCACGTCGGAGGAGGCGCCCTGGTCGTCGGGCCTCGATATCGAAGGCGGGAACAAGGGCCACCGCCCTCCCGTCAAGGGTGGCTATTTCCCGGTCCCGCCGGTCGACTCCCTGATGGACATCCGCTCCGCGATGTGCCTGGCGCTGGAGGAGCAGGGCGTAGAAGTAGAGGTGCACCATCACGAGGTCGCAGCCCCTGGACAGAATGAGATCGGCACCAAGTTCGAGCGCCTGGTCAAGCGCGCCGACTGGATGCAGATCCTGAAGTACACGGTGCTCAACGTGGCGCACTCTTACGGCAAGACTGCCACCTTCATGCCCAAGCCGGTGGTGGGCGACAACGGCTCCGGCATGCACGTGCACCAGTCGGTCTGGAAGGAAGGCAAGAACCTGTTCGCGGGCACCGGCTATGCCGGCCTGTCCGAGCTCGCCCTGTACTACATCGGCGGCATCATCAAGCACGCCAAGGCGCTGAACGCCATCACCAACCCGGGCACCAACTCCTACAAGCGGCTGGTGCCGGGCTTCGAGGCGCCGATCAACCTGGCCTACTCCGCGCGCAACCGCTCGGCCGCCTGCCGCATCCCGTTCGTGACGAGCGACAAGGCACGCCGCGTCGAGGTCCGCTTCCCCGACCCGACGACCAATCCGTACCTGGCCTTCGCTGCGATGCTGATGGCCGGTTTGGACGGCGTCCAGAACAAGATCCATCCCGGCGACCCGCTCGACAAGAACCTCTACGACCTCCCGCCGGAAGAGGCCAAGAAGGTGCCCAACGTGTGCTCGTCGCTGGACATGGCGCTGGAGCATCTGGATAAGGAGCGCGAGTTCCTGACCCGCGGCGGCGTGTTCTCCAACGACATGATCGACGCGTACATCGAGCTGAAGATGGAGGAGGTCACGCGCTTCCGCATGACCACGCACCCGATCGAGTTCGATATGTATTACAGCCTCTGACGGAGTTGATGCGCCACCGGAAAGGGGTCGGCAGCTTCCGTCCCTTTCTGGTGCATGCGAGATTGCTCGCGGCTCGCAGCTGTCTTAGACTGGGCCATGCTGCTTCGTCCGGCGCGTTCCGATTGCGCCTGCCCACGACACGACACCGCTGCCATGCGACTGATCTCCGCTCTCATCTCCCTGCTTGCGGCCATGCCAGCCGCTGCCGAAACGTGCAAGTATGTCGACAAGGACGGACGGGTCACCTACTCCAACGTTCCGATCAAGAACGCCAGGAAGGTGACCTGCTTCGAGCCGCCGCGGGCGCCCGCCGCGAGCACACCGGCGCGGACGCCGAAAGAAACGGCCGCCCCAGCGCGCCCCCAAGTGGATGGGGAGACGCAGCGCACACGCGACGACGAGCGCAGGCGCATCTTGGAGAGCGAGCTGGCCGCCGAGGAGGAGAAGCTGAACGCAGCGAAGCAAGCGCTCGCCGAGCAGGAATCCATCCGGCAAGGCGACGAGCGCAACTACGCGCGCGTGCTGGAGCGGCTCAAGCCCTATCAGGAGGCGGTCGAGCAGCACGAAAAGAACATCGCGTCCATCAAGCAGGAGCTGGCCAACCTGCGTTGATGCGGGCGGCAAACGTCGCCCGAGTCCCTGGCCGCCATCTCGCGACCCGCAGCCGGCCGCCCCACTGGCGGGGCCCGGCGCTGGCCGGCAGCGGCAGCCGACCCCGGCAATGAGCTCGTTCTCGTCCTCGGCGCTGGATGCGCTGGCCACGGCGATCATGGTGCTCGACCCCGGCCTGCGGGTCGTCTACCTCAACCCTGCGGCGGAGAACCTGTTCAAGCTCAGCAGCAGGAACGTGGCCGGCCAACCTTTGGACCAGGTCTTCGCCGAGCATGCGGCGCTTGCCGGGGCCGTCCACTACGCGGTCCAGCACAACTGCAGCTACACCCAGTACGACCTGAGTCTGACCACGCCGTCGATGGAACGCATGGAGGTGTGCTGCACGGTCACGCCCGTGGAGATCGACACCTTCGAGGGTTTCCTGCTGGAGTTCAATGAGCCGCACCAGCAGCTGCGCATCGCCCGCGAAGAGCGGCTGCACGACCAGACGCAGGCGAGCCGCGCTCTCATCCGCAACCTCGCGCACGAGATCAAGAACCCGCTGGGCGGCCTGCGCGGGGCGGCGCAGCTGCTGGAGCGCGAGCTCGAGCGCCCGGAGCTCACCGAGTACACGCAGGTGATCATGAAGGAAGCCGACCGCCTGCAGTCGCTGATGGACCGGTTGCTCACGCCCAATCGCATGCCGCAGAAGGTGGCGCTCAACATGCATGAGGCGCTGGAGCGCGTGCGCAGCCTGCTGCTGGCCGAGTACCCCCAGGGCCTGCGCATCCGCCGGGACTACGACGTCAGTCTCCCGCCGGTAGCCGCGGATCGGGAGCAGATCATCCAGGCGCTGCTCAACATCGCGCGTAACGCCGCGCAGGCGCTTAAGGGCAAGGGCGAGATCGTGCTGCGCACGCGCGTAGCGCGCCAGGTCACCCTAGCGCGCAAGCTCCACCGCCTGGGCGCCAAGGTACAGGTGATCGACAACGGGCCCGGCGTTCCTGAGGAAATCCGCGAGAGGATCTTCTTTCCGCTCGTATCGGGCCGGGAAGGCGGCACGGGGCTGGGCCTGACGATCGCGCAGAACTACGTGCATCAGCACGGCGGGATCATCGAGCTCGAGTCCGAGCCGGGACACACCTGCTTCACCCTGCTCTTGCCGCTGGACGGTGGCGTGCAGGATGCCGTCACACCCACCGGGCCCACCAGAGAAACCAGCCGGACCATCCCATAGGGCTATTGCGGCCATGAAACCTGTCTGGATCATCGACGATGACCGTTCCATCCGCTGGGTGTTCGAGAAAACGCTCAGCCGCGAGGACATCCCCTTCAAGATGTTCGCCTCCGCGCAGGAGGCGCTCGGCGCCCTGTCGGGCGTAACGCCGCAGGTGGTGGTGAGCGACATCCGTATGCCCGGCGGCTCCGGCCTGGAGCTGCTGCAGAAGATCAAGGAGCGCCACCCGCATCTCCCCGTCATCATCATGACCGCGTACTCAGACCTGGAGTCGGCGGTAGCGGCCTTTCAGGGCGGGGCGTTCGAATATCTGCCCAAGCCCTTCGACGTCGATCATGCGGTGGACCTGATCCGACGCGCCATGGAAGAGAGCCTGCGCCAGGACGATGTGACTGAGGCTCCCGAGGCGAGCCCCGAGATCCTGGGACAGGCTTCCTCGATGCAGGAGGTGTTCCGTGCCATCGGCCGGCTCACCAACTCACACGCAACGGTGCTGATCAACGGCGAGTCGGGCACGGGCAAGGAACTGGTGGCGCGCGCACTGCATCGGCACAGCCCGCGCGCGGGCAGGCCTTTCGTTGCGATCAACACCGCCGCCATCCCGAAAGACCTGCTGGAGTCGGAGCTGTTCGGCCACGAGCGCGGCGCCTTCACCGGCGCGCAGAGCATGCGGCGGGGTCGATTCGAGCAGGCCGAGGGCGGGACACTGTTCCTGGACGAGATCGGCGACATGCCGCCCGATCTGCAGACGCGGCTGCTGCGCGTGCTGTCCGACGCTCATTTCTACCGCGTCGGCGGACATCAGCCGATCAAGGCCAATGTGCGCATCATCGCCGCCACGCACCAGGATCTGGACAGCCGAGTCAAGCAGGGTCTGTTCCGCGAGGATCTGTTCCATCGCCTCAACGTGATCCGCATCCGCCTGCCGGCGCTGCGCGAGCGGCGCGAGGACATCTCACTGCTTGCCAAGTACTTCCTGGCGAAGAGCGCGCGCGAGCTCGGCGTTGAACCGAAGCGGCTGACGGACGCCGCAGGGAAGTACCTGATGAGCCATGATTTCCCCGGCAACGTGCGGCAGCTGGAGAACCTTTGTCACTGGATCACCGTGATGGCGCCGGGCTCGAGCGTGGACATCCCCGATCTGCCGCCCGAGTTCCGTCAGGACCAGCGTGCGCTCACCACCGAGAGCTGGATCGCCGCCCTGGAGCGCGAAGCCGAGCTTGCGCTCAACCGCGGCGAGCAAAGCATCATGCCGGAGATGACGCGCCGGTTCGAGCGCGCGCTCATCCTGAAGGCGCTCGCCCACACCGGCGGCCGGCGCATCGAGGCTTCGCACCTGCTGGGCATGGGGCGCAATACGCTCACCCGCAAGATCCAGGAGCTGGAGATCGAGGGCAAAGACGACGCTCCGGCTGAGCACTGAGCTGAACCAAAAACCTCTCACCACGAAGGCACGAAGACACGAAGAACTGCGAAGAAAGACAGAACAGGAATACCGTAGCCCATGTTCAGGCCGCCACCAGAGCGCTGCAGGGACGTCTGGCTGGGTGCTCGTGCGTCAACGTTCAGCATGCTACGAGAGCCGATGGCGCCGCGGGCCGGTCTCGCATACCTTCCCCGCTCTTGCTTTTCTTCGTGTCTTCGTGCCTTCGTGGTGAGCGGTTGTCTTGGTCGTAGCCGTGGTAAGCGGTTGTCGCAGTTTCAGTCCGCCAACTCCGCCATCACAGGAGCGTGGTCGGAGGGCCGCTCCTGCGCGCGCATGGCGCGGTCGATCACGC
>DAIQQA010000316.1:0-2290 GCA_036787045.1 Burkholderiales bacterium | reverse complement strand
GACTTCGGCTATAATTGGGAAAGCCGCGGCATCGAGTTTCCCTTGTTCTGGGCCATCGTTGTGTTTCATTTTCTCGTGCGCGGCGGCGGGCCGTGGTCGCTCGACGCGAGGATCGGACGCGAGATCTGATCGTCGAAATTCAACCGGGAGGATTGCATGCTGAACCGCCGGACCTTGCTGCTGAGCGGCGCCATGCTCGGCCTCGCGCCCGCGGCCGCGCAGGACTATCCCGCCCGACCCATCCGCATCATCGTTCCGCTCGCGGCCGGGGGCATGGCGGATATCCTGGCGCGCGTGATCGCGGCGAAGCTCACTGAGGCCGGCCACACCGCTGTGGTCGAGAACCGCACCGGCGGGTCAGGCATGATCGGCGCGGATGCGGTGTCGATAGCTTTTCAAGTTGTCCGGTTTTGGTAGCACATCAGTTGTCCGCTTTGGGTTTGCGGTGATCCGGAGGGAAAGCGGAACGAACCTCCGGGCCGTTTTCTGTGTGGTCAAGCTGCCGGCGCAGCCTGCCGTTGAGTTTCTTTGTTCGACTTGGCAGCCCGTTTCTTCGTCCCGACCCGCCTCTCAGCGTGGGCTGCGTGTCGAGCCGCGGTCAAGGCTGGCCGGCGCTCTGGCGCTGCCACAGGCTCGGCCATCTCCAGGCCACGCCTTGACGGCGGCGAGCACGGGGCCAGGCTGGCGGGGATCGGGGCGATGATCTGGCGCCCTGCTGCGTCATAGCGGGCGATGCAGCGCGGGCCGTGGAACACCGCCAGGCAGCGGTTTGGATATTCGCGAACTTTGACGCGCGCCTTGACGTAGTGGGCGCGCAGGCGGCTCTCGGGCAGCTGCAGCTTGAGGCCCTGATAGGCGACCGTGTTGTCGCGCGCCACGACGCGCTCCTCCTCGTTGCACAGCGTCTCGCGCAGCAGGGCGGGATCGACGGCCACGAACGCCTTCTCGGCGACGGCTGCAGGCTTGGCAAAGCGAGCATTGTGCGCCGGCAGATAGACGTCGCGGATCCATTGGTTCGCCGTTGCGACATCGCGGATGCCGGTGTGCTCGAGCTCCTTCACCAACCGATCCTGCAGCGTTGCGAACATGCGCTCCGAGCGCCCGCGCGCCTCGGGCGAATAGGCCGGAATGTGCTCGACGCCGAGCCGGTCGAGCGCACGGCCGACTTGCGTCAGACAATCCTTGTCGACCGCCTCGCCGGCCTTGTCGGTGTAGAAGTAGTGACTGCCGCGATCGGTGTAGAGCGAGCACGGCAGGCCATGCGCGGTGAAAACGTCCAGCAGCGCCACAAAGCTCGAAGCCGTTCCTTCCTCCTCGACCAGAAAGGCCGAGTAGATCGTGCTGGTGGCGTCGTCCATGGTGACGATCAGGTCGAGCGGCGGCTGTCCGGCAAGCCAGCCGTGACGCGAGCCATCCTGGTGCAGCATCATGCCTTCGCAAGGCTTGCGCTCACGCTTGCGTCGATGCGCCCCGCGGCGCTTGGCCCGCTCCACCAGCCCGGCGGTGTGCAACTGCGTCTTCGTCCAGGTGTAGCCCCAGGCGAACTTGTGCTCGCGCACGCCGTGCTCGTGGAAGTGCTTCACGTTCCAGCCCCGATAGACCGCACGATACAGCTGCAGCATCCGCTCGGTCTGCACCGCGCTGATCCGCTTCGGAGAGGCCTTGCCCAGCCGCCGATCGAGCAGACCCGCTTCGCCTTCCTCCTCAAACCGCTCCCGGTAGCGCCGGAACTGGCGCTCCGACACTCCCAGAAGCTCCCCGGCCTCCAGCATCGACAACTCCCGCCGCTCCCAACGGCTCAAAACATCCCGAAACTTCAGCATTCTCCGGTCCTGTAGCCACGTCGCCCGGTTCATTTGATTCGCCTCCACCCGGAGGCAAAAAAACCGGACAACTCGTGTGCTACCTAACCCGGACAACTCGTGTGCTTACGACACGTGGTCGCCCGGCCCTACCCAAGGAACCAACGGCTGCCTATTCTGATTGGAGAGTCTTGGCTCCCGGGAGCGCTCCGATGGACTTCGACCCCGTCTTGCTCGCCCGCATCCAGTCCGCGTTCACCATCTCGTTCCACATCATCTTTCCGAGCTTCACGATCGGGCTCGCCGCCTATATCGCGACGCTGCTCGCGATGTCGTTGCGCAGCGGCGAGCAGCGCTATCAGCTGCTCGCGCGGTTCTGGACCAAGATATTCGCGGTCTCGTTCGCCATGGGAGTCGTGTCGGGCATCGTGCTGTCCTACCAGTTCGGCACCAACTGGAGCCGCTTCTCGCTGGTCGTCGGCAATGTC
>DAIQQA010000199.1:0-8294 GCA_036787045.1 Burkholderiales bacterium | reverse complement strand
CATCGGTCTACGGATACGCTTGCGTTTCATTGGCTCTCCGCGGATGCTCGACGCTGCGCAATTCTATCCATGCGCCTGGCATTCGGCGAGACTTTTGCGACACCCTCTTGAAGAGGGAGGAACGGAGTATCTGCGTGTGCAGATCCGCTGCCTGGGTGATGCGCCAAGGGCCAGTGCGGTCGAACACTCTCACGATCCGGGTTGTTTCCGCAGCGCCACGACTCGCTGCAGCTTTCCGGACACGGGGTGCCGCCGCAAGGCCGTCTTCTCGATCTCCACATCCACGTCGGGCAGACCCTGAGCTTTCAGGAACCGCCCCAGCGCTCGCCGACACCGCGGCGCCGCATCCGCCACATCCGGATCCAGACGCAGAACCAGGGCGGTGGCACCGGTCTGGACAAGCTGGAACCGGTACACGCCGGCTTCATCCTCGAGCACGGTCGTCAATGCGAGCGGAAGCAGCTTCACCGCCCGCCCGGTCGCGTCGCTCAACGTGAGTACCTCGTCGCAACGGCCTTCGACGCGGATGGCGGGGAACCGGCTCCCGCACTCGCAAGGGCGATCGAGCACCGTGACACTATCGCCCAAGTCGTAGCGGATGAGCGGCTGCACCCGGTTCGCCAGGTTCGTGAGGAGCACCGTGTGCGAGGCGATCCCTAGCGGCACGGGGCGGTGGTGCGCATCAACGGGCTCCAGCAGGGCCCAGTCGGCGTTCACGTGGAGCGCACCATGGCCACAGTCCCAGGCTATGGCCATGAACTCCGACGCACCGTAGTCGTCACGGACCTCGCAACCGAATGCTTCCGCGATCTGCGTGCGCTGTGCGCTCGACAGGCCCTCGCCCCCCGTCCAGACCTCGCGGGGCCGGATCGCGAGGCGCCCGGCCCGCTGTTCCTCGGCCAGCAGGCTCGCGGCCGTCGGATAAGTCGCCATCAGGGTCGGTTGATAGGCATTGAGCTGCTGCGTCAGAGTCGCAGCCGGGTCGAGGACCGAGAAGATGCGCACCCGTTCGGCGAGCCAGGGGTGCAGCAAGCGCAGACGTTGCGCTGTCGCGTTGCCGGCGAAGTGGCCACCGGTGGCGCCAACCAGGGCATAGCGGTCGTCTCTCAGAAATGCGGCAGCGAACAGAGCCGGTGATGCGAGCCGCCGAAAGCGGACCGCTTGCAGTGCCTCATACACGGCGAGCGCGCGGCCGTCGTGCACGAAAACACCCGGTTCGCCAGTCGTTCCGGAGCTCGTCCACACTGCGTATCGATCGAGCAGCGGATGGCCGGCGCGGCCCTCATCGGCAAGGAATCGCCGCACCAGCGCACTGGTGACACGGCCATCGGTGACCGCCGCATCGAACTGCTCCATCAGCCGGCTCTTGGTGACAACCGGCAAGTCCGTTACGCGATAGCCGTCGAGCGGTATCCCTCGATACAGGTCGCGATAGAACGCCGCGTGCTGCCGCGCGAACGCGACAAGCTCCTGGAGCCGATACTGGCCGAGCCGCTGGACATGCTCTGCCCCCGCTTGCATGGACAGCCAAACGTCCCACACCGCCGCCAACGATTGGCCCAGCTCGTAGAACCCCGGACAGTGGTCCGGGTAACTCGCTCTTCGCTCTGCCGCAGGCATCACTTCCCTACCGCTTGTCCCCCCGGCACCGCCTCTCGAGCGGCAAGGTAATGCTCGCGGCACTCGGTTTCGCGTCCGCGCACCACGCGCTTACCGCCGAGCATGCCGCGGCTTTCCGTGACGATCGTGTGCTGGCCCTCCACGTGGTCCTTGTCGTAGAAGTAGACCACCACCCAATCGCGGGTGCGCGCCAGGCGGTGCGCCTGCGCGGTGTTGGAGTACAAAGCCGTGAAGTGCCAGCCGTCCCGGGTGGCATGAAGAACGGGCAGCCAGGACGCCCCGGTCGGGTTGAAGCGCCTCGGTGCAATGGTCGGGAGCGCTCCAGCCTCAGCACGCTCGCGATACTCGCGATCGACGGCCAGGAGGGTCGCGACGGATGGCTCCTCCGCGGCAGTGCGCCTGCGCCGCGTCACCGCGGCACGGCGGCCCAGCAGCGCCGCGAGGGCGGCACGAATCATCTGCGCGCGCCGCGGTCCGACACCAGGAACCGACTCGAGGCGGCCATCGTTGGCCGCGATCTCGAGCGCCTCGAGGGTGTCGACGTGCAAAGTCTCGTGAATGACCCGCGCCAGTCCCGGCCCGATGCCCGGCACGCTCTGCAGCAGCGTTTCCGGCTCGACGCTACCCCGCAGCCGCTCGAGCTGGCTCCATCGCCCGGTGATCAGAATCTCGGCAATGGCGCCCGCGATACCGGGCCCGATACCGGGGAGGCGCTGCAGACCGTCGCGGCCGTCGCGGTCGAACATCTCCCGCAGTGGCTGCTCGCAGCGCTGCACAGCGTCGGCCGCCTTCCGATAGGCGGCCACCCGGAAGGGGTTCGCGCCCTGGGCCTGGAGCAGCCCAGCGAACTCCCGCAGTTGCTCCGCGACCAGCTGGTTTTCACTGACGGTGTTGCTCACGGCTCTCCCCGATCCGGCGAGCGATAGCGGATCACCCCGAACGAGTCGAGGATCAGCGGGCCGAGCGCGCCATCCAGGTGCATCGCGCCCTCCCCCCTTCTGCCCGGGCCACCACCAAACAGCAAACTATCGGGTCGCACGGGCGCCCAGGTTGACGCCGATCAAGCTTCAGGGCGGCGTCTCCGGCCTTTCGCCTACCCGGCGGAAGACGGCTCGTGCTCCCGGCCAGGGAACCAGGTCGTCGATTCCCTGCGGAAGGGCCTCGTGCACGCCCACCACGAGCGCACCGCCGGGCCGCAAGATCTCGACAACGCGCCGCATCACTGCGCGCTGCAGCTCGGGCTCGAAATAGGTTAGCACTAGGTTGCGGCACAGGACGAGATCGAAGCACCCATCGGGAACGCTCTGGCGGATGTCCTGGCGCGCGAAGGTGACGGCAGCGCGGAACGGCTCGCGCACACAATAGACGCCGCCGCGCCGCTCGAAGGCCTGTTCGCGCCATGCTTCGGGCACTTCCTTCAGGCTGCTCCAGCCGTAGCACCCGGTGGCGGCGCGCTCGAGCAGCTCGTCGTCGACATCCGTTGCCAGCACCCGCAGGGCGACGCCCGGGTAGTGTCGCGCAAGCTGCAGACCCCAGAGCATCGACACGCTATACGGCTCCTCTCCCGACGCGCAGCCGGCGCTCCAGCAAGTCAGCGTGCGGTCCGGGCGAGCGCCGGCCGCGGCAGCAAGCGCCGGTAGCACCGCATGCTCGAGCGGCGCGAACACACTCCGGTCGCGACAAAACCGCGAGATCGGGATCGAGCAGAGTGCCCGCAGCGCTTCCCACTCGTCAGCATGCACTCCGAGGTACTCACGGTAAGCGTCGAGGCTCGCCAGCCCCAGGACACGGCGCCTGCGCTCGACCCGTTTGCACACGATCCCCCGCACCTTGCGGAAGCCGGGCCAGTGCAGGCCCAGGCGCGGCAGCGCCCACTGCAGAAAGCGTACGCAGTCGGGGTTTCTCATGACTCCGTGTCCGTCCATTCCAGGCGCCGCCGGGGCGAGCCGCCTATTCTCGCGCGGCGGCGCGGGTTGCGGGGCGCGGCGATGCAACGGCCCTGGCCCGGGGCAAGCCCTTGACGCAGGTCAACCACCAGCGCCCCACGCGGTGGTTTCCTTCTTCCTTCGGGCGAAGAGCGCTTGGCGCGGATACAATCGCGCCATGTACGACCGGCGAGGAGCGCAGCGATGGACCAGGCTTTGCGCAAGCGAATTCTCGATCTGATGAAGCGCCACAATGTGATGACGATCGCCACGGTGCGAAAGGACGGCTATCCGCAGGCGACCACGGTGACCTACGTCAACGACGGGCTAACCCTCTACTTCGGATGCGAGAAGACCGCGCAGAAGGTGAAGAACATCAAGCGCAACGGGAAAGTTTCGCTCACTATCGATCGAGACTACCGCGACTGGAACCAGATCAAGGGCCTGTCCATGGCGGCCGACGCCGAGGTGCTGACCGACCCGGACGAGGCCCGCCGCGCGGCGGCGCTGCTGTCCAAGAAGTTCCCGCAGTGGGGCGCAGTTCCGCCCGACGATGTCCGTTTCGTGAAGGTGGTGCCGAAAGTGATCTCGGTTCTGGACTACACACAGGGTTTTGGCCACACAGACCTCGTGCGCGCCTGACCGCGAGGCTTGCAGGAGACTTCACAGGGAGCCAGCATGGCAACGATCGGCATCGATCTGGGCACCTCCAACTCCGCCGCGGCAGTGCTGCGCGGCGGGCGTCCGGTCATCATCCCCTCGAGCGAGGGCATCACGCTCGGCGGCAAGGCTTTCCCCAGCTATGTGGCGTTGACCGCCGACGGCCAGATGCTGATCGGCGAGCCGGCCCGACGCCAAGCGGCCGCCAATCCGGAGGGCACGGCCACCGCCTTCAAGCGCAAGATGGGCCAGCGCGTGAAGGTCCGACTGCGCAACCGTGAGTTCAGCCCGGAGGAGCTGTCGGCCTTCCTGCTGCAGAAGATCAAGCGCGACGCCGAGGCATTCCTCGGGGAGCCCGTGGGCAGGGCGGTGGTGACCGTCCCCGCTTACTTCGACGACAACCAGCGGAGCGCGACCAAGGACGCCGCCCGCATCGCCGGGTTCGAGGTGCTGCGGCTGGTGAACGAGCCGACCGCGGCAGCGCTGGCCTATGGGCTCGACCGTCTCGGGCAGGAGCTGCGGATCGCAGTGATCGATCTGGGCGGCGGGACGCTCGATGTCACCATCATGGAATTCGGCAGGGGCGTGTTCGAGGTGAAAGCCACCAGCGGGGACACGCAGCTCGGCGGAACCGACATGAACGAGCGCCTGTTCGAAAGCCTGGCGGAGCGTTTCAAGCTGCAAACCGGCTTCGATGCCCGCAACGACCCGCGCGCCGCGGCGCGGCTGCTGGAGGCGGCAGAGGCAGCCAAGATCGAGCTGACGACCAGCACCACCACTCGCATCAGCCTGCCCTACATCGGCACGGTAGGCGGGGAGCCGAAGCACCTGGAACTGGACCTCACGCGCGTCGAGCTGGAGCGCATCGTCCGGCCGGTGATCGAGCGCTGTCGCAGTCCGGTCGAGCAGGCGCTGCGCGATGCCGCTGCCACGCCCTCGCGGATCGACAAGATCGTCTTCGTAGGCGGCCCCACCCGCATGCCGGTGGTGCGCGCCTTCTTCGAGGAGCTGTTCGGGCGCAAGGCCGAGATGGGTGTGGACCCGATGGAGTGTGTGGCTGCCGGCGCGGCGATCCAGGCCGGTGTGCTCGAAGGTCAAGTGGGCGACATCGTTCTGGTGGACGTCACGCCGCTCACGCTCGGTGTCGAGACGCTCGGCGGCGTGGCCACGGCGCTCATCTCGCGCAATACGCCGGTGCCGATCAAGAAGAGCGATATCTTCACCACGGCTGCCGACATGCAGACCAGTGTCACCATTCACGTGTTCCAGGGCGAGCGGCCGATGTCACGCGACAACACCAGCCTGGGCGAGTTCAACCTCGATGGACTCGCGCCAGCCCCGCGCGGGGTCCCCAAGATCGAGGTCACCTTCGACATCGATGCGAGCGGCATTCTCGACGTGACCGCCAAGGACGTAGCCACGGGAAAGGTGCAGTCGATCCGCATCAGCGGCTCCACCCGGCTGCCCGAAACCGAGAAGCAGCGCATGATCAAGGATGCGGAGAAGTACGCCGAGGAAGACCGCCGACGCCGCGAGCAAGCCGACAAGCTCAACGACGCCGATGCGATCTGCTATCAGGGCGAGCGCTTCCTGGCCGACTTCGGCGACAAGGTCGCCGCCGACCACCGCGCGCGCATCGAGAGCCAGATCAAGGATATCAAAGCGGCGATCGCAAAGAAGGACGCTGACGGCGCCACAGCGCAGGCCGAGACCCTCAAGAAGACGTTGCAGGAAGCCGGCGCCGCGATCTACCAACAGGCCGGAGCGGCGCAGGCGGGCACTGCGCAGGCAGGCGCGAGCGAACCGCGCGGCGACGCGCAGCCGCCCCATGCGCGCGTCGTGGACGCCGAGTACCGCGAGACCAAGCCCTAGCAGTGCAACACACCCGTTCCACCTCGCACCACGAAGACACGAAGGCACGAAGAAAACCGGAACGAAGGGCTAAAGGAGCTTTCGGCGCGCGCCACCTGTGCCCTGGGCGCTCACCGGCATGCGCGTGGACCCACGGCTCCCTCCCCTTCTTCAAGGGCGGGGTGGGGATGGGTCTGAATCGATCCCAGTCGCCAACGAGGCGCAAAGGTTCTGGCCACGCCGGCCTCGTATCCGCCTGACCAGCAAGCCGCAGGAGGCACGACCATCGCGACCGACACGCAACGTGACTACTACGAGGTGCTCGGCGTTGCGCGCGATGCCTCCGAGAAGCAGATCAAGGACGCCTTCCGCACGCTCGCCCTGAAGTACCACCCGGACCGCAACAAGGAGCCCGGCGCCGAGGAGAAGTTCAAAGAGATCGCCGCGGCCTACGCGGTGCTGTCCGACCCGAATAAACGCAGGGAATACGACGCGCACGGCTTTGCCGGCGTGGCCGGCTTCTCCGAGGAGGACCTGTTCCGCCACGTCGACTTCGACGACGTGTTCGGAGGCTTGAACTTCGACTTCGGCGGACTCGGGTTCGGCGGCGGGCTCTTCGATCGGTTCTTCGGGCGCCGCCGCACAGGCCCGCCGCGCGGGGCGAACGTCGAGGTCGAGCTGCGGGTGCCGCTCACGCGCGTCGCCACGGGAGGCGAGGAAAAGGTGCGCTTCGTCCGGCCGGTCACCTGCGAAGCTTGTCATGGCAGCGGCGCGAAGACGGGAACCCAGCCCCGCCGCTGCGAGGCCTGCGAGGGCACAGGCCGCAAGACAGCACAGAGCCAGCGGCGAGAGCGCGAGGGCGAAGTGATCGTGCGCAGCATCAGCCCGTGTCCCGTCTGCCGCGGCAGCGGGCAGATCATCGACCAGCCTTGCCCGACATGCCGCGGCAGCGGCCAAACCGAGCGTGAGGAATCACTGACGGTGAACGTCCCGGTCGGCGTCGAGGAGGCCATGGCGCTGCGCGTGCCTGGGCACGGCATGCCTGCGGAGGAGAAGGGTGGCGTGCCTGGCGACCTGTTTGTGATCGTGCGCAGCGCGCCGGACCCGCGCTTCGAACGCGCCGGCGCCGATCTGTGGCGGGAAGAGATCCTCGCCATTCCGGAAGCGGTGCTCGGGACCCGTCGCAACGTGCCCACGCTCCACGGCCAGGTCGAGGTCACAATCCCGCAGGGCACGCAGCCCGATGCCGTCCTGCGGCTCGCCGGGAAGGGCCTCCCCGAGTTCGGCGGGCGGGGGCACGGGGATCTTTTCCTGCGGCTGCGGGTGGAAGTGCCACGCCGGCTCAACGCGAAGGAGCGACAGCTTTACGAAGCCCTGCGCGAGTTGGGCAGCGCGCAGCGCCCGGGGAGGACGAGCCGGTAGGACCCGCGGGATGCGAACGCGAATTGCGATAGATCAAGTCCACCTGCCCCGGCTTGCGCACAATTGGCTGCACCGCGGCTGATTGCGAACCGCAGGGCGATCGCTTCGGCACACGGCGCAGGGGCGGAGCCTGCCGTTCAGCAGCGCGATTGATCGTTCCCCAATTATTCGGAAAGGAGACATGAGATGGCTGAACAAGCTAAAACCGAAGTGCAACCCGCCAAGACCGGAGAACTGCAGAAGGCCCCGTCCCGGGCGCTGCGTCCGTTCGAAGACATCGATCGGATGTTCGACGAGTTCTTCGGCCGCAGCTGGCTGCGTCCGTTCCGCTTCGAGCGTATGCCGGAGCTGTCGGCGGCGTGGGAGGCGCGAATGCCCAAGCTCGACGTCGTCGATCGCGACAACGAGGTGCTGGTGCGGGTCGAAGTCCCCGGCGTGAAGAAGGAAGATCTGGAGATCTCGGTGACGGGCGACCTGTTCACCGTCAAGGGCAAGACCAGGCACGAGGAGAAGGAGGAGAAGGGGGACTACTACCGCTGCGAGGTGTCCCAGGGGAGCTTCTCGCGCACCGTGACCTTGCCCGCCATGGTCGATGAGGCCGGGGGCAAAGCGCAGCTCAAGGACGGCATGCTCGAGGTCACGCTGCCCAAGACCGAAAAGTCCAAGAAGCGCGCGATCAAGATCGACTGACAGCTTTGCGTGCTCGTGGCGTGGGCGTGGGTGCCCGCCGGCGGGCAGGGATAGTCGGTTCCTCCCCCTTCAAGAGGGTGTCGTAAAACGTCTCGCTGGCGTGGATCATCGATCACTGTGCCACCA
>DAIQQA010000015.1:0-56159 GCA_036787045.1 Burkholderiales bacterium | reverse complement strand
AAGGGTGAAGGGTGAAGGGTGAAGGGTGAAGGGTGAAGGGTGAAGGGTGAAGGGGAGTTACCCTTCACGCATTCACCCTTCACGCATTCACCGGTGTTGTTTCTGCATCAAGTCGATGAAACGATCGAACAGGTAGTCGACGTCGTGCGGCCCGGGGCTCGCCTCGGGGTGGCCCTGGAAGCAAAACGCCGGGCGGTCGGTGCGGGCGAAGCCCTGCAGCGTGCCGTCGAACAGCGACCGGTGCGTCACGCGGCAGTTCGCAGGCAAAGTGTCCGCGTCGACCGCGAAGCCGTGATTCTGGCTGGTGATCATGACGCGGCCGGAGTCGAGGTCCTGCACCGGGTGGTTGGCGCCGTGATGACCGAACTTCATCTTCAGCGTGCGCGCGCCGCTCGCCAGCCCCAGGAGCTGATGCCCCAGGCAGATCCCGAACGTGGGGACCCCGATGTCGACCAGCTTGCGGATCGCGCGGATGGCATACTCGCAGGGCTCGGGATCCCCGGGGCCGTTGGAGAGAAACACCCCGTCGGGCTTGAGCGCGAGGGCGTCCTGCGCCGTCGTCTGGGCCGGGAACACGGTGAGTCTGCACCCGCGCGAGGCCAGCTTGCGCATGATGTTGCGCTTGATGCCGTAGTCGAAGGCCACGACGTGCAGCCGCGGGCTGTCCTGACGGCCGTAGCCGGACCCCAGCCGCCACTCCGACTCGTCCCAGCTGTAGGGCGCCGTGCAGCTTACGACCTTCGCCAGGTCCATCCCCGCCAAGCCGGGAAACGCGCGCGCCCGCTCGAGCGCATCGGCGGAATCAGTGGCTCCCGCCATCAGGCAGCCGCTCTGGGCACCCTTCTCGCGCAGGATCCGCGTGAGCTTGCGGGTGTCGATGCCGGCAATGGCCACCAGGTTCTGGGCGCGCAGATAAGCGGGCAGGTCTTCGTTGAGACGCCAGTTGCTGGCGAGCAGCGGCAGATCGCGAATCACCAGCCCCGCCGCATAAACGCGGTCGGCCTCCATGTCCTCCCGGTTCACGCCGGTGTTGCCGATGTGGGGATAGGTCAGGGTAACGATCTGTCGGCAGTAGGACGGGTCGGTCAGGATCTCCTGATAGCCGGTCATGGCCGTGTTGAAGACGACCTCGCCGACTGAGACGCCGTCGGCGCCGATGGACTCGCCGCGAAACACCGTCCCGTCCGCTAGCGCGAGCAGGGCAGGTGGACGGACGGACACGGCGGGGCTCCTGGGGACGGCGGACGTAGAAAAGCGGGGAGCTTCCTGCCCCCCGCTCTTGTTAACCGTGCATTATACGGCCTGGCGCTGTCTGGGCCAAGGGCCGACGGAAAGCTGAGGGGAGAGGCGCAGACGACGCAGAGAGGAAAAGACAACTGCAACCTCCCACGACGAAGACACGAAGACGCGAAGAAAACCTCTAGGAACACGGTCTCGTGCTGTTCTTCGTGTCTTCGTGGTGAGAGGTAGTCGTGGTGCTACAGGCCCAAGACGTCCTGCATGTCGTACAACCCGTGCGCCTTCCCGGCGAGGAAGCGCGCAGCGCGCAGTGCGCCTAACGCGAACGTGGCGCGGCTGCTGGCCTTGTGGGTGATCTCGATGCGCTCGCCGATGCCGGCGAAGAGCGCGGTGTGGTCGCCGACGATATCGCCGCCGCGCACCGTCGCGAAGCCGATGGCCGTGGGAGCCCGCTCGCCGGTTACCCCCTCGCGCCCATACACGGCCACCTGCTCGAGATCGCGTCCCAGTGCGCGCGCGATAACCTCCCCCATGCGCAGCGCCGTTCCCGACGGGGCGTCCACCTTATGCCGGTGGTGGGCCTCGATGATCTCGATGTCGTAACCCTGCTCGAGCACGCGGGCAGCAGTGTCGAGGAGTTTCAGCACCACGTTGATGCCCACGCTCATATTCGGCGCCATGACCACGGCGATCCGGTTGGACGCATCGGCTATGCGCGCCTTCTGGTCTGCGTTCAGCCCCGTCGTGCCGATCACCATGTTCACGCCCAGATCGACGCAGGCCTCCAGGTGCCGCAGAGTGCCCTCGGGACGGGTGAAGTCCACCAGGGCATGCGCGCCGGCCAATGCGCCGCGCACCTCCGCGCTGATTGTCACCCCGCAGGGAGAGCCGATCAGCTCTCCGGCGTCTTTCCCTAAAAACGGGCTGTCGTCGCGCTCCAGCGCCGCGTGCAGCCGCAGGTCGGGAGACTGGAACACGCCCTCCAGCAGCGCCCGGCCCATGCGGCCGGAGCTTCCGGCGATAGCGATGTGTTGCAAGCTCACTCCGCCGCGCCTCGGTCAACGCGCCGCGCGCTGCTCACTGGCGGCGCCCTGCGTGCCGGCGGCACGCTCGATCGGTGCGTCGCTGAGGGCACGCGTCAAGCGGTCCTCCTCGAAGTACACCGTCAGCCTACGCACGTCCTTGAGCCGGCCCCGGTGACGATCGATATAGAGGTAATCCCAGCGGTCCGGATTGAACGGATCGGCGATCAGCGGTGTCCCAAGAATGAAGCGCACCTGCGCGCGGGTCAGGCCTGGCTTGAGCTGCGCGATCATCTCCTTGTCGATGTAGTTGCCCTGCTGCACATCGATGCGGTACGGCCTGAGGAAGCAGGACGACAGCGCGAAGCAGGCGCACAGGACGACGATGCGGAAAAACATAGGCGGGCTGGAAGGGCCTGCGTTTTCAAATCGGGGTAAAGCTTATATCATACCGGGCACTCCCACCTCTGTCAGGGGCGCGATGAGCACACCCCACGACCTGAAGACCATCGGCCTCAAAGCCACTCTCCCCAGGCTGAAGATCCTCGATCTGTTCGAAAACAGCGAGGTGCGCCACCTCACGGCCGAGGATGTCTACAAGCTGCTGCTCAAGGAGGGGATGGACATCGGGCTCGCGACGATCTACCGCGTGCTGACCCAGTTCGAGCAGGCCGGCATTCTCATCCGCCACCACTTCGAGGCCGGCAAGGCGGTGTTCGAGCTGAATCAGGGCGGCCACCACGACCATCTGGTGTGCGTCCAATGCGGGCACGTGGAGGAGTTCTACGACCCCGAGATCGAGCGGCGCCAGGTCAAGATCGCCAAGGACCGCGGCTTCCACATCCAGGAGCACTCGCTGCAGATCTATGCCGAGTGCACCAAGACCGCCTGCCCATACCGGCCTAAGCCGTGAGACGGAAGGCGTCACGCCTCACCTGTCACGCCTGACACCGAGCATCTCGGCAGCATGCCGGCGAGTGGTCTCGGTGATCTTCAATCCTCCGAGCATCCGCGCGAGTTCCTCCACCCGCTCGTCGCGCTCCAGCGGCCGGACCTGGCTGCGCACCTTGCCGGCGACCTCGGACTTGCTCACCTGCCATTGCCGGTCGGCTGCCGCCGCCACCTGCGGCAGGTGAGTGATGCACATCACCTGGTGGGCTTGTCCCAGCTCCTTGAGCATCCGGCCGACGATCTCGGCCACGCGCCCGCCGATCCCAGCATCCACCTCGTCGAAGACCAGCGTCGGCACCTCGGCCACCGCGGTGGTGACGGTCTGGATCGCCAGACTGAGACGCGAAAGCTCGCCACCCGAAGCCACCTTGGCCAGCGGGCGCAGAGCGGCCCCGGGGTTGGCGGCCACCAGCAGCTCCACCTGCTCCAGACCGTGCGCGCTGCCCGCCTCCACGGGCGTGAGCGCGACCTCGAAGCGCCCGCCGGCCATGGCCAGCCCCTGCATTTGCTCGGTCACGCGCTTGCCCAGTTCCGCAGCGGCGCGCAAGCGTTCGCGCGACAGCCGCTCCGCGGCCTTCCGGTAGGCCTGCGCCGCCGCGATTTCCTTCTGCTGCAGCTCCTCCGCGCTAGCCGCACCGCCCAGCGATTCGAGACGTTCCTCCAGCCCCACCAGGGTCTGCGGCAGGTGCTCAGGCATGACACGGTACTTGCGGGCAGTGGTGTGCACCTCCTCCAGCCTCTGCTCCACTTCCTGCAGACGGCGCGGGTCGAGGTCGATGCCTGCGAGGTAGTGGCGCAGGCCATAGACCGCTTCCTGGATCTGGATCTGCGCCGGCTCCAGTACGTCGAGGCTCTCCTTGAGCCTGGGATCGTACTCGGCCGCCGCGTTCAGGCGCGAAACGACGCCCCCGACGACCGCAAGCGCCGCGGCTTCGCCCTCGGACAGTGCTTCCAGCGAGTACTCGACTGCTTCCTGCAGGCTCGCTGCGTGGCTCAGGCGCCTGTGCTCGGCCTGTAGTGCATCCCACTCCTCGGCCGAGAACGCCAGTCGCGACAGCTCCTGCACCTGCCACTGCAACTGCTCACGCTCGGCAGCGAGCGCTTCGGCGTTCTTCTCCCACTCCTCGCGCCGGCGCTTCAGCTCCTGCCACTCGCGCCACTCCTGCGCGACCTGGCGGGACAACGCCGTGGCGCCGGCGTAGGCATCGAGCAGATCGCGCTGGGCAACCGGGCGCAGCAGGGACTGATGCTCGTGCTGGCCGTGGATGTCGATCAGCATCTCTCCCAGTTCCTTGAGCTGCTGCAGGGTGGCGGGCCGGCCATTGATGTAGGCGCGCGAACGCCCGCCGGCCTCGAGCACACGGCGCAGGACGCACATGCCGGTCTCCTCGGCCAGGTCACCGGTCTGCAGCCAAGCCTGCGCCTGGGGGAGGCGCTCCAGGGAGAACTCGGCGCCGATCTCGGCTCGTGCGCAACCGTCCCGCACCAGGGCCGGGTCGCTGCGCTCGCCCAGCACGAGGGCCAGGGCGTCGATCAGGATGGACTTGCCGGCGCCGGTCTCGCCGGTCAGCACCGTGAAGCCCTCCTGGAACTCCAGGTCCAGGCGGTCCACGATCACGAAGTCGCGGATGCTCAGGGTACGCAGCATCTGCTACAGCGCCTCGCTCCAGTGGAGCTTCTCGCGCAGCATGTGGTAGTAGTTGTGGCCAAGGGGGTGCAGCAGGCGGATCGTGCGCGGAAAGCGCCGAACGACGATGCGGTCGCCCGGCCGCAGCTCGCAATGGGAGTGGCTGTCGTAGTGCACGCGCGCATCGGCGCAACGGTGCATCAGGATATCGATCTGCGCGTCGCTGGAGATGGTGATCGGCCGGTTCGACAGCGTGTGCGGACACACCGGAACAATGGCGAAGACCGAAAGGGCCGGATGCAGGATCGGCCCTCCCGCGGACAACGCGTACGCCGTCGAGCCGGTCGGTGTGGCCACGATCAAGCCGTCGGCGCGCAGCATGTAGACGAACTGCCCGTCGATGCGCACCTCCAGCTCGATGAGCCCGCCGTCGGCGCCCTTGGCGATACTGGTGTCGTTGAAGGCGCGCACGTCGAAGATGCGCTGGTCGCCGCGCCACACCTCGGAGGCGAGCAGCATGCGCGACTCGGTGATGTGCTGGCCATCGAGCATGGCGCCGATGGTGTCCAGCATGGTATCCACCGAGATGTCGGTGAGGAAGCCGAGCCGGCCCTGGTTCACGCCCACCAGCGCCACGTCGAATGGCGCCAGCGCGCGTGCGATGTTCAGCATAGTGCCGTCCCCGCCGATCACTATGGCGAGGTCGGCCAGCTCGCCGGAGCGCTCCAGCGGCATCACCTCCAGATCGTTGCGGGCGACGTGCGCCGCAGTGATGGGGTCGAGGAGCACGCGCAGGCCGCGCGATTCCAGGTAGGCCGCCAGCCGCAGGAGGGGTTCCCCGATCTCGGGGCTTTTGTACTTCCCGATCAGTGCGATGGTCTTGAACTCGGCCGTCATGCCCGCATTAAAGCATAAAGCCGCAGTGGCAGGCCGCGCCCGCATACCATCCTCCACGACCCCACGCACGAACAGCACTGCTTGCCCTCCGGCTCCGCTAGAATAGCTCTCATGCTGAACGAACGCGCGCAGATCCTGCTCAAGACACTGGTGGAACGCTACATCGCGGAAGGCCAGCCGGTAGGCTCGCGCACGCTGTCGCGCTTCTCCGGCCTGGATCTGTCCCCGGCGAGCATCCGCAACGTCATGGCGGACCTCGAAGAGATGGGGCTGGTCGCGAGCCCGCACACCTCCGCCGGCCGCATCCCGACGCCACGCGGGTACCGCTTTTTCGTCGACAGTCTTCTGACAGTCAGGCCCCTGGACCGCGCGGAGATCAACCAACTGGTGGCCCAGCTGCAGGGCGACCAGCCGCAGCGGCTGCTGCAGTCCGCGTCCCATATTCTTTCGGACCTGACCCGCTTCGCCGGGGTGGTCATGACCCCACGGCGCCGCTCCACCGTGCTGCGCCATGTGGAGTTCCTGCGCCTGGCGGACAAGCGCATCCTGCTAATCCTGGTGACGCCCGAAGGGGACGTGCAGAACCGCATCCTGTTCACCGATCGCGCCTACTCGCCCTCGGAGCTGATCGAGGCGGCCAACTTCATCAACCAGAACTACGCGGGCCTGACCTTCGAGGAGGTCAAGGACCGGCTGCACGGCGAGCTCAAGCAGCTGCGCGACGACATGACCCAGCTGCTCACCAAGGCGGTGGAAGTGGGCAACGAGGCGTTGACCGAACAGCCGGACGACTACGTGCTGTCCGGCGAGCACAACCTGCTGCACGTGCAGGATCTGTCTTCCAATATGACCGGGCTGCGCCGCCTGTTCGACCTGTTCGAGCAGCGCACCTCCCTGCTGCAGCTGCTGGAGATGGGAAGCAAAGCCCAGGGCGTGCAGATCTACATCGGCGGGGAATCCGGCCTGGTGCCGCTGGACGAGTGCAGCGTGGTCACCGCCCCCTACGAGGTCGAGGGCGAGGTGCTCGGCACGGTCGGCGTGATCGGCCCCACGCGCATGGCCTACGAGCGCGTCATTCCCATCGTCGAGATCACTGCGCGGCTGCTCTCGGTGGCGATGGCGCAGCGGGCGCGGGCGCTGGAATGACCTCAGGCACGAGGCTCGAGGCTCGAGGCTCGAGGGGTTGGCGGCGGCGCATCGCGTCGTCTCATTCTCGCGCCTCGCACCTCGCGCCTCGCGCCTGACTGCCGCGCATGCGGTTCGTCCCCGAGCCCCCCTACGAGCACGGCTCGATCCCGAAGATCGGCATCCTGCTGGTGAACCTCGGCACGCCCGACGCGCCAACGGCCGCGGCGCTGCGACCCTACCTGAAGCAGTTCCTGTCGGACCCCCGGGTGGTCGAGATCCCGCGCCTGGTCTGGTGGCCGATCCTGCACGGCGTGGTCCTCACCACGCGCCCGCGCAAGTCGGCCGAGAAGTACGCCAAGATCTGGACCGCGGAGGGCTCGCCCCTGAAGGTCCACACCGAGCGCCAGGCCAGCCTATTGGGCGCTTGTTTGGACGCCAGAACCCGGGGATCGGTGGTGGTCGCCTGGGCCATGCGTTATGGCGCCCCGCCCGTGGAACAGGCGCTGGCCGAACTGAAAGCGCAGGGTTGCGACCGCATCCTGGTCGTCCCGCTGTACCCGCAGTACGCAGCCAGCTCGACGGGCAGCACCTGCGACGCCGTGCTCTGCGCAGCCGCCCGCATGCGCAACGTTCCCGAACTGCGCCTAGTGAAGCACTTCCATGATCATCCCGGTTACATCGAGGCACTCGCCCGCAGCGTGCGCGACCACTGGACGGCCAACGGCCGGCCGGATCGTCTGATCATGAGCTTTCACGGTGTCCCGCGCTTCACCCTGGAGCGGGGTGATCCGTACCACTGCGAGTGCCAGAAGACAGGCCGGCTGCTGGTCGAAGCCTTGTCGCTGGAGCCGGGGCAGTACCTCGTGACCTTCCAGTCGCGCTTCGGTCGCGCCGAGTGGCTCAAACCTTATACCCAGGACACCCTCGAAGCGCTGGGCAGAGACAAGGTGCGCAGGGTCGACGTGGTGTGCCCCGGGTTCGTAGCCGATTGCCTGGAGACCCTGGAAGAGATCGCGATTGAGAACAAGACCGCGTTCCTGAGCTCCGGCGGCGGGGAGTTCCACTACCTCCCTTGCCTGAATGAACGCGACGATTGGATCGAGGCGTTGGCCGGCATCGCGCAATCGCACCTCCAGGGTTGGCTGGAGCGGTGCGCGGACCCTGCCGGCGCCGAGCAGGCCGCGGCGGCCTCCCGCAAGCGCGCTCTCGCCCTCGGTGCTGCACGCTGATCACTGCGTGCAGATCTAACCCGGTAATAGCTTGCAGCACGAGTAGGCACTTACCTCGGCAAGGCGACCGAAGCCTGCTGCCGGCGCCTTGAAATGCCCGCAAGCAGCCCCATTCTGCGAGGGGTCAAGCGAGGAGAACTTACTGATGGCAGAACACGACCCCAGCCTGATCGCGCCGCAGCCGGGATCGCCCGAGCAGGCGATCGAATCGGAAGCCGAAGCGCCGGAAGCCGCAACCGAGACGATGCCCAGCCTGCAGGACATGATCCGCAAGCTGGAGCTGCAGGCGCAGGAGCATTATGACGCCTGGCTGCGCGCCAAGGCCGAGGGCGACAACATCCGCAAGCGCGCGCAGGCCGATGTTGCCAATGCCCACAAATACGCGGTGGAGAGCTTCGCCGCCGAATTGCTGCCAGTGCGCGACGCTCTCGAAGCGGCGCTGTCGGCGGAGAACACGACGATCGAGGCGCTGCGCCAGGGCGTAGAGCTGACGTTGAAGCAGGTCACCGGCGCCTTCGACAAGTTCTCCGTCAAGGAAATCAACCCGATTGGGGAGAAGTTCGATCCCCATCGCCACCAGGCGATGACCACGGTGGAGTCCGACAAGGTCCCCAACACCGTCGTGCACGTCCTCCAGAAGGGCTACCTGCTCAACGACCGCGTGCTCAGGCCGGCCCTGGTCACGGTAGCCAAGGCGCCTGGATCCTGAGCCGGCTTGAAAGGGCATTGCCGCAGCCCCATCTAGCTGCTTGTCCAGAAACGACAACATACTGATTCGTCAACGAGGAATCGAACATGGCAAAGATCATCGGCATCGACCTGGGGACCACCAACTCCTGCGTTGCGATCATGGAGAACGGTCAGCCCAAGGTGATCGAGAACTCCGAGGGTGCCCGCACGACGCCGTCCATCGTGGCCTACACCGAGGAGGGCGAGATCCTGGTCGGCGCCCCGGCCAAGCGTCAGGCGGTCACCAACCCGAAGAACACGCTCTACGCCGTCAAGCGCCTGATCGGCCGCCGCTTCGGCGATGCCGAAGTGCAGAAGGCGGTCAAGCTCGCGCCGTACAGCATCGTCCAGGCTCCCAATGGGGACGCCTGGGTCGAGGTGCGCGGCAAGAAGATGGCCCCGCCCGAGGTCTCGGCCCAGGTGCTGATGAAGATGAAGAAGACCGCCGAGGACTACCTCGGCGAAACGGTCACCGAAGCGGTGATCACAGTCCCCGCGTACTTCAACGACGCCCAGCGCCAGGCCACCAAGGATGCCGGCCGCATCGCCGGGCTGGACGTCAAGCGCATCATCAATGAGCCGACTGCGGCGGCGCTGGCGTTTGGCATGGACAAGAAGCAGGGCGATCGCAAGCTCGCCGTGTACGACCTTGGCGGCGGCACCTTCGACATCTCCATCATCGAGATCGCGGAAGTCGAGGGCGAGCACCAGTTCGAGGTCCTGGCCACCAACGGTGACACTTTTCTGGGCGGCGAGGACTTCGACCAGCGCCTGATGGACTACATCGCCGACGAGTTCAAGAAGGAGCAGGGCGTGGACCTGCGCAAGGACATCCTCGCGCTGCAACGCCTGAAGGAGGCCGCCGAAAAGGCCAAGATCGAGCTGTCCTCGACCCAGCAGACCGAGATCAACCTGCCCTACATCACGATGGACCAGAGCGGACCGAAGCACCTGGCCATGAAGATCACGCGCGCCAAGTTCGAAAGCCTGGTGGAGGACCTGGTCGAGAAAACGGCCGAACCGTGCCGCATCGCGATCAAGGATGCCGGGGTCAAGCTCGCCGACATCGACGACGTCATCCTCGTCGGCGGCATGACGCGCATGCCCAAGGTGCAGGAGAAGGTCAAGGAGATCTTCGGCAAGGAAGCACGCAAGGACGTCAACCCGGACGAGGCCGTGGCCATCGGCGCGGCGATCCAGGGCGGCGTGCTCAAGGGCGAAGTCAAGGACGTGCTGCTGCTCGACGTGACGCCGCTGTCGCTGGGTATCGAGACCCTGGGCAGCGAGATGTCCTGGTTGATCAAGAAGAACACGACCATCCCGACCAAGGCGCAGCAGACCTATTCCACGGCCTCCGACGGCCAGACCGCGGTGACCATCCATGTCCTGCAGGGCGAGCGGCCGATGGCCGCGGGCAACAAGAGCCTCGGCCAGTTCAACCTGGAGGGGATTGCGCCGGCGCCGCGCGGCATGCCGCAGATCGAAGTGACCTTCGACATCGACGCCAACGGCATCCTGCACGTGTCGGCCAAGGACAAGGCCACCGGCAAGGAGAACAAGATCACCATCAAGGCGAACTCGGGTCTGTCCGAAGAAGAGATCCAGCGCATGATGAAGGACGCGGAGGCCAACGCCGAGGAGGACCGCAAGCAGGTCGAGCTGGTGCACGCCCGCAACGAGTGCGACCACATGGTGCACACGGTGAAGAAGGCGCTGGCCGAGCACGGCGACAAGGTCGAGGCGGCGGAGAAGTCGCGCATCGAGGAGGCCGTCAAGGCCGCCGAAGAAGCGCTCAAGAGCAACGACAAGGACACCATCGTGGCCAGGACCGAAGCGCTGGCCAAGGCGTCGCAGAAGCTGGGCGAGCAGATGTACGCCCAGGCCGGGGCGCAGGCTGGCGCAGGCGCGGCTGAAGCCGGCGCGGCGGGCGGCTCGCAGGCCGGCGGCAAGGCCGACGAGGATGTGGTCGATGCTGAGTTCGAGGAAGTGAAAGACAAAAAATAACCACAGAGGCACAGAGACACAGAGGACAGCCCGAAAGAGTCTCAGTTGGCAATTGCGGCGAGGGCATGCGATGACGCGGCCCTCGCCTTTTCGCGTATTTGGCGCGCCTTCGCCTGTGGTGATTCTTCTCTGTGCCTCTGTGTCTCTGTGGTGAGGTGTAATGCATGGCCAAGCGAGACTACTACGAAGTCCTGGGCATCAACCGCGACGCCTCCGAAGAAGACGTCAGGAAGGCCTACCGGAAGCTGGCCATGCAGCACCATCCGGACCGCAACCCGGACAATCCCAAATCCGAGGAGAGGTTCAAGGAAGCCAAGGAGGCCTACGAGGTCCTGAGCGAGCCCGACAAGCGCGCGGCCTATGATCGCTTCGGCCATCAGGGGGTGGACGCACAGTCGGGCATGGGGGCCGGCGCGGGAATGGGGGGCTTCGCCGATGCCTTCGGCGACATCTTCAGCGAGATCTTCGGCCAGGGCCGCGCCCGCTCCAGCGTCTATCGCGGCGCCGACCTGCGCTACAACTTGGAGATTTCACTGGAAGAGGCGGCGCGCGGTACCGAGACCCGCATCCGCATCCCGACGCTGGAAGCCTGCGAGGTCTGCCACGGCAGCGGCGCCAAGCCGGGAACCGAGCCGGTCGCCTGTCCGACCTGTCACGGCCAGGGCCAGGTCCGCATCCAGCAGGGCTTCTTCTCCATCGCGCAGACCTGCCCGCGCTGCAGTGGCAGCGGCAAGGTCATCAAGGAGCCTTGCGGCACCTGCTCGGGCGCCGGCCGAATCAAGAAGCAGAAGACCTTGTCGGTCAAGATCCCTATCGGGGTGAACGAGGGCGATCGCATCCGCCTGTCCGGCGAGGGCGAGGCCGGAGTAAACGGCGGGCCGGCCGGAGACCTCTACGTCGTGATCCGCTTGCGCGAGCACCCGGTGTTCCAGCGCGAGGACAACGACCTGCATTGCGAGATGCCGATCAGCTTCAGCGTCGCCGCGCTCGGCGGAGAGATCGAGATCCCGACGCTGGACGGCAGCGCCAAGATCAAGGTCCCCGCCGAAACCCAGACGGGTAAGGTGTTCCGCCTGCGCGGCAAGGGCATCAAGGGCGTGCGCAGTCATGCCCCGGGTGATCTGCTGTGTCACGTCGTGGTCGAGACGCCCGTCAACCTCACGCCACGTCAGAGGGAACTGCTGCAGGAGCTCGAAGCCATCAACCAGGAAGAGGTCGGCCGCCACGACCCACGCGCCAAGGGCTGGATGGATCGGGTGAAGGAGTTTTTCCAGGGGTGAAGCGCAAGATCATCGTCGATCAGCGCGAAGCGGCCGAGATCGAGGATCATCTGCTCTGCTCCCGGATCGCAGTGAAGCCCGCCACGATCTTCTGCGCGACATGCGGTGCGGCGAACACCCCCCGGAAATGGCCCTCGGGGTTGATCAGCAGGACAGCCGAGGAGTGATCCATGAAATACTGCTCGGGGGTGGTCCCCGGGACCTTCGCGTATACGACGCCCAGCGAGTCGCTGAGCTGCGCGAGGTCCGCACCATTGCCGGTGACGCCGATGAACTCGGGGTTGATGGATCCGACATACTCCTTCAGCACCTGCGGCGTATCGCGCTCCGGATCGACGCTGACGAACACGAACTGCACATCGTGTACATTCTGGGGACCCTCGCCGAGCATGCGATGAACCTGATTGAAAACGGCCAGCGTGGTGGGGCACAGGTCGGGACAATGGGTGAACCCGAAGAACAGGAAGCTCCACTTGCCCTTCAGGGCCGCGTTGTCGAACGAAGTGTTGTCGTGGGTCAGCAGGCTGAACGTCGCTACGGGATCGGGCTTCGGCAGGATATAGGCGCTGTCGGCGACCTCGACGAAATGCGCTTGCGGCTTCTCCTCGGGACGCGCCAGCAGCCACAGCGCCACGCCGACCACCAGCACTGCAATGCCGGCGGCGAGCGCCACCCACAGCCGCCTGTTGCCGGCTATCGCGTTGCGGACTGCTCGAACTGACATGGGCTCCTCATCCGACGTTCGATTCACACCATTCGCGGGCTTCAACGGCCGATGCGCGTCTTCAGATAGCGCGCGGTGAGCATCTGCGCCTCGAAGGGCGGCAGAAACTCGCCCCAGATGATTCCGTCCGCATCGATGAGCGACAGCACGCCGGAATACTCGCGACCGCCGCGCGACGACACCGGCACGGCAGCCGCGATGCCCAGCTCGTCGGCCAGCCTGGCAACCGTCTGCGGCGACCCGCTGGCGCCGATGAAGTGCTCGTCGTAGGGAGCCAGGTAGCGGCGCAGCTCTTCCGGAGACTCCTGCGCGAGAGAGACGAACAAGACCTGGGTCGTCTTCACCCGGTTGGTGCCTGCGATGCGCTGTCGCATTCCGGCGAGCGCCGTGAGCGCCGCCGCGCAGGGCTCGCCGCAGCGCGTATCCCCGAGGAGCACGAAGGTCCACTGCCCGATGAGGTTCTCCTGCGTGAATGCGCGGCCGTGCTGATCGATCAGCATGAAATCAGAGGGCGGCCAGCCGCTGGTGAGACGGCTCGTGCGCTGGCGTTCAGGGGGTTCTGCGAGCGCCGGCTGCACGGATACGACGGCGAGCAAGGCGACCATGAGTGCGGCGAGGCCACGCATTGCAGAGCGGACCCACGGCGTGCAACTCCTTCCCCGGGCCCCGCGCGCACGCGGGGGAGGGAGACTTTCCGACTGCTCGAGTCGCATTTTCATCCTCACTGTTTTCCCATCGTCGTTCTAGTGCGCTCGCGCCGTGATGCGGGCATATAGCCGGGGCAAGAGGTGCGGCAGGGAGCGCGGATCCCCAAACACCGCGTAATGCCCGGCACCGAACAGGTGCGGCAGGCACGCGCGCCCGCGCTGGTCGATCGTCAAGCCGAAGGCATGCACACCGCGCGTGCGCAGTTCGAGCAGCGCCCGGCGCGTGTCCTCCAGGCCGTAGCGCCCCTCGTATCCATCGGTAGGATCGTTCGGGCGGCCGTCGGTGAGCACCAGCAACAGCTTCTGCGCCGGCGAACGGCCCTCCAAGCGAGCGCCGGCGTGCCGGATCGCCGCCCCCATCCGCGTGTAGTGTTGCGGCTGCAGCGCAGCCATGCGCTGGTGTGTCGCTTCCCCGTAGGCCTCGCTGAAGTCTTTGATCCGGTAGCAGGTGACGCGAAGCCGGCTGTCGCTGGCGAATGCGAACAGGGCAAAATCGTCCGCGGTCGCGGCGAGTGCTTCGGCCAGCACGAGCATGGAGCGGCGCGCGATCCCGATGATGCGATCCTGCCCTACCCACGCCTGCGTGGAGCGTGAGCTGTCCAGCAGCACGGCCACCGAGAGGTCACGCCAGCGTTGCACGCGCTCGCGGTAGATGCGGGGGCTGCGGCGTCCGCACCCGCGCGCGTCGGACTGCGATTCGACGTAGGCATCCAGATCCAGCTCGTCTCCGCTTTCCACGTGCCGCCTCCACCCAGGCAGCTGGCGCAACGCCTCGAACTGACGCCGCACCTGTCCAGCGAGCGAGCTGGTGGTGCCATCGAACGCAATGCGGCCGTTGCCCGCCGGCACCCGCTCGGACACGACACACCAGTCGCGCCGGTAGGCGTGGCGCTGGTACTGCCACTCGGGATAAACGAATTGCCCGTGAGCGGCGGCGCCCTCCACAGAGTCGGGGCGGTGCGCCGGATCGAAACGCGGACGCGCGAGCGCTTTGCTGGTGCCGCGGTCCCTGCGCCGCATCTGGCGCTTGAACCGCAGGAACCTCAGCCCGGGCATGGACATCGCCGGATGGCCCCAGAGCGCCACGGGCAGAAACGGCAGCAGCCCACGGTTGCGCAGTGGCAGAGGCCGCGGAATCGGCTCCCCGCGCCGGACCGCGTCCAGCGCTTGCACCAACCACTCGTCGGGTGGGGGCTGAGCGCTTCCGAGCGCGTAGCGCATGGCCGCCTCCAGCACGAGCACAGGATGCTTCGAGGTCGCATCCCAGTGCGGGAGCACGCTCCTGCGCTGCTCGAGCTCGGCGGCACAGAGGCGGCGGTAGCGCTCTCCAAGCGGCGGATACCGCTCCCCGACCCTGCTGCTCGTGGCGACCCCGCGCAGAAGATGGCGCACACCCAAGGGCAGCGACGCCTCGTCCCCGAGCGGGACGTCCTCGGCGAGGAAGGCCGCCAGCCAGAAGTACAGCTCACGGTTGAGCGCGAGCGTTGCATAGCGGTCCACCGTCTTCGGCAGGTGCACCTGCTCCTGGTCCAGCCAGGCCATCAGATCCAGCATGCCATCGGACAGCACCGCCCTGAGCGGACCGCGCCGCTGCGACCCGGCATCCCCCACCACACGCCGCGCAAGGGTGCCGCCCAGGCTGTGGTAGTGCAGTTCCAGGCCACGCTCCAGTTCGCCTACCGACACCGCTGCTTGCGGGTAACGCAACCGGCCTGCGAGCCCGATGTGGAGTCCGTACCAGAGTGTGCTGCCCAGGCCCGCGTTCATGATTTAGCCCGGATATTTCATCAGGACGCGGAGGTCTGGGTCGTTCTGGGCGAGCCAGGTCGGGCTCGACCGCCACAGCCAATAGAACATTCTATTGGCAAGGCGGGCATGCTCGAGATGGCCGCCCAGAACGGGCCAGAATCCGCGTAACCCCGACATCCAAGATGGCGTCGGTGCCAAATGCGCTGTCGAGGGCTGCTGATGCGAATCCGCAAGCATTTCGGGGGTGGCCTGGTGAAATATCCGGGCTAGCCTTCGAAGTAGGCGCGCACGGTTTCCAACAGTCCCTCGCGGATCGCTGGATCGTCGGAAAGCGCTTCGACCAGGGCGACGCGGCAGGCCTGCGAGGGGCTCAGCCGGTCGGTCATCAGCTGCGCGGCATGCACCAGCAGGCGAGTCGACGCGACTTCCTCGAGGTCGTGTCCTGCGACATCGCGCAGCCGCCGGCCCAGTTCCACCAGCCGTCGCGCCCGCGCCTGGTCCAAGCCGGACTCCTGCACGACGATTCGCACTTCCAGCTCGGCGTCGGGGTACTCGAAGGTGAGCGCCACGAAGCGCTGCCGGGTGCTCGGCTTGAGATTCTTGAACACGTGCTGGTACCCGGGATTGTAGGATGCCACCAGCATAAACTCGGGCGGCGCGGCAACGACTTCGCCGGTCTTCTCCAGCAGCAGCTCGCGGCGGTCGTCGGTGAGCGGATGCAGGATCACGGTCGTGTCCTTGCGCGCCTCCACCACCTCGTCGAGATAACAGATGCCGCCTTCGCGCACCGCCCGCGTGAGCGGTCCGTCCTGCCACACGGTGTCCTCGCCGCGAATGAGGAAACGCCCCACCAGGTCGGCGGCGGACAGCTCGTCGTGGCACGCCACGGTGTACAGCGGCCGGCCCAGCACCGCTGCCATGTGGCGCACGAAACGCGTCTTGCCGCAGCCGGTTGGGCCCTTGAGCAGCAGCGGCAGGCGGCGTCTGTAGGCTGAGTGAAACACCTCCACTTCGTTGCCCTGAGGCAGATAGGCGGGGACCGGCTCCACCTGCAGACTGGTGACTTGGTTCATCGCTCGCTACAATAGCCCGCACCATGCTGCGTCTGCTGTATCTGTTGCTGCGCCAGAAGGCGCGCCGAGAACGCGGCGCCCCTGCGCTCGGCTACGCTGCGCCGAGCCGTCGGCGCAGCGGCCCTAAGTTCGCAGTCGGCGCGGCTGCTTTGGCCGCATGCGCGGCGCTGATCGGTGCATACGCGTACCTGGGAGTCGCTCCCGTCCCGCTCGCACTGGCCCCGGCGCCAACGGCAACACTGCAGCTGCACGTCGACGCCATCGAGTCCGCGCCGCTGGTGGTGTTCCTGGAAGTCCCCGGGCCGGCCGGACGGGAAACACAGGCAGGTGCCGAGGCTGCGGTGCGGATCACCAGCGTCAACAGCAGTTTTCAACCGGTGTTTCAGGTGGCACCGGTCGCCGCCAGCGTCGAGGTCGGCAACCAGGACCCGATTCCGCACAACACCCACGTGTTCGGTGGCGGGCGCACGCTGTTCAACGTGGCCGTCCCGCTCTCCGGCGTGCGCGTGCACAAGGTACTGGGCCGCCCGGGGATCTTCGAAGTCCGCTGCGACCTCCACTCGTGGATGCGTGCCTGGCTGTTCGTTCCATCCGGTCCGCATCACGCCGTCGTGTGGACACCGGGTGAAGCGGCGCTGCGCGACATCCCGCCGGGCAGCTATCGGTTGCACGTCTGGACGCCTGCGCAAGGCGACACGATCCGCACGCTGACCTTCGCCTCCGGCGAGGTGAAATCGCTGCAGCTGTCCGGCGCCTGATCGGGCATGCACTAGCGGTTCAACAGGGTCGGCCCCGCCCGCTTCTCCGTCTCCATCAGGTGCGTGACTTCGAACGCGTTCAACACGAACAGCGCAACCACCGCGAAGACCGCCACCAGAATGAGCGGGAGGACATAACGCAGGAATCGCTTCATGAGGACCGTTCATTTCCCGGCAGGGCGCTTGGCGGCGGCCCCTGCTGACTGCTGCGGCACGGGTTCCTGCGGTTCTTCTTCGCCGCGTTCGCGCCGCCAGGCGAGCAGGATCATCAGTGCGAACGGCACCGAGACCAATCCGAGGAAGACGAAGTACAGCGTCCAAGGGACTTCCAGCGAAAACTTCACGTACGAATACGGGTTCTGGGCCGCAGCCGGGGCTGCGGCCACCATTGCCAGGCAGCCGGCCGCCAGCCGCGCTCGCAGAGGCACCGGGCTCAAGCCGCTTCCTTGAGAAGACTCTCGATCTCTCCCTCGATCAGGGGGAGCTCGGTCTGGCCCGGGAAGACCTTGCGCACCACGCCCTTGGCATCGACCAGGAAGGTCCAGGGCTCCCCCTTCACACCCCACTCGACCCACACCGCGCTGTCCTTGTACCCGTCGACGTGGACGAACGCGAAGCGCTCGCCGTACTTCTCTTCCATGACGGCCACGCGCGTGAGCTGATCCACGCACATGGTGCAGTGCTGGGGCGTTCCGAACACCACCAGAAAGGGCTTGTGCTGTTCGATCAGATCGGCGATGCGCCAGCGGTACAGCCGGACCTTGGTGTCCATCGTGGACACCGTATGCCAGTCCTCGTCGCGCACCACCACCCGGTTCTCGCTCTTGGGTGCAAGGTCGCCGACTCCCACCTTGGACCTCAATCCGCCCTCGCCTTTGCAGGACACCAGAACCAGGGCGGTTGCGACGATTGCAGCGAGCTTGCTCAGGGTTGATGACATTGACACACGATCCAAAAAGAGTTAGAAACAATCGCCAACATTCAGCGGGGAAGTGCCATGCACGAGCTTTCGATTGCCGCCAAAGTCGCGTTGTTCATCTTCGGTGTGGGCGGTGCGGTCGCACTTGCGATCGTGCCTTGGGCTTGCATCGGAACCGGCCTGTACAACAAGAACAAGAAGTATCAATCCTGAAGCGGCGCTCGCAAGCCGTCCTGCGTCCACGCTACCGTTGCCCCGGCGCGTCGATCGGCGCGCCGTCCGTACCGACCGCACGGTGTCCCTGCAAGAAGGCCACCAGCGCGCTCAACTCCACGCTTTGCAGCTTGCCGTACGACGGCATGCTGACCCGGTAAGGCCTATCGCTCACACCGGGCTTCGGGTCCCGCAGGTAATTCTCCAGCCAGTCTGCGCCGCGGCGGCTGCCCACCCCGTCGAGGCTGGGCCCATAGGTGGCGCCGTTGCCGAACAGGCGATGGCAGGAGCTGCAGCCCTCGCGCCGGTAGATCGCCTCCCCGTCGCGTGCCAGCGCATTTTCCACATACCGGTATTCCACCGGCGGAGGCTTGAGGTAGATCAGCACGCCGACCAGCACCGCGAACGCTGCGATCACACCCGAGCCGCCTACGACGACCCATTCGCCCAGGCGCAATGTCACGGCTAGCCCGTGCGAGTCTTCCCGTAGCGGTCATCGTCGCCTTCGGTGAACATCTGATTCTTGATCTCCTCGTCGAACTGACGGTGCGTGTACGCCCAGTAGATCAGCAGCACGATCGCGACCAGGCTCACCAGGCCCGAAGCGGCCCAGAGGTAGGGAATCAGAGTATCGGCACCCATCACGCCTCCTGATCTATTGCTGCCTGCCCGCGCCCGCGACGGGCGGCGTCGGATAGTTCGGTGAACCCGGATTGGATTTTAGTCCGAACAGGAACGCCGCCAAGGCGTTGCGCTCTTCCGCGGTCAGCTTGCGAAAGTCCGGTCCCAGGCTGCCGTCGTGCGCGGTGCCGGGGACCAGCGCGCCCGGGTCTTCCAGATAGCCCTCCAACCACTCCCGTGTGCGGCGCGTGCCCTCACCGTCGAGCACCGGCGCCACGCCGATTTCTCCAACGCCCATGGTGCGGTGGCAGCTGTTGCAGCCCATGCGCCCGTAGAGCGCCTTGCCCTCCAAGCCGGCCTGCGTCCACTCGTAGTACTCGCGCGGCTTGCCGGGCTCGTGCGCGCGCATCTGCTTGAGCCCCTTGGCGACTGCGGCCACGGCGAGGAGCACGGCGAATCCGAACATCAGCTTCTCGCCCAGCTTCAACTTCATCATTGGCTAGAACACGACATGGAACAGAAGCTCGACTGCTGCATACACCATGACCGCAAGAACTCCCAGGAAGCTCACGCCCAATATGAGCCGCTCGGCGCGCTTCAGGCGCGATAGCGGGCCGATCACGAAACGCGACATCGTCAGAAACACGACGACTGCGACGACGATCAGCGCAAATATGAGCGCCGAGATCTTGTCGGTCAGCTCCACTTAACGACGGGCTATGGTGTGCGGTCCTGCCCCTTGTGCTCCTTCTCGCGTTCTTTCCATTTCTGCACGTTGATCAGCCAGACCACTCCGACAATCCCCGACAGCACGACGATGATCTGCAGCATGATCATGTAATAGCCCCAGTCCCACCAGGGCTGCGCGCCACTCGCGCTCACGAAAGTCGTCGTGACGCTGTCGTAGCGCTGACCGAAGCCGGGCCAGGGCAGTGTCCACAGAAATGCCTGGAAGACGGTGACGCCTACGATCATCACCAGCCACCACGGGATCTTGCCGTTGCCTTCCTTGATGCCGTCATACTCCTCATCGGAGAACCGGCCGAACACCTCGCCCTTGTCCTCCAGTTCGCCCATTTCCACCGGCTGGTCGCGTCGCGTCGTGTTCGTCATCGTCTGCTCACTTCAGGCTCTCGAGGAACGCCACGATGGCGTCGATGTCCTCGTCACTCAGATGCTGGAACGCGGGCATGATCGAGTCCGGCGTCACCGCCCGCGGGTTGCGATGGTGCACGTAGTGCCAGGCCTTCACCCGGTTGCGGCTGGCAATGTGCAGCAGATCCGGCGCCTTGCGGTCCGAGCCGAACAGGCTGGGCGACTCGCCTTGCACGTCTCCGGCCACCGGCGGTGCACCGAAGTAAGCCCAGTCCTGGGTCTGCTCGGGCAGCAGGGTGTGGCACCACCAGCAACCCTCGCGGATGAAGATGGTCTTGCCCTTGCCCGCCAGAGTGGGCGCGTTCTTGCCCGTCATCCACGGATCGGAGATGGACCATCCCGTGTGCCCCCAGATGCGCTGAGTTTCCTTGGCGTGCTCGGTCTGGGGGATCTGGCTCATGTAGGTCGATCCCCCGACCACCGTGATGGCGATCGAGGTGAAGATCACCAGCACTACCAGGACCGCGCCGATAACGTACTTGGGCATCGTTGTCCTCCGCTGCGACTCAAGCGCCCGCCGGAGCGGCGATCGGCCGCACCCGGGCTTCCGGTACGATCTTCTTGCCGTATCGGGCGGTCATATACATGTTGTACAGGAAGATCGGCTGCGCAAAGATGATCAGCGCCCCGAAAATCACGCGCCCGACCATGTAAGGATGCGTCGCGACCACCGACTGGATGTACGGGATCTCGTAGACTTTTGCGGCCCCCTGCACGAGCCCGGCGGCCGTGAGCACCGACCAGAATCCGAGGAAGCCGATCGCCATCATCCAGAAGTGCAGCCTGGCGAGCTTCTCGCTGTACAGCTCGCGCTTCAGCAGCTTGGGCAGGCCATAGTAGATCGCCCCGATCTCGATGAAGCTGGAAAACCCGAGCAGCGCCAGGTGCGCGTGCGCCACGATCCAGTGCGTGCCGTGGATGTACCAGTTCAAGGCGCGCGTCTGCTGGAAGGCGCCCTGGATGTTGAGCGGAATGGCGAACAGCACGCCGGTGAGTGCCCATTGCAGCGGAATGCTCTTGGCGTACATCCACCACTTGTCCTTCATCGTCATGAGCATGTTCACGACGAAGGCGAGCGCCGGGATCATGATCAGCACACCCGACACCGAGGCGAACGACTTCAGCCACTCCGGGATCGGCGCACCCATCAGGTGATGGGCGCCGGGGGTGGAATAGAAAGCGGCGATCGACCAAAAATGCAGGTGGCCGATCTTGTGGCTGTACAGCGTATTCCCCGAGACCTTCGGAATGAGGTAGTAGGCGATCGCCGCCGAGACCGGCGTGATCCACAGCCCGAGGATGTTGTGGGCGTGCCACCAAGTCATGTAGGCCTCGCTCAGGCCTGTGACCGGGAAGAAATCGGGGACCGCACCGATGAAGTAGGACAGCAGGATGAACAGCAGCGAGGCGCCGAAGAACCATAGCGTGACGTACAGGCCTTCGATCTGGCGCGTGAGCATGGTCATCCAGATGTTCACGGCCAGCGGCAGGAATATGAACAACAGAACGTAGATGTCTACCGGCCAGATCAGGTCCTGGTACTCGCGGCCGGTGGTCATGCCGTTGATCAGGGTGAAGAACACGACCACCATGCCCAGGTTCCAGGCCCAGCAGTTCCATACGCCGAGCTTCTCGCTCCACAACTTGGTCTTGCACAGAGCGGGGGCCATGTAGCACATGGCGCCGGCAAAGGCCATGGAGATCCAGCCGAAGATCACGAAGTGCACGTGCACCGGTCGGATACGGCCGAAGTGCAGCCATGGAATGTCGTTAGGGAGGATGTCCGGCCAGGCGAGACGCAACGACGTGCCCAGCGCCATGAGCACGCCGATGTTCAGCATGACGATTGCGGAGAAGAAGAAGTGCTTCGCCGCGGTGCCTTCCTGGTAGTCGTTGTGTCTCAGCAGTCTCACGATCATCTTGTACTCTCGCTCTAGCGTGCGCGACGGTGTAGGAGTTACTTGCCCTGCCGAACCATGACCGAGTTCATGAACCAGAAACTGAGTGCGGACAGGATGCCGGTCCCGACGCTGATGGCAAAGCCCCATACCAGCAGCCCGGTCCAGTCCTCATGGCTGCGCATACCCAGCAGCGGCAGGAAAGCAAGCTGGAACACGGTTCCGAGTCCCAGTCCGACGACAAACCCGCTATAGAGGATACTAAGCAGCCGGTGCATGCGATCGACCTCCCCGCTTCCTGAACACCGTCAGGTAGATGTTGGTGATGTAGGTCCAGTAGCCCAGCCCCATCAGGATGGCGCCGGTGATGATGAGCACATGGTGGATCGGCCCGACCGCCTCGAGCGCCTGGGCGTAGGTCATGCCCGCATGGACCAGGTTGCCCTCGATCAGACCCAGGATCACCAGCGAGGTGTAGAAGATGCCCACGCCGATCGCGGAGAACCAGAACGAGGTCGCCGCCAGGACCGGGCTGTAGATCGGGCGGTTGAGCAGGCGCGGCAGCACGTAATAGAACAGACCCATCAGTCCCGTGGTCACCCCGCCCACCAGGTTGATATGCGCGTGCGCCAGCGGGTCAATCAAGTGCCCGGCGGGCCCGGCCTCGCGGATCCATTGACCGATGCCGGGGAAGGTCTGCGCCACGCCCTGGACCGTGCCGATGAACAGGTTGGTGACCGAGAGCACGAAGAAGCGCACGATCGATGCGGCCTCTCCCGGCTGCGTCGCCGCTGCCGGCGCAGGAGGATCCCCGGCATGGTCGGCCGGGTGACGGCGGCGCAGCTCGGCGAGGTTACTCATGACGCACGTCCTTGCCGCCGCTTTGGCTCAGGTAACGGACATAGGTCACGAGTTGCCGCCGCTGCGCCTCCGAAAGTTGTCGTTTCGCGCCGGTCATCGCCGTGCCGGGCAGACCTTCGCTGATGATTTGGTACAGCTGCGCATCGGAGCGGTTGCGCGTGCGGCTGTGCGTCAGATTCGCCGGGCGCGGAGCCACTCGATACGCCCACTCGCCCAACCCGTCCCCCCGCACCCCGTGACAGGACATGCAGATCTGCGCGTAGTAGACGCGACCCTGCTCGAGGGCCACATAATCGATCGTCTCCTCCACCTGCGCCGGACCGGCCGGCTGCCCGCTCTCGGCCGCGGGAAATCCCAGGGGATCGCCGGGACTGAGCGTGGTGATCAGCCACGCGAGCACAGCCGCCAGCGCAACGCCGGCCGGCACCAGCGCCGCCGTGAGCGTGCCTCCAGGGAACGGGAACCATGTCATTTTCCCGCGCCGGCGCTGGCGTGGGTCGGCTTTCCGCTTCGCGCGCGCAGCATGTCCTGGCGCACGGCGGCCAGGTCGAAGTCCGGGCGCAAGGACATCACGTACCATACGAGGTGCCAGCGCTTCTCCTCGTTGAGGAAGTCCGCGAAGGTCGGCATCGGCGTGCCGTCCAGTCCGGTGGTGAAGGTCTGATACACGCCTCTGGGATCGCTGCCACCGACGAACTGGCTGGCGTCGCTGAAGTCACGCGGCTTGATCGACAGCCCGTTGTCATCGGTCAGCTCCGGCGCCGAAGGGCCGTCGCCCTTGCCGAGCTCGCCGTGGCACTTGGCGCATTTCATCTCGGCATAAGCCAGCTTGCCGGCCGCGATGCTGGCCTCGTCGGGGATCGGGGGCTCGCCGACCTCGACCGGCGGCTCCTGGTAGTCCTTCTCCTCCACCCAGCGGGTGGAGAGCGTCTTGAAGTATGCGATCACGGCCCACCGGTCCCGCTCCGGCAGGTATTTGAACGCGGGCATGTCCTGGTCCGCGACCAGGCCTCGGGAGATCGCTTTGAAAAGGTCTTTGTCCGTGGGCAGCGATCCGCTCGGCGTGGAGCGGACCTTGAACACCGCCGAGGTGAAGTCGCGTGGCTTCCGTGGGAGCTTGTGCATCTTGGCATACTTGTCTCCCAGCTCCCACACCGCGCCGTTGCCGTCGCCCTTCGGGCCGTGACAGCCGATGCACAGCCCGCGGAACACCCAGTGCCCGTGTTCGATCAGGCGGGGAGTCACTGGCGGGCTCTCGCCGACGGGCTCGATGTTCCCTGTCGCGGCCGAGTAATCGAAGAAGGACTTCTTGTCGCGCGCCGCCGAGTCTTCTTTGGTCAGGACGGCAGTGCTGACGGCAAGCATCAGTCCCCCAGCAGCCGCCACAGACAAGGCCACAATCAGCTTGCTCAACGCCACCTCCCGTGAACCGCGGACCCGAGGCAACACGCAGTTCGTTCAGTTCTCTGTCGCCTTCCGCCTCCGAGGAGCGGAGACGGGTCGAGGGTGCACCGTACCAAACGCGCACGAGCACGATGCACCCTCTGCTTGGGGCCCGGCGGCCGACCGCGGCTTCGATCGACGCGCCGGGCCCGCTGCCGGTCAGTGCCTGCCCGTATCCAAGACAGAGCCCTTGTTGGACCAGTAGATGTAAGCCTCCAGCGCCTTCATCGCCGCGCTGTTGGGGTCGATCTTCACGCCTTCATTGGGCTTCTCGATGCACCAGTTGATCATGTCTCGCAACGTCGCGAACTCGCTCATCTGCTCCTGGAACTTCGGAAACTCGTGAGGATGGGTGTCCGACGTGAACGGATGGCACATGGCACAGGCCATCCCGGTCTTCGACAGATTGACCCCCATGGCCTTCTGGGCATCACCGTCGCCGTGGAACAGCTTGTCGCCGAGAACCACCTGCTCCATGAACTGGTCCTCGAAGGCCTTGAGCGTTTCCGCATCATGCGGCTCCTTGTGCGCGACCGCCTGGTTCGCCCCGACGGCGAGCAGCACACCCAGGACAGAACCGCCGATCGCCGCCGTAACCCGCATCTTTCTCGTTCTCATAGCTATCTCTCCTCTCCCTAGTACGGCCATGCACGATCGGCGATGCGCGGCGTCAGGACCTGGTTCCTGTTGTCGCCCGTGCCCGAGTCCACGTCCGCCTTGGCGAACACCTCCTTGCGCCACATCTTGTACTGCTGATCCACCTTGCCCCCGGCGAAGCTGGCCAGACCCCAGCCGACGGCGTCGAAGGGATCGCCCGGGTCGCCGCGGATCATCGCCTTGGTCAGTGCAGGCACACCCTGTGGTGCGTAGGGCCACGGCCACGATGTCGCAAGCTGACCGATGAAGCGCATGTTGCCCGCCTCGTGGTAGAGCGGCTGGTGGACATGCCCGTGAACGTTGGTCACGTTCTTGAACTGCTGCAGGATCTCCTGCGCCTCGCGCCAGTCGCGCAGCCAGAAGTTCCAGGGCGGGTAGTACTCGTACATCGGAGTATGGGTGAACACGATCACCGGCTTGCTCTTGTCCCAGTCGGAGAGCGCGCTCGAGAGCCACTGCAGCTGCTTGTGACCCAGGCCGGACCAGGGTCCGGCCACGGAGCCGTCCAGTACCGACATGTGATCCATGCGCTCTTTCGGACTCATCTTCTTGGCCGACCAGTAATCCGGGGCATTGCCCACTGTGTCCAGGCCAATGAAGCGCACCCCCTTGTGATCGAACTTCCAGGGGGCGGCGCCGAAGGTATCGACCCAGGTCTTGCCCATGTCCAGGTACCAGTCGTGCTCTCCCGGAATGAAGTACTTCTTGATCTTCACCTCCTGGAGCAGCTCGGCGCCGAGCTTGATCTCCACCGGGTCGCCCAGCTGCGCCAGGTCACCCCCGAAGATCATGAAATCGAGCTTCGGACCCATCGCCGCGACTTCCTGGAACGCGCGCTGCGCCTTCTCGATGAAGCGTGTGTTGAGCGTCCTCGGGTATAGGTGGGTGTCGGAGACCCAGCCGAAGCTGAAGTTCTCTGCGGCGTGCGCCACACCGATGGTGGTGAAGGTTTCGAAGAAATTCAGCGCGCTGCCGCCAGCAACGGCAGCACCGGCCACGAGCGACTTGTGAAGGAAGGTACGGCGCGTGATACTGGGCACCCCGCTTGGCCCGCCGTCCTCCCGCGACTCCCCGTCTGTACTGCGCTGGTCTTGTGTTCTCTTCATTTGATTCCCCCTCCTCTAGAAAGGATCAAACAGCTGCAAGCGCTGCGAAACTCCTATCTCGTCTATGTGTCGTCTTCCCTCCCGCTAGTCCTGATACAGCTCACATGCCACTCACTGAACCCGCTCGCGCTGTTATTTCTTCAGCTCGACCGGAACCTGCACCGTCTCCTTGGCTTTGACTGTCACCGGCATCTCGGTGACTCCTACGTGCTCCTGCCAGACGACCAGGGTGTAGTTCCCCGGCGGAACGTCGCCGATCGTGAACGTGCCGTCGGCGCCGGTCTGCGCGTAATAGGGATTCTCGACGACGTATATCCAGCCCTCCATCCAGCCGTGCGCGTCGCAGTCCACCCGGACCACTCCCGGCCGCCGCAGAGGCTTCGTCACGCGGCCCCCCTGCAGCGGAAGAGCAACGTTGAACGCGGTGTTCGTCCCGTAATAGCCATGGGTGTTGTGCAAGACCGGATCGGTATTGACGATGTCGATCATCCCGGAGCGAATCACCTGCACGTGCGGCTCGAAGTTGCACTTAACATTGTCGATCTCCGGCTTCTTCGCCGCCTTCGGCCACTCCTTGCCCTTGCCGACTTCCTTCAGGTGCACGACAGCGTCCTTGACTTCCCCGCCCGCCCCGACGATGACCAGTGGGTCTTTGCGTGGACCGCCGCATGTCTCTTTGTCCTTGGTCGGGAGCACCGTTTTGGTGGGCACTGTGCCCTTGTAGATAATCTTGCCCTTGATCGTTCCGCCGTCGGGGACCGCGCCCGACTGGTACTCCGCAGCAGCGGCAACGGGGGCAAAGTGCAGGGTGGCGATCAGGCCGACCGCCATTAGGGGTGCAGTTCTCACGTACCTCTCCTCCTCGGTTTTGTCGCGGCGCCGAGTTGGCTCGACGCTCGTTCAGTGCAGATAAGGGCTGCCTGGACCCAGACTCGATGGTTCTGCGATAGGTGTGGCCTGGTTCAATTTCAGGACTGAGACTAAGTCCAAATCTAAAACCTTGTCAAGCTCCCGGGTAATTGTTTTGCACGAACGCTTGGACCAACCAGGACGTCTAGAGGAGCGAGCCGACCGTTCTGAAGACGCGTAGCGCCGCCGTGCCGGGCTGGCCGCCGGCGCGCGGAGCTTCGACCGTCCGGGGGGGCTGATACGCCAAGCGCGCTATGTAGGACCCAGAACCTCGTAGAGGCGCGCCGCCTGCAGCGCCCACAGAGCCTGCCCAGGGCAACGACCCGGGGGCGCCACCCCTCCTCGTGAGCCCCTCGCGGGAGCGGTCGAGGGCGGGTTGGCTCACGCGCGTGCCACCCTTACCCCGACCCTCTTGCGTCAACGGCGACGAGAGGTGATTCCCTCGCCTCACGCCTCACGCCTCACGCCTGTCGCCTCCCGCCTAACCCCACCATCACTTCCGCCGCCAGATCGTGCCCTTCGGAGCGTCCTCCAGCAACACGCCGGCATCCTCCAGCTCCTTGCGGATTCGGTCCGCCTCGGCGAAATCCTTCGCCTTGCGCGCGGCCGCTCGGGCGGCGATCAGGGCGTCGATGCGCTCGGTCGAGAGTTCGCCCGTTTCCGCTACGCCACCCTGCAGGAATGCCGACGGTTCGCGCTGCAGCAGCCCCAGCAGCCCCGCCAGCCCTTTGAGCAGGCCGGCATGCGCGGCGCTGTGGGTGCGGTTCACCTCGCTCGCCAGTTCGAACAGCACGGCGGTGGCGTCCGCCGTGTTGAAGTCGTCGTTCATGGCCTCGCGGAAGCGCCCAGCGTAGGCATTGTTCCAGTCGATGGCCGCGGCCGCGGGCGGCGTGTCCCGCAGCGTCGTGTACAGGCGCGTCAGCCCGGCGCGCGCATCCTCCAGATGCTGGTCGGAGTAGTTGAGCGGGCTGCGGTAGTGGGCGCGCACGATGAAGAAGCGCACCACCTCGGGATCGTAGCGCGCGAGCACCTCGCGCACGGTGAAGAAGTTGCCCAGCGACTTGGACATCTTTTCGTCGTCCACCCGCACGAAGCCGTTGTGCACCCAGTAGTTCACGAAGGCATGGCCGTGCGCCCCCTCGGACTGGGCGATCTCGTTCTCGTGGTGCGGAAATATCAGATCCTGGCCGCCGCCGTGGATGTCGAACTGCTCACCCAGGAAATGCTCGCTCATCGCCGAGCATTCGATGTGCCACCCCGGTCGGCCGGGACCCCAGGGCGATTCCCAGGATGGCTCTCCCGGCTTGGCGGCCTTCCAGAGGACGAAGTCCATCGGATCGCGCTTAGCCGCATCGATCTCGACGCGCTCGCCGGCGCGCAGGTCCTCGAGCGACTTGCCGGACAGCTTGCCGTAGCCGTCGAACTCGCGTACCGCGTAGTACACATCGCCGTTATCTGCGCGGTAGGCGAGCCCCTTGCGCATCAGCATCGCGATGATGCGCACCATATCGGGTATGTGCTGGGTAGCACGCGGCTCCACGTCCGGCTTCTCCGTGCCCAGCGCCGCAGCATCTTCCTCCATGAAGCGGATGAAGCGCGCAGTCAGGTCGAAGATGCTCTCGCCGTTCTCGGCTGCGCGCTTGATGATCTTGTCGTCGATATCCGTGATGTTGCGCACGTAAGTAACGTCGAAGCCGCTGGCGCGCAGCCAGCGCCGGATGACATCGAAGACCACCATCACGCGTGCATGGCCGATGTGGCAATAGTCGTACACCGTCATGCCGCACACGTACATGCGCACCTTGCCCGGCTCGATGGGCACGAAGTCCCGCTTCTGGCGCGCAAGCGAGTTGTGGATCTTCAGCATGTGGGCTGAACTGCAGGCGGGGGATGGCCCACGCGGCGTGGCGTCGAGTTACGGGTAGCACGACGCGCGCGGCGCGATTGTGGAGCGGCTGGGCTTGTTGGTAAAATTACCGGGTTTACAAGAACCTAGCGTCGAAGCCGGAAAAAGTATAGCACGATGACGCTCTTCCACCGCCTCGCGGCCGTCGTTCTGACGCTCGGGTGCCTGGCATCCGGCGCCATGGCTGCAGGCGACGGGTACCAGGAAGCGAGCGAGCTGCACAAGCAGGGCAACGACGAAGCGGCACTCTCGCGCCTGGACGCCCATCTGTCCGAGCATCCACGCGATGCGCGCGCCCGGTTCCTCAAGGGCGTCATCCTCACCGAGCGCGGCCGCACCGAGGATGCCATCGAGGTCCTCACGGCGCTGAGCGAGGAGTTTCCGGAGCTGCCCGAGCCGCACAACAATCTGGCGGTCCTGTACGCCAGCCAGGGGAAATACGACAACGCGCGTCGCGAGCTCGAGATGGCGATCCGGACTTATCCCGGGTATGCCATGGCACACCAGAACCTAGGCGACGTGTACGCGGCGCTGGCCGGCCAAGCCTACGAGAAGGCCCTGCAGGCCGACCCGGGCAACAGCGCGGCGCGCACCAAGCTCACGCAGATCCGGGAACTGCTCCCCGAGGGTGCCGTGGCCGCGCCACCACCGGCTCCGGCCGCAACGGCGTCCACCGCAGCAGCCGCTTCGCAGCAGACAGCACCGCCCCAGCCGGCGAGCCCGGCACTGCCTACGCCACCTGTTGTCCGGGAGGCGCCCGTCGCGACGGCAGCCGCCCAAGTCTCCGATCCGACTCGGGCCGTGTTGAGCACGGTCGAGGACTGGGCCAGGGCATGGTCCGGCAAGGACGTCGACAAGTACCTGTCCTTCTACGCGAGGGATTTCGTCACGCCGAAGGGCGAGCCGCGTGGGATGTGGGAAGCGGCGCGGCGCAAGCAGCTGACTGCACCTCGCAGTATCAGCGTCGAGGTGGTCGAGCCCAAGGTCACCATCAGCGACCCCAACCACGCCACGGTTACGTTCAAGCAGAACTACCGCGCCGACGCCTACCGGTCGTCGGGGCGCAAGACTCTGCAACTGGTGCGGGAGGGCGATCGCTGGCTGATCCAACGCGAGACGATCACCTTCCGATGAACGCAAAGCAATACGGGAGAACGCCATGGTCAAGCTGCACACGACGCTGGGTGAGATCACCATCGAGCTGGACGAGGCGAAAGCGCCCGTCACGACACGCAACTTCCTCGACTATGTCAACAGCGGGTTCTACGCCAACACCATCTTCCATCGGGTCATCGACGGATTCATGATTCAGGGCGGGGGCTTCGAGCCCGGCTTGCGCCAGAAGACCACGCGCGAGCCGATCCGCAACGAGGCTGACAACGGGCTGAAGAACGTCGCCTACAGCGTAGCGATGGCGCGCACACCCGACCCGCACTCGGCGTCGAGCCAGTTCTTCATCAACGTCACCGACAACGATTTCCTGGACTATAGCGCGCCCACGCCGCGCGGCTGGGCCTACTGCGTGTTCGGCCGCGTGGTAGAAGGCCAGCAAGTGGTGGATCAGATCAAAAAGGTGCCTACCGGCAGCCGCGGCGGGCACGACGACGTGCCGGTGGAGGATGTCGTCATCAAGAAGGCAGAGGTGATCGAGCCCAAGAGTTGATCCGCAGAGGCGCGGAGGCGCAGAGGAGCGCAGAGAACGGCAACCTCGATGGGAAGATGATCACGAGCGGCACAATCGTCCGGGACCACCCTGCATCCAGAACGTCTCGGCGGCGTCCGAACCAGCACGGACCGGCCATCTGCTGCGATGGGCCCAGCCTTTCCAGTTTTCCTTTGCGGCTTTTCCTCTGCGCCTCTGCGGTTCAGCGTTAGGGTGTAGCCATTGCCGTTCACCGCCCTCATCTCCGACCTGCACCTGGCCGCGGAGCGTCCGGCTGCGACCGACGCGTTCTTCGCTTTCCTGCGCGCTGTTGCGCCCGGCGCCGACGCACTCTACATCCTCGGCGACCTCTTCGAGTACTGGGCGGGAGACGACGACCTGAGCGATCCGTTCAATGCCCGGGTCGCCGCTGCGATCGAGACCGTCGCCGCGCGCGTACCGGTTTATCTGATCCACGGCAACCGCGACTTCCTGCTGCAGGACGGGTTCGTGCGCGCTGCCCGCGTCCGTCTCCTGCCGGAGCGCCACGTGGCAGACCTGTATGGCGAGCGCACGCTGTTGATGCACGGCGACCTGCTGTGCACCGACGACCGCCGCTATCAGGCTTTCCGGCGCGTCGTGCGCAACCGGCTTGTGCAACGCGCCGCGCTCCTGCTTCCGCTCGCCAAGCGTAAGGCACTGGTCGGGGGCGCACGCCGCATGAGCGTGCGCGAAACGCAGACCAAGGTGATGAGCATCATGGACGTCAACCAAGCCGCAGTGGAAGAGGCGCTGCGGAGAAGTGGATGCGGGCGTCTCATCCACGGGCACACACACCGGCCCGGGCAGCACGAGCACATGGTGGACGGCCGCCGCTGCCAGCGCTGGGTGCTGTCCGATTGGTACACGCGCGGCCAGTACCTGCGCGTTGCGCCCGGATCCTGGGAGTCGATCGAGCTTCCTTTCGCTTAACGCGTTTGTCTAGTCGACCCCCTAAAACCTCCCCCTGAACCGCCTCTGCGCCTCTGCGGTTCAGAATGAGGATGTAGGCCGTAAGCCCTAGCCCAGCCCGCGGGCGAGATCCGCCTGCAGGTCGCGCACCGACTCCAGCCCCACCGCCACGCGCAGCAAGCCCTCTTCGATTCCGGCTGCAGCACGCGCTTCGGCGCTTAGCCGCCCGTGCGTGGTGCTGGCCGGATGGGTGATCGTGCTCTTCACATCCCCGAGATTGGCCGTAATGGAGATCACCCGCGTCGAGTCCACCACGCGCCACGCCGCCTCGCGCCCCCCATGCACCACGAACGACACCACCCCGCCTCCGTTGCTCTGCTGACGTGTGGCCAGGGCATGTTGGGGATGGCTCGCGAGGCCCGGGTAGTAGACTCGCTGCACACGCGGATGCGCCTCCAGCCAGCGCGCAAGCTCCAGCGCACCGGCGCTGTGTGCACTCATGCGCAGCTTCAGGGTCTCCAGTCCTTTCAGGATCACCCACGCGTTGAACGGCGAGAGCGTGGGGCCGGCGTTGCGCAGGAACGCCGTCAAGGGCTCGTGAATCAACGCGTGCCGGCCAAGGACGGCGCCGCCCAGCACCCTGCCCTGCCCGTCCAGGTACTTGGTCGCCGAGTGGATCACGAGGTCCGCGCCCAGCTCCAGCGGCCGCTGCAGGGCCGGCGTGCAGAAGCAGTTGTCCACCGCCAGCCAGGCATCGCGCCGATGAGCGAGCTGCGCCAGCGCTTCGATGTCGTAGACCTCGGTGAGGGGGTTGGAGGGCGTCTCCACGAACAGCAGCCGCGTGTTCGGTCGCAGCGCCGCTTCCCACGCCTCCGGCCCCGTCCCTGCCACGAAGGTCGTCTGGATGCCCAGCCGCGGCAGCCAGTTGTTGAGCAGCTGCACCGTCGCGCCGAACAGGCTCTGCGAAGCCACGATATGGTCGCCTGCCCGCAGCAGCCCCAGGATGGCGGTCAGGATCGCCGACATGCCGGAGGCGGTCGCCACACAGCACTCCGCGCCCTCCAGTGCCGCGAGTCGCTCCTGCAGCGCCTCGACGGTCGGGTTGGTATAGCGCGAGTACACCATGCCCGGCTCGCTCCCGGCAAAGCGGGCGGCCGCCTGTGCGGCATTCTCGAACACGAAGCTCGAGGTCAGGTACAGCGCCTCGGCGTGCTCTTGGAACTGGCTGCGGTGGATGCCGGCGCGCACCGCCAGCGTTTCGAAGTCGAGAGTGTCCACGATGCTTCCATCAGCAAACAAAAAACCCGTCCAGCGAGCGCTGAAGACGGGTCCTCTCGCACGCTTTAGCTGAACTTGTTACGCGCCCGCAAGCTGTGGCTCAAATCGGCGCGAAGTAAGTACGTTACGCGGATCTGCCGCGGTTTGTCAACAGCTGGGCTACCTCTCACCACGAAGACACGAAGGCACGAAGAGACCCCAGATAAACCGTCCGACGGTTGGGGCTGCGGGATCGCTGCTCGTTTTCTTCCTTCTGTGCGCCGCTTGCATCGCCGATCGCTGCCTTGCGGCTGTGGGTGTGGAGGGGAGGTGGTCTGGCAACAACCCATTACCTAGATGGTAACTGGGTCGCTCCGTTTCTTGTTCTTCTGCGTGTCTTCGTGGTGAGCGGTTATGCTTTAGTCGGCAGTAACCAGATTGAGATCGAGCTGGGTGGTGGCGACAGTGGAGCGGCGCGCCAGCGCGATGTCGTTGCGGATAGCCTCGATACCGGCCAGATACTCCGGCGTGACGTCGCCGGTTATGTACTCGCCGCTGAAGCAGGAAGTCTCGAAGTTCGCGATCTTGGGGTTCACCGAGCGTACGGCGTTGATCAGCGCATCCAGGTCCTGGTAGATCAGGCAGTCGGCGTCGATCTCTCTGGCGACCTCCTCGCCCGAACGGCCGTTGGCGATCAGCTCGCGCGTCGAGGGCATGTCGATGCCGTAGACATTGGGGTAGCGCACGGGCGGCGAGGCCGAGGCGAAGAACACCTTGTTCGCTCCGGATTCGCGCGCCATCTGCACGATCTCGCGGCTGGTGGTGCCGCGCACGATGGAGTCGTCCACCAGCAGCACGTTCTTGCCCTTGAACTCCCGGCCGATGGCGTTGAGCTTCTGGCGCACCGACTTCTTGCGGACCGCCTGTCCGGGCATGATGAAGGTGCGGCCGATGTAGCGGTTCTTGATGAAGCCCTCCCGGTAGCTGACACCGAGCAGCTTGGCCAGCTCCACTGCGGCCGGCCGGCTGGAGTCGGGGATGGGGATCACCACGTCGATATCGAGGTCGGCGTGGTCGCGCCGGATCTTCTCCGCCAGGCTTTCGCCCATGCGCAGCCGCGTGTCGTACACGGAGATGCCGTCGATGACGGAGTCGGGCCGCGCCAGATAGACATATTCGAAGATGCAGGGGTTGAGCGAGGCATTCAGCGCACACTGGCGGCTGTAGAAGTTACCGTCCAGGTCGACAAAGATCGCCTCGCCCGGCGCCACGTCGCGCACCAGCTTGAAGCCCAGCACGTCGAGAGCCACACTCTCCGACGCGACCAGGTAATCGGTGCCGTGCTCGGTCTGCGCGCACCCCACCACCAGCGGCCGGATCCCGTAAGGATCGCGGAAGGCAAGCAGCCCGTAGCCCGCGATCATCGCCACCACGGCGTAGGCGCCGCGGCAGCGGCGGTGCACCCCGGAGACGGCCTGGAAGATGGTGGCCGGATCCAGCGCGTAGGACGAGGAGGCTTCCTGCAGCTCGTGCGCCAGCACGTTGAGCAGCACCTCCGAGTCGGAGTTGGTGTTCACATGCCGCAGGTCCTGCCGAAACAGCTCGCGCTTGAGCTGCTCCGAGTTGGTGAGGTTGCCGTTGTGGCCGAGCACGATGCCAAAGGGTGAGTTAACGTACAGCGGCTGGGACTCGGCGGAGTTCTCGGCGGAACCGGCGGTGGGATAGCGGCAGTGCGCAATGCCGGCGCTGCCCGTCAGCGTGCGCATGTTGCGCGTCCGGAAGACGTCGCGCACGAAGCCGCTGCCCTTGTGCATGTGGAACGTGCTCTCGTCGGCCGTGACGATGCCCGCAGCATCCTGTCCGCGGTGCTGGAGCACCAGCAGTCCGTCGTACAGCAGCTGGTTAACGGGAGACTGGGCGACTACGCCAATGATTCCACACATGCCCCGGCACTCCGATGAGTTTCCTCGCGCTTGCGCGTCCGAGTCCTGATGTATGACCCGGACCGACCGCGGTAAACGAGCACACGTAGTATAGACGAAACAGTCCTCATCCCGAGTGAGGCGCGTGGGTGCCGTCCAACTGCCGGCGCCGATATGGTCAGGCCGGCGGGGCCGGCTCGTCGAAGCGGATGTGCTCGGTGAACCGCTGCGGCAGATAGGCTCTGGCGTAGGTGGCCAGCGCCTCCAACGGCTGGCTGAACATGGCGTTGCGCCATGCCGGCTCCCGCGGCAAGGGGGTTAGGCCGGCGAGCAGCACCAGCAAGACCAGGATCACGACACCCCGCAGCAGCCCGAACAACGCACCCAGCGTGCGGTCCGTTCCGTTCAGTCCCGACTTCACGACCAGCTTGGTGAGCAGCAGGCTCACCAGCGCGAACAGCATCAGGCAGATCACCAGCACCACGATGAACGCAGCGGCCACCCGCACCGTCGGGCTGGTCACGGCTGCCGGTAACAGGGCCGAGACGGCAGGCGCGAAGCGTGTTGCGACGAAAGCCGAGACGATCCAGGACGCCAGCGACATCACCTCCCGGACCGCGCCCCGCACCACGCTCACCAGCACCGAGAGCCCCAGGACGATGAGCACGATGTAGTCGAAGCCTGTCATGGGAGTGAGCGAGTCTGCCGTCTCTGTGCTCAGTCGCCCCGGCGCACGATCTTGCCCTCGCTGGGCGGTGGGATCAGCTTGAGCTTCACCAGCCGCTCGCGCGCCTTCTGCGCAGCGTCCTGGCTTGCGAAGGGGCCGGCGCGCACGCGGTTGCAGGGGCGTTCCCGGCCGGGCGCGGGCTCGCTGAAAGCGGGGATCTTGTTCGCCTTGATCTGGGTCGCGAGGCTGCGCGACTTACCCGCATCGGAGAAGCATCCGATCTGGATCACAAGGCTATCGGCGGGTGTGCCCGTGCGCGCTTCGACGGTTGCAGGTGGTGGCGTGGCCTGCACCGGCTGGGGGCTCGGGGTGGCGGACGCCGTGGTCTCGCCGGGCTCGGGCGCCGGGGTCGCTGCCGCACCTTCGGGCAGGGCGGTGGGAGGAGCCGGCACAGCCCCTTGCCCTGGCCCGTCGGCCGGAATGGGCGGGATCTCGATTTCGATGTTTCCGGGCCGCTGACGCGGCTCGCCGTCCAGCACCATGGGCAGGATCACGACGGCAACGAGCACCAGCGCGATGGCGCCGACCAAACGGCGGCGCGCACGCTTGCGCAGCTGGACCTCTTCCTGGGAGACGGCAGTTTTCGCCAATATCGAATCCTCCAGTCCGGCGTTGCCGGAATCAAGAAATGGACAGGACTAACGGGAGTTCTCAGGATCGACAGGGTCTCCCTTCATCGACTGCGAACAGCGGTCTGGTCTGGTGAATCGTGCTTTGAATCCTGCCACTGCTGTCGATTCGCGTTGCCAGCCTCACCGGTGAGGAAGTCTTCTCCGAAACTCTCAGCAGCTGAGGCCTCAAGGTCTCGTCAACGCCAGGACGTCGCCGACGGTATGGAACGAGCCGAACACCAATATTCTATCATCTGCACGCGCCTGTTCTTGCGCATGCCGGTATGCAGCCGCCACGCTTGTACATGCCTCCATGGGCGCCACGACGCCTGCGACGGTGAGTTGCCCGCGCAGGTCCTCGGTGCTCGCGCCACGGGCACCCGGCAGCGGCGCCAACACCCACCGATCGACGAGCGTGGCCAAGGTACGCGCTACGCCTGCGACGTCCTTGTCCTTCAACATGCCGAGCACGGCGAAGGTCGTTCCGAAGGTCCCCATGCGCATCAGGCTGTCCCGCAGGCGCTCGGCCGCGTGCGGGTTGTGCGCGACATCGAGGACGACCGTCGGGCGTCCCGGCAACACCTGAAAGCGCCCGGGCAGTTCCACCTCGACGAGGCCGCGACGGATCGCGCCCATGTCGACGGGGGCCTCCCCGTGCAGACATTCCAGCGCAGCCAGGGCGGCCGCCGCATTGGCAAGCTGATACTCGCCGCGCAGGGCAGGCCAGGGCAACCCGGCACGGCGCCCCTGTGCGCTCCAGTAGGTCCAATCACCGTCGCCCGCGCGGACGCCGAAATCGCGCTCGATCAAGCGGACCTGGGCATCGATGCGCCGGGCATGATCGAGCAGCGACGCCGGCGGGTCGGGGTCGCCGACCACCGCCGGCCGGCCGCCCCGGAAGATGCCGGCCTTCTCGAGGCCGATGCTCTCCCGGGTCGCCCCGAGATAGTCCATGTGATCCAGGCCAATGCTCGCAACGACGGCGCAGTCGGGGTCGAAGAGGTTGACCGCGTCGAGCCGCCCTCCGAGCCCCACCTCCAGAACCGCCACATCCAGCGCGGCTTCGTGAAACAGCAGCGCCGCGGCCAGCGTGCCGAACTCGAAGTACGTGAGCGAAGTCCCGGCACGCGCCGCCTCGACGCGCTCGAACGCGGCTACCAGCTGCGCGTCGGTCGCCTCCCTCCCCTCGATGCGGACCCGCTCGTTGTAGCGCAGCAGGTGCGGCGAGCTGTACATACCGACGCGATAGCCCGAAGCACGCAGAATCGCTTCCAGGAATGCGCAGGTCGAGCCTTTGCCGTTGGTGCCTCCGACGGTGATGACGGGACAGGACAGCGCAAGGCCGAGTCGATCGCGCACGCGCGCCACGCGCTCGAGCCCCAGGTCGATCGTGCGCGGATGGATGCGCTCGAGATAGGAAAGCCAGGCGGCGAGATCGCTGCCACCCCGCGGCGGAGACACCTGACTAACCACAGAGGCACAGAGCCACAGAGAAGTTCAACTTGAAGATCACCGAGATCATCGCTGCTGGTGACACTGCCGCGAGCGTTGCCTCTTCGCGTGCGCCGGGCTGCGTGGAGGGGATCTTCTCTGTGCCTCTGTGCCTCTGTGGTTCAACTGCATCAGACCGCAGGAGCACGCATCAGTAGCGTGATGAGCTGTGCGAGGCGGTCGCGCATCTCGCGCCGGTCCACGATCATGTCCACCGCACCTTTGTCGAGCAGGAACTCGGCACGCTGGAATCCTTCCGGCAGGGTCTGCTTCACGGTCTGCTCGATCACGCGCGGGCCGGCGAAGCCGATCAGTGCGCCGGGCTCGGCGATCACCACATCGCCGATCATGGCGAAGCTCGCGGAGACGCCCCCCATGGTGGGATCGGTAAGGACGGAAATGAACGGCAGGCGCTCCTGCGCGAGCTGCGTGAGGCTCGCCGTGGTCTTGGCCATCTGCAACAGCGACATCAGCCCCTCCTGCATGCGCGCGCCGCCGCTGGAAGTGAAGCAGATGAAGGGCATCTTCTGCTCGATGGCGGACCCGACCCCACGCACGAAGCGCTCACCCACCACCGAACCCATCGACCCCCCCATGAAGCGGAACTCGAAGGCAGCCACGACTACGGGAATGGTCTTGATGGCGCCCTGCATCACCACCAGCGCATCGCTCTCCCCGGTCTCCGCGGCGTCTGCCTCCAGGCGCTCGGTATAGCGCCGGCTGTCCACGAACTTGAGGAAATCCACTGGCATCACTTCCGAGCCGATCTCGTAGCGGCCCTCGGGGTCGAGCGTGATGTCCAATCGCTCGCGCGCGTTGACGCGGTTGTGGTGCGAGCACTTGGGGCAGACGTTGAGGCTTTTCTCCAGGTCGGCGCGGTAGAGGACCGCCTCGCATACCTCGCACTTGACCCACAGCCCCTCCGGGACCGCCTTCTTCGCGGCACCCGGGCTGCGCTTGATCTTGGGAGGAAGCAGCTTCTGCAACCAGCTCACGTCACCTCCGGATCAGTGGCCACTGCGTCGCCGCAGCGTACGTTCGATGCGGACCGGTCCCAGCATCACAGGCGGCCGGGCCGGCATCACTCGTCCATCGCCCGGCGGATGCTGCCCACCAGAGACTTGATGTTGCCAATCACCTGCTCGGGGCCCGACCTTTCGATTTCCTGCACCAACCGGCTGCCGATGACCACTGCGTCCGATATGCGCGCTACAGCCCGCGCTGTCTCGGCGTCACGGATGCCGAACCCCACGCCTACGGGTAGTTTGATGTGGGAACGGATCTGCGGGATCTTGCGCTCCACTTCGCTCAAGTCGAGGTGGCTGGCGCCGGTCACCCCTTTGAGCGACACGTAGTAGATGTAGCCGCTCGCTGCACGTGCGACCTTGTCCATGCGCGCGTCCTCGGAGGTGGGCGACAGCAGGTAGATGCTGTCGAGCCCGCGGCTGCTCAGTTGCTCATGCAACTCGCTGCCCTCCTCCGGTGGATAGTCCACGACCAGCACCCCATCAACGCCGGCGCGCGCGGCAGCCTCGGCGAAGCGCTCGGCACCCATCGCCTCGATCGGGTTGGCATAGCCCATCAGCACCACCGGCGTCCGGCTGTCCTTGCTGCGGAACTGCTCCACGGCGCCGAGGACGGCTTTCAGGTTGGTGTGGTTCCTCAGCGCCCGCTCGCTCGAGCGTTGGATCGCCGGCCCGTCGGCCATCGGATCGGAGAACGGCATGCCCAGCTCGATGATGTCGGCACCGGCCTCCACCAGGGCGTGCATGAGCGGGACGGTCAGCTCGATGCTCGGGTCGCCCGCCGTGATGAACGGGATGAGTGCCTTGCGGCGGCGAGCCTGCAGCGCTTCGAAGGTGGCGGGGATGCGGGACATGTAGGCGTGAGGCGTCAGGCGTGAGGCGTGAGGCGTTCAAAAGCCGGTTGGTATGCTCGCCTCACGCCTCTCGCCTCACGCCTCACCCGGGTCACAGGGTGATGCCCGAATGCTTGGCGACGGTGTGCATGTCCTTGTCGCCGCGCCCGGAGAGATTGACCACGAGCACCTTGTCCCTGCTCATGGACGGAGCGATCTTCATGGCGTGGGCGAGGGCGTGGCTCGATTCCAGCGCGGGCATGATGCCTTCCATCCGGCACAGCGTGTGGAAGGCGTGCAGCGCCTCGTCGTCGGTGGCTGCCACGTACTGCGCGCGGCCGCTGTCCTTGAGCCAGGAGTGCTCGGGGCCCACGCCGGGATAGTCGAGGCCCGCCGAGATCGAGTGGGTCTCGATGATCTGGCCGTCCTGGTCCTGCAGCAGGTAGGTGCGATTGCCGTGCAGCACACCGGGGCGACCGGCGCACAGGGTCGCGGCATGGTGTCCGGTTGCGATGCCTTCGCCGGCCGCTTCCACGCCGATGAGCCGCACGCTGGTGTCCTGGATGTAAGGGTGGAACACACCCATGGCATTGCTGCCCCCGCCCACGCAGGCGAGTATCGCGTCCGGCTGCCGGCCGATCGTCTCGGGCATCTGCATCCGCAACTCCCTGCCCACTACGGAGTTGAAGTCGCGCACCATCATCGGATAGGGGTGCGGGCCCGCTACGGTGCCGATGATGTAGAAGGTGCTCTCGACGTTGGTGACCCAGTCGCGCATGGCTTCGTTGAGCGCGTCCTTCAGTGTCTTGGAGCCGCTTTCCACCGGCACCACGCTGGCCCCCAGCAGCTTCATGCGGTAGACGTTCATGGCCTGCCGCTTGATGTCCTCGGAGCCCATGTACACCACACATTCCATTCCGTAGCGTGCGGCCACTGTGGCTGAAGCCACACCGTGCTGGCCTGCGCCGGTCTCGGCGATCACGCGCTTCTTGCCCATACGCCTGGCCACCAGCGCCTGGCCCACCGTGTTGTTGATCTTGTGCGCACCGGTGTGGTTGAGGTCTTCGCGCTTGAGCCAGATCTGCGCGCCACCCAGCTGCTCCGAGAGCCGCCGGGCGTAATAGATGGGGCTGGGGCGCCCAACGTAGTGCTTGAGGTCGTACTCGAACTCGGCCTGGAAGGAAGCGTCATCGCGCACGCGCAGGTACTCGCGCTTGAGCTCGTCCAGGGCGTGCATCAGGGTCTCGGCGACGAACACGCCCCCGTAGGGACCGAAGTGGCCGGTGGCGTCTGGCAGGTCGTAGATCTGCCCGGCCTCATACATCTGCATGGCGCGCTCCTCTTATGAAGGCGGCTACTCTGGCCGCGTCCTTGATGCCTTTTTCTTGCTCGACGCCGCTGCTGACGTCCACCGCCCAGGGCCTGACGCGTCGGATCGCCTCGCCGACGTTGTCCGGCGTGAGGCCACCAGCCAGCACGACCGGCAGCGGCAGGTTGGGCGGAATGAGATCCCAGTCGAACGCGTTGCCCGTGCCGCCGTGGCTGCCTGCTACGAAGGCATCCAGCAACAAGCCCTTAGCCGCCGAATAACGGACCGCGTATTGTAGCAAATCCACCCCCGCTTCCACCCTGACGGCCTTGAGGTAAGGCAGGGGGAACTGGGCACAGTAGTCGGGCGGCTCCGCACCATGAAACTGCAGCAGCTGGAGCGGCACCGCTTGCAGCACGGTCCTCACCTGCTCGGCCGGCGCGTCCACGAACAGGCCCACCACAGTGACGAAGGGCGGCAGGCTGCGCGCGATTTCGCGCGCGGTCTCTACGCTGACCGCGCGCGGGCTCCCGGCATGGAACACCAGGCCAATGGCGTGCGCGCCGGCGCGGGCGGCTGCCAAGCCGTCCTCGACTCGGGTAATGCCGCAGATCTTGACTGCAGTGGCCATTCACCCAAACCAGAGCGAATAGACAGCATTAACAGGATTTCGCAGGACTAACAGGATTTCCTCCGCCGAGGTCCAAGGGCGCCGGCCGCAACTCGGCGTCGGATGAAGGAGAACTTGGACAGGATTCTCCGAACATCATCGAGAGGACTGCCGGATTTGCGCGATAACCTGGCTGGACTGCCTGAACAGAATCCTGTTAATCCCGGAAGATCCTGTCTATTGCTTTCTCTGCGAAGCTCCAATCTTGTGCGTCCTGTCTATGTCTTCAAGGCATCAGCAGCGCACCCAGGCTGGCGAGCGCGCCGCTGTCGGCGCTCGTGCGCCCGGGCGGCAGCCCCCAGCGCGCATCGTACTCCACGCCCGTCAGGTACAGGCCGTTGGCCGCATAGGTGGGAGCAGCGTGCTCGCGGTCGCGGCCTTCCAGGACGACCTTGATCCAGCCGGGCGGGCGGGCACCGTTGCCCACTTTCACCAGGCACCCGACGATGTTGCGCACCATGTGGTGCAGAAACGCATCGGCGGCGAGGTGGAAGATCACCATCTCGCCTTCGCGCTCGATATCGAGCCGTCGCAGTTCCTTCATGGGCGAGCGCGCCTGGCACTCCGCGGCGCGGAAGGCGCTGAAGTCGTGCACGCCGAGCAGGTGTGCAGCCGCCTCCCGCATGGGGTCGAGCTCCAGCCGGTGATGGTGCCACCCCAGGTGACGGTAATGCAGGCCGGGCCGCTCGGGTCGGTTGAGCAAGAGGTACGCATAGGCACGACCGCGGGCGCAATAGCGGGCGTGGAACGCGCCATCCACCTCCCGCGCCCACGCGACAGCGATCGAGCGCGGCAGCAGAGTGTTCACGCCGCGCACCCACGCAGTGATCGGGCGGCGCACCTCGGTGTCGAAATGCACCACCTGCCCTAGCGCATGCACGCCCGCGTCGGTCCGTCCGGCACACTGTGCCTCGATCCGATGATCGGCGATCTGCGACAACGCACGCTCCAGCGCATCCTGCACACTGCACCCGGACGGCTGGGTCTGCCAGCCGCAATAGGGGCTGCCGTCGTACTCCAAGCCGAGGGCGAGACGCATGAGTGGGCGGGGAGGTTCCTCAACCCTGGAAACAGGTGCTCACCCCAGAGACGCAGAGGCACAGAGATTCCCTTGCAACAGAAGCGGGAGCCCGCAAATATCGGTCGACCCTCACCGGGTGGGCAAACACGTCACACTGCACAAGCCCCGCCTTTCTGTGTGTCTCTGTGTGCCTGTCCGGTTCGCCTGGGATCGAAAGCAAACGCGGCCCCGCAGGGCCGCGCCGCACACGCACAGGTTTGAGTATAGGTTAAGCGAGCGTCTCGAGCACCCGCTGCGCTGCCGCCTTCTGATCGTCGTCGCCTTCGGCGATGACCTCGCGCAGGATCTCACGCGCGCCTTCCCGGTCGCCCATCTCCTGGTAGGCCTTGGCCAGATCGAACTTGGTCTGCACGTCGTACCAGCGGTCGTCCTTGGGCCCCTCGCCGCCGCCTCCGGGCTCAGCCCCACCAAGATCGAGGTTGATGGAGGACAGGTCGATCTCCGGCACCATGCCGCCACCGGGGGACTCGAACTCGAGCTTGGGCTCCATCTTGCCGGCATCGCCCACGTCTAGCGAGATCTTGGACAGATCGAACTCGATGGTGCCCATCCCGGGCTCACCGACGTCGGCGACCGTCTGCGTCATGGCCTTGGTCATGATCTGCGTGCTGGTGGGCTCCGGTGCCGCCGATATGGCGTTCAGGTCGAAGTCGAAATCCACCCCACCAGAGGCGGCCCCAGTCTCCCCGGGTGCCGCAGGTGCCTCGATGTCGAAGTCCACCTCGGGAACCTGCACCGTCCGCTCCGGAACGCCGGAGATGGTGGACAGATCCACGTCCGGTACGCCCATATCACCCGGTCCACCCAGGTTGCCCAGATCAATGTCGGTGGTGGTACCTCCGGCGCCACCGAGACGGCTGAGGTCGATGTCGGTGGTAGTGCCGCCGCCGGCGCCACCGAGACGGCTGAGGTCGATGTCGGTCTTGGTGCCGACATCGGCGTCCTCCAGACCGATGTTGAAGTCGAGCTTCTCGTCCAGGGCTGGCACGCCGGTTAAGGCTGCGGCCGCAGTCACGGCCGGGGCCTGTGCTCCGCTTGGCTTGCCAGCCTGGTAACGCGGGTTCTGCGGGTCAATCTGATAGCCCAGGCGTGCCGCCTGGAGCCATAGCTCGCCCTGGCCGCCGGTGCTCACCTGAAGGTCGCGCGCTACCGGGTCGAACGCTGCCAGGTCCTTCCGCTTGGCGTAGATCTCCAGCAGTTTGATATGGATCTCGTGGCGCCTGGGATTGGCCGCCAGGGCTTCCTTAAGGATCTCTTCGGCCTGCGAATCGCGCCCATACGCCAGGTAGATCTCGGCCTCGGCGAGGGGATCGACCTCTTCGGTGACCTGGGCAGCGGCCGCCGCTCGCGCAGCAGCGGCCATGCTGCCGCTGGTATCGGTGCCGGTCAGTGGCTCTACGTCAGAATTTTTTTTTTCCGCCCCGACGTCGTAGTCTTCCGCGCCCGCGCGTCGTTTCTTGATGATGCGGAACCCGAGGAAGCCCAGGAGGGCGAGCGCCAGGGCGCCGGCGCCAAGATACATGGGCTCGTTGAGGATCTGATCGACCAGGCTCTGCGGGGGCGGAGCGGGGGCGGCAACCCTGGGTTTCTTCGTGGGCTTCGGCTTGGGCTTGGCTTCGGCCGTTGGCGCGGCTGCCGGGCCCGACTCGGCCATCGGCGCGGCCGGCGCGGAAGCTTCCGGCACAGGCTCGGCGCCGACCTCGGGCTTGGCCGGCATCGTTTGCGGCGCGGGCGCTCCCGGCTTAACCGGCTCCGGCATGCTCGGCATGGCCGGTTTGGTCTCTGGCTTGGGCGGCGCTGCCCCGGCCGCCGCCTGGCTCTGGAGATCTGCGCCCTGCTTGCTCTTGATGTCGAGCAGGGACTGCATGTCCTTGATCGTCTTCTCGAGCTTGGCTACTCGGGTGTTCTGCTCCTGGATCGTCTTCTGGCGCGCCGCGAGCTCTTCCTCGAGAGAGCGAATGCGCTCCTGTGCCGCCTGGGATCCCCCTGGGGTTTCGCCCTTCGACAGCTTCAGCAACTCCTTGGGCTGCGCCTGGGCGCCGGCGCCGGTGTCCTCGACCGGTCCGGTGAGTCGCCCACCGGCGGCCTGACCCGCCTGATCCGGCATCGGGGCTGCCATGCCGGCGGCCTCCGCCAGACGCTCCTTGTAGGCATTCCAATCGGCCACCTGCACGCGCACTTCGCGCCGGGCTTCTTTGGCATCGACAGCAGCCACCTCGCTCGGGTCCGGGATGGTCAGCACCGGGCCGGTCTTCAGCCGGTTCATGTTCTTGCCGGAGAAGGCCTCCGGGTTGTTCCGGAACAGCACTACGAGCATCTGCTCGAGGCTCACGTCCTCGGGCTTGTACTGCAACGCGATCTTGCTCAGCGTGTCGCCACGCTCCACCGGTCCGTAGGTATCGCCCTGCGCCTGCGGTGCGGGCGGCATGCCGGCTTCGGCTGGCGGCATTGCCGGTGCGGCAGGCGTTGCCGCGGGTGGCGGCGCCGTTTCGCTGGGCGGCATTTCGCCGGGGGCCTGCGCCGCCATCTCGGGCGGCTGCGCAGCCGCTTCGGGCAGCGGCGGGACTTCCACGGGCGCCGGCTGCTCCGCTGGCTGGAACTCGCTGCCCAGCTGGGTCTGGACTTGCGGCTCGGGAGCCGGCATAGGTGCTGACGGCTGCTGCGCAGGCGTCTCAGGCACCGCTGCCACAGCCGGCTCTTCCGGCGTGTAAGTCGGCGGGTCGAGGAGTGCGGTGTACGCCCGCAGGATGCGGCCGCCGGTCCACGTCAACTCAACCAGCACATCGACGAAGGGCTCGTTGACCGGCTGGACCGTAGTGGCGCGAATGTAGAGTTGACCGGAGGCCCGCTGCTCGAGAGCCAGCTTCAGTCCCAGGCTCGGCGAGGGATACGGAAGGTTGTTCTGCAGGTAGGAATCGATGGAGGCCAGGCGCGCCGCCAGGGTATCCATCTCGTTCTTCTCCACCGCCACCACGTCGATCTCGGCACGCAGGGGCTGTCCGAGGTTGGACAGCACAGTGAGCTTGCCCAGTCCTGCAGCCGGCGCAGCCAGCGGCGCGATCAGCAATGCGGCTGCTACAAGAAGGGCTCGGAGGGACGGTTTGGCCACGGCACCACCTGTGTTTATGACCATGCGATATTTAAAAATAACATCATGTAGTTATCGATGCAAGCTAATCTTTCGTCTTGTATTGTGGCGTAACCCATCATTTTTCTGACTATTTTCGGCTGCCAGCCTGCGCCCTTGAGGGTTTTCTCCCGCTGCCCCGGCTTGCAGCGACGGTTTTGCGGGGCGAGATTGTCAAATGCCCTGCGGTAAGCAAAACCCTCGCCAGGTCCGATGGGAGCGGGCGCAAACGGGCGAGCTCGAGGACGGGCCCCGGCGTGCAGGGCGGCCGGACTGGAGTGCTTCAGCGCCGCTCCAGCAGGATGCGCAGCATGCGACGCAGCGGCTCGGCTGCACCCCATAGGAGCTGGTCGCCGACAGTGAATGCGGTCAGATACTCGCCGCCCATGGGCAGCTTGCGCAGCCGGCCGATGGGGACCTCGAGCGTGCCGGTCACCGCTGCCGGCGTCAGCCCGCGCAGCGAGGCATCGCGCTGATTCGGAATTACCTTCACCCATTCGTTGGCACCGCCGAGAATACTCTCGATCTCTGCTAGCGGCACATCGCGCTTGAGCTTGATAGTGAGCGCCTGGCTGTGGCAGCGCATCGCGCCGATGCGCACGCACACACCATCCATGAGGATCGGATTGCGCTCGCGGCCGAGAATCTTGTTCCCCTCCGCCTGCGCCTTCCATTCCTCGCGGCTCTGTCCGTTGCCCAGGTCCTTGTCGATCCAGGGCAGCAGGCTGCCGGCGAGTGCATAGCCGAAGTGCTCGCGCGGCAGCGCGTCGCCCCTCAACGCATCCGATACCGCACGGTCGATCTCCAGGATCGAGGAGGCGGGGTCATCCATGAGCTTGCCAGCGGCCTGGCGTACCGCCCCCATCTGCGCCACCAGCTCGCGCATGTTCTGTGCCCCGGCGCCGGAGGCGGCCTGATAGGTCATGGCGGTGATCCACTCCACCAGGCCCTCGCGCAGCAGCCCGTGCATGCCCATGAGCATGAGGCTCACGGTGCAGTTGCCGCCGATGTACTCCTTGACGCCCCGGGCCAGGGCGTCCTGGATCCCCTGCAGATTGACCGGATCGAGGATGATGACCGCGTCGTCGCGCATGCGCAGCGCCGAGGCAGCGTCGATCCAATAGCCCTTCCAGCCGGCACTGCGCAACCTGGGATGGATCTCGTTGGTGTAGTCGCCGCCCTGGCAGGAAAGCAGCACATCGTGTGCAGCGAGCGCCTGCACGTCGCGCGCATCCTTCAGCGGCGGCACGTCCCGACCGATCGCCGGGCCCTTGCCGCCCGCCTGCGAGGTGGTGAAGAACACCGGCTCGATATGGTCGAAGTCGTGCTCCTCGAGCATGCGCTGCATGAGCACCGAGCCCACCATGCCGCGCCAACCGATGAATCCCACTCGCATCATTGCCGTCCTCGCTTGCTCGCTCGGCGCGCTTACCGGTGGCCCAGAGCGGCCACCACCGCGTCGCCCATCTCGACTGTGCCGACCCTGCGTGTGCCATCCTGGTAGATGTCCGCTGTGCGATACCCCTGTCGCAGTACCTGCTTGACCGCGCCCTCGATGCGCTCGGCGGTGTCGGCCCGGTTGAAGGTGTAGCGCATCATCATCGCAGTGGAGAGAATGGTCGCGAGCGGATTGGCTACAGCTTTGCCGGCGATGTCGGGCGCCGAGCCGTGGATCGGCTCGTACAGGCCCTTGTTGCTCGCATCCAGCGAAGCCGAGGGGAGCATGCCGATGGAGCCGGTCAGCATCGAGGCTTCGTCGGAGAGAATGTCGCCGAACATGTTGCCGGTGACGATCACGTCGAACTGCTTGGGCGCGCGCACCAGCTGCATCGCCGCGTTGTCCACGTACATGTGGCTGAGCTCGACTAGCGGGAACTCCTTCGCGACCTCGCTTACCACCTCGCGCCAGAGAATACTCGTGTCGAGCACGTTGGCCTTGTCCACGGAGCACAGTTTGCGGCTGCGCTTGAGCGCGATGTCGAAGCCCGCCCGCGCGATGCGGCGGATCTCCGATTCGCTGTAGCGCATCGTGTCGAACCCCTCCCGTTCGCCGCTCTGCGTCGTGCGCTGCCCGCGCGGCTGTCCGAAGTAGATGTCGCCGGTGAGCTCGCGCAGGATCATGATGTCCAGCCCCGCGACGACCTCGGGTCTAAGCGCAGACGCAGCGGCGAGCTCGGGGTAGAGCACCGCGGGTCGCAGGTTGGCGAAGAGGCCGAGCTCCTTGCGAATGCGCAGCAGCCCCTGCTCAGGACGCATCGGCCGCGGCAGTGTGTCGTACCTCGGCCCGCCCACGGCGCCCAGCAGCACCGCATCCGCCTGGCGGGCGAGCTTGAGCGTCGCATCGGGCAGCGGATCGCCGGCGGCATCGTATCCGGCGCCACCGATCGGCGCCTGCTCCATCTCGATCTTCAGGCCGTCAGATTGCAGGGCCTTCAGCACTTTGACGGCTTGGGCGACGATCTCGGGACCGATGCCGTCACCGGGCAGGATGGCTATCTTCATATTGCGGTTGAACCACAGAGGCACAGAGACACAGAGTACGGCGAAAGACCACAGCCGGACATGGTGCTGAGATGCGCAATATCACCACCGTCTTCTGGTGTCGCAGCGCTCTTGAGAGAAGCTGTCCTCTGTGCTTGTGTGCCTCTGTGGTTAGAACTGGGGACCTAGCCGAACAGCCAAGGCTGCTCGGCTTTGCGTTTCGCCTCGAACGCCCGGATCTCTTCGGCGTGTGCCAGCGTCAGCCCGATCTCGTCCAGGCCGTTCACGAGGCAGTGCTTGCGGAAAGGGTCGATGTTGAAGGAGTGGGTCTTCCCCGACGGCGTCAGCACCACCTGCTGGGGCAAGTCGATCGTCAGCCGATAGCCCGGCGCGGCCAGCACCTCGTGGAACAGCAAATCCACCACACCTGCATCCAGCACCACCGGCAGCAGACCGTTCTTGAAGCAGTTGTTGAAGAATATGTCGGCGTAGCTCGGTGCGACTATGGCGCGGAAGCCGAAGTCCATCAGCGCCCACGGCGCGTGCTCGCGCGACGAGCCGCAGCCGAAGTTCTCGCGCGCGAGCAGGATCTGCGCGCTGCGGTAGCGCGGCTGGTTCAGCACGAACTCCGGATTGAGCGGCCGCTTGCTGTTGTCCATCCCCGGCTCGCCGTGATCCAGGTAGCGCCACTCGTCGAACAGGTTCGGGCCGAAACCGCTGCGCTTGATGGACTTGAGGAACTGCTTCGGGATGATGGCATCGGTGTCGACATTGGCGCGATCCAGCGGCGCCACCAGGCCATCCAGGCGAAGGAACTTTTCCATGACGACCCCTAGAGCTGGCGCACGTCGACGAAGCGGCCGGCGATCGCCGCCGCGGCAGCCATCGCCGGGCTGACCAGGTGGGTGCGGCCGCCGGCACCCTGGCGGCCTTCGAAGTTGCGGTTGGACGTCGAGGCGCAGCGCTCGCCCGGCTCCAGCCGGTCGTCGTTCATCGCCAGGCACATGGAGCAGCCCGGCTCACGCCACTCGAAGCCGGCCTCCCGGAACACTCGGTCCAGCCCCTCCGCCTCGGCCTGCCGCTTCACCGGCCCCGACCCCGGCACGACCATGGCGAGCTTCACGTTGGCCGCCACGCGCCGGCCCTTGACCACCTCGGCAGCCGCCCGCAGATCCTCGATGCGCGAGTTGGTGCAGGACCCGATGAACACCTTGTCGATGCGAATCTCGCTGATGGGCATGTTCGGCTGCAGCCCCATGTACTGCAGCGCCCGCTCGACCGATTTGCGCTTGCTGGGGTCCTCGATACGGGCGGGATCCGGCACGCGTCCGTCGATGGTGTTCACCATCTCCGGCGAGGTGCCCCAGGTCACCTGGGGCTTGATCGCGGCCGCATCGAGCGTGACCACGCGGTCGAAGCCGGCGCCCGGGTCGCTCACCAGCGTATGCCAGCAGGCCACCGCGCGGTCCCAAAGGTCGCCTTTGGGCGCAAAGGGGCGACCGCGCAGGTAGGCGATCGTGGTGTCGTCTACCGCTACCATGCCCGCGCGCGCCCCCGCCTCGATCGCCATGTTGCAGACCGTCATCCGCCCTTCCATGCTGAGCGAGCGGATCGCACTGCCGCCGAACTCGATCGCGTAGCCGGTGCCGCCGGCGGTGCCGATCCTGCCGATCACGGCCAGGACGATGTCCTTGGCGGTGATGCCCCGCGGCAGCCTGCCCTGCACCTCCACCAGCATGCTCTTGGCCTTCTTCATGACCAGGCACTGGGTGGCCAGCACGTGCTCGACCTCGGAGGTCCCGATGCCGAAGGCCAGGCAGGCGAAAGCGCCGTGCGTGCTGGTGTGCGAGTCGCCGCACACGACGGTCATCCCCGGAAGCGTCGCCCCCTGCTCGGGCCCGATCACATGCACGATGCCTTGACGGCCATCTAGGAAAGGGAAGTAGGCCTTGGCGCCATACTCATGCATGTTTGCATCCAGCGTCTCTACCTGGGTGCGCGAGATGGGGTCCTTGATGCCCTGGTCCCAATCCCGGGTTGGCGTGTTGTGGTCGGCCGTGGCCACGATCGAGTCGGTACGCCAGGGCCGCCGCCCTGCCAGCTTGAGGCCCTCGAAGGCCTGCGGGCTGGTCACTTCGTGCACCAGATGGCGATCGATGTAGAGCAGCGCCGTGCCGTCGCTTTCCTGGCGGACGACGTGGCTCGACCAGAGTTTGTCGTAGAGCGTCTGCGGCTTCATGGCGGAAAGATCCGAATCGACAAATTATCGCACAGCCGATCCGCCGCACGCACTAACCCGCACCGCATTTACCGCAGAGGACGCGGAGGGAAACCTGGACCCACCCCGGCTCTGGCACACTGCATTAAGCGCACTTCACCGCGGATTGGCACTCCCAACGTATTACGCTTCCTGTGCGTTCCTCCGCGTCCTCTGCGGTTCATGGCTGGATCTAGGCGCCGGCGTGGGCCATGGCGGGCAGGCGCAGCCGGGCGAGGACGATCACGAGCGCAACGAGTGCCACGGCTGCGCCGAGGGTGAAAGTCATTTCGGCGCCGACGCGGTCCCACAGCCATCCGCTGAGGAACACGCCGGCGGCGCCACCGGCGCCGAACCCGAGCGCCGTGTACAGCCCCTGCCCGCGCGCCTGATAGCGGCCCCGGAAGAAATGATGGATGGCCGCAAGGGCCGCCGCGTGGTGCGCGCCGAAGGTGGCCGCGTGCAGCAGTTGTGCGGCCGCAAGCGCCGCCGGCAGGTGGGCAAGCCAGCCGATCACCAGGAAGCGCACCACCGCGCATCCCAGACTGAAGGCGATGACCGCCGTGATCGAGGCCCGGCGCAGGAGATGTGGCATCCGAAGGAACACGCCGATCTCCGCGACGACACTGATGGTCCACAACCAGCTCACCGCGGTCTTCGAGTAGCCCAGATCCACCAGATGGATCGAGTAGAAGCTGTGATACGGGCCGTGCGCCAATGACATCAGAAAGCAGGCCACGAACAGGGCAATCACTTCGGGGCGGCGCAGGATGCCGCCGAGCGAGGCATGCTGCTCGGGATGGGGCGCTGCTTCGTCGGCGGGGAGCAGCCAGGCGGACCCGGCCATCACTGCAAACAGCGCCAGGAGCACTAGCGGCAGAATTCCCACCCCAGCCCAGTCCAGGGCTGGACCGACCGCCAGTACGGCGAGCACAAAGCTCAAGGAGCCCCAGACACGGATGCGCCCATAGTCGGCCAGCCGCCCCTTGAGCAGGCCGAACGTCGTGGCTTCCACGAGCGGCAGCGCGGCGCACCAGAACACGTTCATCAGGAGCAGCACGGCGAACAGCCAGCCGAAGCTGGTACCCACGAGCAACCCGGCGCAGGCGAGCGTGGCGGCGACACAGGTTGCGCGGATCAGGGCGCGGCGTTGGCCGTAGTGGTCGGCGAGCCAGCCCCACGCGGTGGGCAGAGCGGTACGCACCACGGGCATGATGGCGAGCAGCAGGCCGATCTGCACCGAGGCGAAGCCCAACCCCTTCAGGTACAGCCCGAAAAACGGCGCGAACGCGCCCAGCATCAGGAAGTACGCGAAGTAGAAGCCGGACAGGCGCGAATGGAGCCGCTGCGCGTTCATCGGTTAGAGCCTCTAAGGCAGGGAACGCAAAGGACGCAACGGGACAAGAGCAAGGACGCGAAGGAAGGCATGACAACTTTGGGTGGTTCCAGGCGCCATAGTCCCCTACCCCCTAAACCCTGCAGCGGGGAACGCAGAGGAGAACACACAGGACGCGGGGGAAAACGGGACTGTCGGCGGTAGCAGCTGACGCAACGGCGGTGCGGTGGGCTGGGTGCCGGATTGCTTCTGCAGTTGGCTTACACCTCCAGGTGAGGGTCGACAAGGTCGATGTCCTCTGCGTCCTCGCCGCTCTTTACTGTGCGTCCGCTGCGTTCCCCGCCTTGGGCCATAGGGTTGAAGTCGGTTTAGGCCTCGTCAGGCTGGGGATCGTCCACCGCGGCAGTCTGACGCAGCCGCTCCAGCACTTCCTCGCGTGCCTGTGCGGGGATGACGGGTGTCGCACAGCTCACATCCGCATTCTGGGCGCGGTGGCGCAGCGCGTGATCCATCAGCACCAGAGCCAGCATCGCTTCCGCGATGGGCGTAGCGCGGATCCCGACACACGGATCGTGCCGGCCGTGCGTTTCCACCACGGTGGGCGCACCACGCTTGTCGATGGACCGCCGGGGCAGGCGGATGCTGGAAGTGGGTTTCACTGCGATGCTGACAACGATGTCCTGCCCGCTGGAGATCCCGCCCAGGATGCCGCCGGCGTTGTTGCTCAGGAAACCGTCCGGCGTCATCTCGTCGCCGTGCTCGCTGCCCCTCTGCGTCACTGCGGCAAAGCCCGCGCCGATCTCCACGGCCTTGACCGCGTTGATGCTCATCATGGCGTAGGCGATGTCGGCATCCAGCTTGTCGTACACCGGTTCGCCCCAGCCCGGAGGAACGTTGCGCGCCATCACAGTAAGGCGGGCGCCGACCGAATCGCCGGATTCGCGCAGCTCGTCCATGAAAGCCTCGAGCCGCGGCACGACCGTCTCGTCGGCGACGAAGAACGGGTTGGAGCCGACTGCGTCCCAGCTGCTGAACGGCACGTCGATGGGCCCGAGCTGGGCAAGATACCCGCTCACCTCGATGCCGTGGCGCACGCGCAGCCACTTCTTCGCGATGGCGCCGGCCGCCACCCGCACTGCCGTTTCGCGCGCCGATTGCCGCCCGCCGCCGCGATAGTCGCGCACACCGTACTTCTGCAAGTAGGTGTAGTCCGCATGTCCAGGGCGGAACGTGTCCTTGATCTTCCCGTAATCCTTGCTGCGGGCGTCCACGTTGCGGATCAGCAGCCCGATTGGCGTGCCGGTGGTGACACCCTCGAAGACGCCAGAGAGGATTTCGACCGTATCCGACTCCTGGCGTTGGGTGACATGCCGGGAGGTGCCCGGACGCCGACGGTCGAGCTCGCGCTGGATGTCCGCATCGGTGAGTGGCAGGCCGGGCGGGCACCCGTCCACCACACAGCCAATCGCAGGGCCATGGCTCTCGCCGAACGACGTGACGCAGAAGAGCCTGCCGAGGGTGTTGCCGGACATGAGAATTCGCAACGAAAGATCAACAGTTTAGCATAGCCAGAGCGGCGCTCTCCGGCTCAAGTTTCGAGCCGCCCTGCCGAAACAGAAATGCACCCGAGAAGCCCGCGGGGTGTTGCCGCCACAACCCGCGAAGAGATGACAACACCGGCTCCCCCCTTCTGCACCTGGCAGTCCCTCGCGGCCTACGCGTGGATGCAAACGCCCGTGTGGGTGTTCGACTACGAAAACCTGCGCATGGTGTGGGCGAACCGCGCCGGCCTGGACCTGTGGCAGGCGGAAACTCTTGCAGAGTTGCGCGGCCGCGATTTCTCGGACATCTCGCCGTCCGCCGACAACCTGCTCGCCGGCTTCATGGAGGCCTTGCGGCTGGGCGAGTCCACCACTATGCCGTGGACCATCTATCCGCACGGGCAGCCGACTCCGATCACCATCACGCGTACCGGCATCCTGCTGGAAGACGGGCGCCTCGCCATCCTCGCCGAGGGACAGCCGCTCGCAGGCCAGAACCTGTCGGCGACGCTGCAGCGGGACCTCGACGCGCTCAATCACACGAGCGCGCAGATCTCCATCCACCGTATGGACGGCGTAACGCTGATGCGCAACCCGGCCGCGGCCGCCGCCTTCGGGCCGATTGTAGAGGGCGGCGACGACTTCGCCCGCCGCGTCGCAGACGCCGCCGAGGAGGTCCGCGCCCGACTTGCGGACGGCCAGCCCGTCGTTCGGCGCGTGCAGGTCGGCACGCAACACGGCCCGCGCTGGCACAACGTATCGGCCCGACGCTTGCGCGATCCGATCAGCGGGTCGGACGTGATCCTGCTGGACGCGCAAGACATCACCGAGGCCGTGTCCGCCGAGCAGCGCTCCCAGACCGAGAAGCAGCTGCTGGAGATGATCTCCGCCGGCGACCGGCTGCCGCGCATTCTCGACACGCTGGTGCGCGGCGTCGAGGCGCTGCGTCCCGATCTGCTGTGCTCGGTGCTCCTTGTCGACGACTACGGGCGGTTGCACGGCGGCGCCGCGCCCAGCCTGCCCATCGAGTACAACGCTGCCATCGAGGGGATGCCGGTCGGACCCAACGCCGGATCCTGCGGCACCGCGGCCTGGCGGGGCGAGACGGTGGTCGTATCCGACATCGCACTCGACCCGCTGTGGGCCGACTACAGGGAGCTTGCCTTGCGCAACGGGCTGCGCGCCTGCTGGTCCGTGTGCATCACGGCCGCGAACGGCAAGGTGCTCGGCACGTTCGCTGCCTACTACCGGACGCCGCGCGCCCCCACCAGGGAGGACCTGCAGCTGCTGGACACGGCTCGGCATATCGCCGGGATCGCGATAGAGCGCGTGCGCGCCCAGGAGGCACTCGAGCTGCGCGAACGGCAACTGCGGGCGGTGATGGACTCGGTGCCCGCGATGATCTGTTACGCAGACCGGGAGATGCGCATCGTCTACGCCAACCAGCGCTATGCGGACTGGGTGGGCACGCCGCGCGAGCAGCTCATCGGCCGGCCGGTGCGCGAGCTGGTCGATGCGCAGACGTTCCAGGTGATGGAGCCGCACCTGAAGCAGGTGCTGGCAGGCCGCGAGGTCCGCTACGAGCGCCGCCAGCGCGGGCGCGACGGGGCGCTGCGCGACTTCGAGGTGCACTATCTCCCCCACCGCGACGCCACAGGGACCGTGTGCGGATACTTCGTGATGCTCAACGACGTCACGGCGCGCAAGAAGGACGAGGAGATGCTCTACTTCCTCGCGAACCACGACCAGCTTACGTCGCTGCCCAACCGCAACCTGTTCAACGAGCATCTGGCGGTCGCCGTGCAGCATGCCGCGCGCAACAGCGACAAGCTCGCAGCGCTGTTCATCGACCTGGACCGCTTCAAGAACGTCAACGATACGCTGGGCCATCAGACCGGCGATGCGCTGCTCCAGCAGGTCGCGTTGCGCTTCCGGGGCTGCCTGCGCGAGAGCGATGTGGTCGCGCGTCTGGGCGGGGACGAGTACACCGTGATGATGCGTCCGGTGCGCGAGCCGCAGGAAGTGGCATCCTGCGCGCAGAAACTGATCAACGCCCTGGCGGCCCCGTTCAACGTCGACGGTCATGAGCTGTTCGTCACCTGCAGCATCGGTGTGAGCATGTTCCCCGACGACGCGCGCGACGCGGCCACCCTGCTGAAGAACGCCGACATCGCCATGTACCGGGCCAAGGAGCAGGGCAGGAACACCTATCAGCTCTTCTCCACGGAAGCCACGGCGGCGACCTTCGAGCACCTGATGCTGGAGACGAGCCTGCGCCGGGCGCTGGAGCGCGAGGAGTTCGTCCTGCATTTCCAGCCCATTGTCGACCTGCGCACGCAGCGGGTGGCCTCGATGGAGACTCTGGTGCGCTGGCAGCACCCCGAGTTCGGAATGGTGTCCCCCGCCAAGTTCATTCCGCTCGCGGAGGAGACCGGCCTGATCGTGCCGATCGGCCAGTGGGTCCTGGAGCACGCCTGCCGCACGACCCGCGCCCTGCACGAGCAGGGCTTCGTCGAACTGCACGTGGCGGTGAACCTGTCTCCCAGGCAATTCCGCCAGCGCGACCTCGCCCGCTCGGTGTCCATGGTCCTGGAGCGCACCGGACTGTCGCCGCGACACCTGGAGCTGGAACTGACCGAGGGCAGCGTGATGGACAACCCCGACCAGGCGATCCGCACCCTGCGCGAGCTGGGGGCGATGGGTGTGCACCTGTCGATCGACGACTTCGGTACCGGCTACTCGTCGCTGGCCTACCTCAAGCGCTTCCCCATCGACGCGCTGAAAGTCGACCAGTCCTTCGTGCGCGACATCACCTCCGACCAGGACGATGCCGCCATCGCCAGCGCCATCATCGCCATGGGCCACAGCCTGCGCCTGACCATCATCGCCGAGGGCGTCGAGACGCTCGAGCAGCTCGCGTTCCTGCGCGAGCGCGAGTGCCACAAGGTGCAGGGCTTCCTGTTCGCGCGGCCAATGCCGGCGGAGCAGCTGCCGGCTTACCTTGCCGAACACAGTCCCAGGATCCGGCCGGCGGCGTGAGGGTGAAGGGTGAAGGGTGAAGGGTGAAGGGTGAAGGGTGAAGGGTGAAGGGTG